>NZ_CP104209.1:0-347500 GCF_025244765.1 Empedobacter stercoris | reverse complement strand
AGCAACAAATTCAATTGATGCATTCGTTAGGTATTCAGCAAAAACAAGAGTTAGAAAACACCAAGCTAAGCGAGAATTTCCAACGAAAACAATTAAAATTATCACGTTTAGAAGCGGACAAAAGGTCACAAGAATTAACCATTTCTCAACAAAATCTAAAACTATCTAACTTAGAGAATAAAAATCGTAAAGACGAATTGGTGAATTATATCGCAGAACTTAATTTCAAAAATAAATTAAATAACTATTACATCTTTTCGATTGTTGTTTTTATCGTCCTACTTGCTTTATTACTTTATGCACTAAAACAGCGAAATAAGCATTTAAAACAACGAGAAGAATTACATAATTTGGAGATTGAACAAGAACGACAAAATTCTAAGATTTCGACTTTAACAGCACTTCTCGATGGTCAAGAACAAGAACGTACTCGTCTTGCTCGTGATTTACATGACGGTTTGGGTGGTTTACTTTCGGGAACTAAAATTCAGTTAACTCATTTGAATGAAAAAATTGACGAAAACTCAAAAATAGACATGGAAAAATCTATTCATCAATTGGATGGAGCTGTCGATGAATTGCGCCGCGTTGCACATAATTTAATGCCCGATTTGTTACTGAAATATGGATTGGAAGAAGCTTTAAAAGAATATGCCATTCGTATGGCAAACGAACAATTGGATATTGATGTTCAATTTTTGAGATTTACCAATTCATTAAACAAAGAAAATCAATTATTGGTGTACCGAATTATTCAAGAGTTGGTGAACAATGCCATAAAACACGCTCAAGCCGAACAAATAATTATACAATTTGTCGAAGATGATACCAATTATACTGTAACGGTTGAAGATGATGGAAAAGGTTTTGATGTAAACAATACTAAACTCACACAATCAGCAGGTTTGCATAACATTCAATCCCGTATTCAGTTTTTAAAAGGACATTTAAATATACACTCAGAAATCGATTTAGGAACCACTATAGAGTTCCAATTTCCTAAACAATAATTTATGATTAATATAGCAATTACAGACGATCACCCTTTATTATCAGAAGGATTACGAAATATTTTAAGTTATCAATCTAATTTACAAGTTGTGGATTGTTACACTTCTGCTCAACAATTACAAGAAGCGTTAAAATCAACTGAAATTGATATTCTTTTATTAGACATCAATCTTTCGGATACCAATAGTATTGAATTGATAAAACCTATAAAGAAAAAATACCCCGCAATGCACATCATCATGTTAAGTGTACATAACGAATATGCGGTGATAAATAGTTGTTTGGAAGAAGGTGCTTCGGGATATATTCAGAAAAATGCTTCTGTTGATGAAATTTTAGAAGGAATCAACTCAATTTTTGATGGAAAGAAATTTCTTTGTTCACAAACAAAAAATGTATTGAGTAAAAAGGAAAAAGATGGGTTGAATACCATTCCGAAACTTACACGACGCGAAAAAGAAATTATGATTGAAGCAGCGCAAGGATTAACGACTCAACAAATTGCAGAAAAATTATTTATCAGTACGCATACAGTTGATAGTCATAGAAAAAACTTGATCGAAAAGTTCAAGACTTCTAACCTAAGTTCGGCAATTACCACTGCAATAGAATATGGTTTGATTTCAAAACCTTAAAAAATAACTATAAATAGGGATATTATAGGGTGCCAAAATTTCTCAACTTTGTCGTTATAAAACGGAAATTTCATCACCATTTACATTCGCAATAAGATTACTAACTGATTCTTATTAACTAAAACTACAATTTAAAAAAATCGCTTCATTTCTTTAATCAAGCGATTTTTTATTCAATATAGCTAAAAGCAGTGATGAATTAAATAGTTTTTATGCAGTATTTTTAAAACAAAAATGAAATGGCATTATATCATTATTTTATTCGCCTTTGTCGGTTGCTCTGCTCAAACCAAATTAAAGGTTGAAACCATCTTAGCTACACCAAAAATAGTGACTGCACAAGATCCTGAAACAGGTAGAAAGTATCAAAAAACCAATTTTGTAACGATTACACAACGTTTGGAACCTGCGATTGTAATGCACGAAAAGAATGAAAAAAAATTAAGGTTTTCACTGCAAGGAAATATTAATTCTGGTGGACATTCTATACATAAAGTAAGAAAAATTCGTTTCGAAAAAGAGAAGTCACTTGAACATAGTATCCTATTAAAATATTATGTAGAAATCGTTTATGTCGCAGGAAAAGAAGGGGCTAATGTAAGAGGCTACAACTATTCGAAAGAAGAAACCTATACTATTCTAAAAGGAATTAAGGAAATCAAAATCGAGTTGTATGAAGATCGAGTGAAACAAAGAACAAGTTCGAAAAAACCTAAATTAAAGCTTGTTGCTCAGCAAATTGTTGAGTTTTCTACAAATATTTAGATTCAGTTAATAGGTTTATATCATTGATTTAAAAAAAAACCAGATTAATTTAAATTAATCTGGTTTTTAAGTATAGCTATCTATTTTTATGAAAAAAATATAGCCTTATAATTTAATTCTAATTTGAAGCAGAAAAATCTTTAATATTAATTAAATCTTTCGTATCTAAATTAATTACTGGATTTACCATACTATCAAGACAATTTTTTAGTTCAACTCTTATATATTGTGGAGCACCATAATCTTGTCCATTTTGTACAGCTTGTACTTTAACTAATAAAATTTGATTAGGATTATTAATTTCATATAATTTTTTGATTTCATAATAAGCAGTATTTGCGTCTTCATGAACTCGAGTTACTACATTGTCTTTTAGTTGATTTGATTCTCCTTCTAATTCTTTATAACTCTTTACAATTTTAGAAACTAATTGTCCGTTTTCATCATAATCAAAAACTTCTTGTTCGACAATTTCTCCTAATACAAAATTTAGTTTAAAATCAGTACACACTGAAGGTTTTTTGATCTTTATCAAATCTGCTGCACAAATCTCTAATGTCTTATTGACATCTATTGTGTTTCCAAAGACAGATTGAGGAACAATCGAAATATCATGTAAATAAGTATAGTTACCTAAGTTTGCTTGAACAAGACTAAAATAAGTAATCTCTACTCTATTAAAAGGTTGATCGATTCCTGTAATTCTAAAACGTGGAATTGGATTTTTAAATAAAAACAAATTAAGGTTAATTACTTTAAATTGGTTACTTGCAACAACAGGTCCTACAGGTATATCATCCATGTAACGTTGAACTTTAAAGCTAGCTCCTAAATCAAGCGATAATATATTTACTCCTTCACTCGTCATGATTAACTCTAATTCATCACCTGGACGTGCAGTATTTCTTAAGTTAACCGTCAATTTTTGTCGGTTAAGAGCAGCAACTGTTTTGTTAAAAATAGCATAAGTAAAAGGATCTTCGTCTACCGCTAAATATGGATAAACAACTGATGATAATGATGTTGCAACACCTAAGCCAGCGTCTTCTACTCCCCAAGTCACGTCATTTACGTAATTGTTTAATTTAATTCCTGTTGTTTCATTTTGAGGAGTTAAAACGACAATATCTTCTGGAGAATTTGGTACAATATATTTCAATTTATTTGGTTGAGTGTTAGATGCAGGTAACTTTGCACCTTTCGCATAAATAGTTTCCTCAGGAACTGTTTCGTTTTCTGCTAAAACTCTATCTTTTTCGTAATACGCTCCATATAATACAGCATTATTTGCGACAGCTAATAAACTTCCCACAATAACACGAACTCCTTTGTAAGCGACTGCTTTACCACGTGCATTTGTTGGTACAAAGGTATATTCAAATACATTATCACCTACTAACAAATCAAGTAAAGCACCTTCACCAACAGATTTAATAGGTCCAATTGAATTTCCTTTTTCATCTAAACCAACTACTGTTATACCTCCACCAAGTTGTAATCCACTATACTCTTGTCCTAATTTAACCTTTAAAGGTGTACCTGCTGGAACAACATGATCAAAATAAATATTTTGCCAAGTCGTACCTAAACCAAGTAAAGCAACTACAGATGAAATCGTAGAATAGGTTGACAAATCATTATCATAGGCCAATTCTTTATTTGTAACCACTCCTGCTAAAGTTGTACCCCAACCACTTCCCGAAGGAGCTGCAGTTGCAACAACACGTTCTGTAACCACACGACATTTTGCAAGATCATATACATTTAAAGTAATTGTAGCATAACTAACACAATCTTTCACAGTTCCATTTGCTCCTGTAGAAGTGGCTACAACAGTAAAAACATAGGTTCCTTCTTTTGTAAAATCGAATCGATTATTTTCAATTTTAACACCATTCATATCAAAAACCTCAATTGTACTAGGATACTTAGTTGTAATTGACGGTATTAGAAAATGATTATTAGTACTCTCTGGTGAATTTACTGCAAACAATGGACGTGAAAATTGTGTTCCGCCTGCTATTGTAACTTCATTTTTTTGTACATTAATTTTAACTACATTAGAATATGCAAAATTATTAGGTCGTGTTCCTGTTGGTCTTTCATGCGCTTTACGTCTTAACCAAAATGATTTTTGAACACCTTTTAAAGTCATTGATTTTGAACCAGAATCAGTTTCTGTGTTAGCATTTCCGTTATCTTCATACGGATACCAAGTTAACCCTTCATCATAACTAGACTCCCACGAATATTTTAAGGCATAATGAGCAGGTCCTAATGCTACAAGAGTACCTTTACCATCTTGATTATTATAAATTTTAAATTCTTTATCATTATCATCAAAACATATGTCTATTGATTCTAATAATGAGTCTTCGTCTTCGCCTTCTGACAAAGATATTTTACCTGGATCTGGTAATTCGATATCAGTTTTAGAAAAACTTATATAACCTCTTTCACCTTCACAACCTGATGCAGATACTTTACTATACGAGTAATTTAAAATACCTGTAAAATTCATATCAATTGGGCTATCTCCAGCAACCTCGTTACCAGAAGAGTCATAAAATTTGTAATTTACAATTGCATCTTCTAAACCAGATGCTTTGTGTACTCTATATGATCCTGTTTCATTTAGTTTTATTGTGAAATTTTTTTGTTTATCAGGTATCCTAGAAATTTTATTAGAAACGTTTAAACGAAAATCGGGATTATCCATTTGACCAGAAGCAGAAGAATTCCCATATCTCATTTCTAATTTACCAGAAATTTCAGCATCAGTAGACCTCTTAAAGGACAATTCGAAAACGACCTCTTCATCTATAGCAAAAATCTTAGGACCAACATATCCTAATGCTCCAGTAAAACGCATATCACCAGAAATAACGCGTAATGAATTTACATTTATATTTCCTCCTACAAATCTAATTTTTTTGTTATTAACACCAGATCCTTTAGATTCTCCTGATATTTTAATTGCTCTACCTGAAATATTTTTTAATGTGTATCTTACAACTCTACTTTGTGCATTACCTGAATAACAAATAGTTGAAATTTCACTCGAAAGAGAGAACATCTCATTTTTATCAATAGAAACAGATTGATTATCAAACGTAATATTTGCAGTACTACAAGTAGAAGAATTGAAGACACATAAATTATACATCAACGGCTCTTTAGGTAAAGAAGTACCTGGAGCAATCTTAATTTCACCTGTTGTTGCATCTAATTTAATTCCTAATGGCCAAACTCCTAATGGTGAAATTGTCGCATTTTGATGAGCACCTGTAAGTATTAACGCCTCTGTTTTACCGTCAAAAGTATCATTTGATGCAATATTAAAGGTAGAATATTCAAAAGTAAAATGATCGTCATTTGCTTTAACTACTCCTTCAATTGAAGTATTTAGCAGCACAGAATAATCTTGATTTACATTTAACTTCCATTTCCACCAACTATCCGAATCATCTATTTTTTTTGTTGGTGATACAACTACATTATTTAAAGCATTTAATCTATTATTTGTGTTAAAATATTTGTAATCAAACGAAACTTTTGATACAAACATTGCAGGCAATTTTAATGAAGATGAACTAAAATCTTCATTAAAGGCAGCTTTTACTGAAACTATTTGGAACATACCAAAAAGTAACAGAAGTGTATATTTTAATTTATATATGATTTTCATTTTGTATTATTTAGCATTAAACAATTCTTTCTAATGATATTTGAATTCAAAAGATTATTTAACTTTTAATACAACATTCATAAAGGAACCATTTCTAATAATCGCTTCAGGTAATATTTTATATTTTAATATACCTTCAGGAGAAATCTCTACAGTAGAAGGATTTGTTCCATCACCTAAATTAAAAACTGTTTTATCAGCAAATGTAATAAAATAGTCATATTCATTTGCTTCTAAAATAAACCCATTCAAATTCGATTGAGAATTACTTACTGAAATTGGCGTCCCAAATTGATCTTTGAATAACTTATATAAATCCACCTCATATACCTTTTCTGTATCATTGAATTTATATCCTGAATTTGGAGTTTTTAAACGTTCATCAGAAATAAGTGTTGGTAGTAAAACTGATGGCATATAAAAGAAGCCTGGATTAGCATTTCCAGAAGATAGTTTTACCCAAACAGTACCATCAAAGTAATAAAAGCCTTCAGCATTAATATTTTTAGCTGTATTTTCTTGTGTTCCTGTAGAAATATTATTTACAAAAATCATAGTAGATTTTTCTATATTTCTCATAGATTGCGCTCTTTCTCTATCTACACGTGGTATTAAAATTCCTTCCACTGTTTCCAGATTCCCAGTAGGATTAACAGCTGTAACATCTAATGTTGTTTTAGGATCACTTGTTCCAATCCCAACCTGAGCCATAGCATAAGCCGTTGGTAGAGCAAATGCTATTGCAAGTAAAACTTTTTTAATAAATTTATTATTAATTAAATCAGTACAAAGCTATAAAATAGAATAACACTAATTTGTAACACGAATTACATAGCAATACTTTTCAATATTTTATCCATTTAATAAATGGATAAAAAACTGATATATCCTTAATTAATAAATTCAAAATATTAATATGATTTATATCACGTCTTAATAATTTTAAATTACAAATAAAAATATTATACAATAATTTCATTAATTTTTAATCATTAAATATAAAGCTTATTCAAATTTCTTGAAAAAACAGCCTTACTTTTTATGGTTATTAAAACCTAACGATTAGCTAAACCATTGTGTGTCTATAACTATTCTGAAAATTATTAGTTTAAAAACAAAATTATAGTCTTTTTTATTTTTATTCAAATCATATATTTTTCTACTAAGAATCTAATCGTTTAAAATTAAATAGGTAAATTTTTTAGATGAAGAGTATTTCATGTTTTTTTTCATTATAAATAATCCAATATTATTTAACATCTATGATATTGATTAGTCCAAAACACAATACAAAACCCTATATTTGTAGAAATTTTAAAATTAGTAATGACAGCAGTAATCATTATCTTCATCATACATTGGTATGCTTCTTTATTTTTCCAAACTTTTTTTCATCACAGATATGCTTCTCACGCAATGTTTACGATGTCTAAAACATGGGAAAAAATATTTCATGTTTTAGCTTGGATATTTCAAGGTTCATCTTATCTAAGTCCATATACTTACGGTGTTATGCATAGACATCACCACGCGTATGCCGACACAGAAAAAGATCCTCATTCACCACAATATGATCCTAACTTCTTTGCAATGATGTGGAGAACTCGACTTGTTTATAACGAAATTGATCATGATAAAGCACAAGTTTTAGAAAAGTTCAAAAAAGGGGTTCCAGCTTGGAGATCTTGGGATGCTTTCGCAGGAAATAATGCGGTGAGATTAGCTTGGGTAATTATTTACATTTTGATTTATATGGCAGTCGATGCACCGTTATGGACGTATTTTGTATTTATTCCACTACAAGCTTTGATGAGTCCATTACATGGTGTAATCATCAATTGGTTTTCACACAAATTAGGTTACCGTAATTACGATGTTGGAGACACTTCTACAAATTTAATGCCGATAGACTGGCTAATGTGGGGAGAATGTTTGCACAACAATCACCATAAATTTGGTGGACGTCCTAATTTCGCCGTTAAAAAATGGGAATTCGATCCGATGTATCCATGTATCTGGGCAATGAATAAACTAAATATTATTCAGTTCAAAAAAGGAAAATTAGACACCGATTATATGTAAAATAAAAAAAGCGATTCAATCTAGACTGCACCCAAAAGTTTGGACAGATTAAAAATTAATAATTATAAAAATGAGTTCGATATTGTATCGGGCTCATTTTATTTAAGTTCGATTTTATTCTATCGTTATTGTAATAGTAAATGTATTGTTTTATTTCTTTTTTTAGCTCTTCAATAGAATTAAATTTTTGTAAATAAAATAGTTCCGATTTCAGTATTCCGAAGAAATTCTCGATAATAGCATTATCTAAGCAATTTCCTTTTCTACTCATACTTTGTATGATTCCTTTTTCATTTAATAAAGCCTGATATTGTTTCATTTGATATTGCCATCCTTGATCGGAATGTAATATCAAATCTTTGGTGTCTTTCGTTATTTTAAATGCCTTTTTAAGCATTTGAGTTACTTGATTAAAAACAGGTCGTTCGCTTAACTCATAGCTGATAATTTCTTGATTGTACAGATCCATTATCGGTGATAAATATAGTTTTTTATCTTTTACTTTAAACTCGGTAACATCTGTTACCCATTTTTGGTTGGGTTTATCAGCCTTAAATGCTCTTTGCAAGATGTTTGGTGCAATCTTTCCTTGTTCTCCTTTGTAAGATTTGTATTTTTTTCTTCGAATCAAACTCTTTAATCCTAAGCTATTCATCAGTTTAAGAACAGTTTTATGATTGATGATAGTTCCTGATTTTCTTAATTCATCGGTAATTCGTCGATAGCCATATCGCCCTTTATGCTGATGATAAATGGATTTTATCTTAAGTTTTAATTCCTCGTATTTATCTGTTTTACTACGTGAAATATGATAGTAAAAGCTGCTTCTAGCCATATGTGTACAATCTAAAAGTAAATTTAGATGAAATTCTGGCCTTAATTCATTTATGGCTTGTGTCCAAGTTTCTTTTGTTTTTCTTCCTCGGCTTGAATTAAGGCATTGAACTTTTTTAAGAGTGCAACTTCACAACGTAAACGTTCAATCTCTAACAATAGTTCTTCTTCTCTTGATAATGGTTGTTTCGATTTTTTAGGTCCACCCTTAGATGTGCTCATAGTCTTGGGACGGCCTTTTGGTTTGGGTTTTAATCCGTCTATTCCAAAGGTAGCAAAATCTTTTTGCCATTTTATAATAACCGATTCACTTGGAATATTAAATTTAACTCTGGCTTCTCGTAAACTAAGATATTGACTAGTTATAGTCTTAATAACTTTCAACTTAAATTCAACGCTATACGTTTGGTTTTTTTTAGGTTCTATACCTGAAATTCCTTGATTATGATAATCAGAAACCCATTTCTTTAATAAAGAAGCATGTATATTTTCTTTTTTACTAATTGAACGTATTGTTCGATGTTTTTCTAAAACTTCTTTCACACAGCGTAACTTAAATGCTACACCATATTTTACTTTTCTTGTCATAAAAAATGCCCCCAAAAGTGTCTAACTTTTTGGGGGCAGTGTAATCAAGAATCGCTTTTTTTTATTTCTTTTGATAAACGTTACTTTCGATGTACTTCTTGAAAAAAAATTGACTATCAATATTCTCATATCTTTTAGCGAAAACTTGTTGCATTTTGGGTAATTGAGTTATATCTAAACCTATAGCAATTCTAAAAAATCTCAACATAAAGTTTGTTATTATTTTCTGCCAACCGTTTTGATCTTGAGTGAAATCTACATAAAACCAAATTCCTTTAGGCTTCAAATTATCATTCAATTGATCAACTAATTTTTCTGCTCTTTCCTGAGAAAAATGATCAAATAAAAAAGTGGTCATCACTACGTCGTATTTTTTTGACGTTTTAAATTCAAAAATGTCTGAAACAATAAAATTGATTTTCAAATTACTTGTGTTTACTTTTTTTGCTAAATCAATCATTTTAAAAGAAAAATCAATATAATCTATTTCTAATTTCAAGTTGTGTTGTTCTAACGCTGAAATAAACTTTCCAGCTCCTCCTCCTATCCACAGAATTTTGTCACCATCTTTTAAATGTTTTAAAATCAAAAAATGAGCTTGATGTTGCCTATTCAAAAAAAACAACTGACTCAACGAATGATAATATGGTGCAATAAAATTGTAATTCATTATTCTCTAAGTTCAACAAATAAGTGCAACTCAAATTAAATCATTGGGGGCTAGCCCCCAATGATTAGCCAAGTGCTAAATTTGATTTGTGAAAAAAATATATAAACAACTCGACCAGGAACAAAGATACCAAATTGGAATACTTTTGACCGCAGGAAAAAGCAAAAAAGATATTGCTGATTTAATAGGCGTACATAAATCTACCATCACGCGTGAATTACAAAGAAATATTGGCAAGCGTGGTCTACACGCAGGTAGCTATATTCCTGATTTGGCGCAAGAAAAAACAAGTTTAAGGCACAAACAAAAAAACAAGGCAGTAAAATTCACAAAGTCGCTTAAAAATCAGGCAGCTAATTGGTTAAAGAATGAACAACTAAGTCCAGAATTGATTGCTGTAGAATGGAAGTGCATGGGCGTTCAGGGTGTTTCTCTAGAATGCATCTATCAATGGATATGGGACTGTAAAAAGAGTAATCGCAGAGCTGACGCGCCCTATAAAAATCTGTATAAATTTTTAAGACATGGCAGGCGCAGATTCAAAAGAGGCAACTATAAACAAACCCGAGGTATAATCAAAGACAGAGTATCCATTGAGAAACGTCCAAAAGTAGTTGAACAACGAGAAAGATTGGGAGACATCGAAGTCGATTTAATGATGGGGAAAGACCACAAATCAGCTCTATTAGTGATGACAGACCGAGCAACTTTGGTAACCACCTTAGACAAATTGCAAGGAAAAGACGCTCAAAACATTCAAGAATTAATCAATAAAAGAATATCCAGAATAGGTAGCAGCTGGATCAAAACCATGACTTTTGACAACGGAAAAGAGTTTGCCGGACACAAACAAATAGCCGAAAAACACCATATCAAAACCTATTTCACTCGACCCTACACCTCACAAGATAAAGGAACTGTTGAGAACAGAATAGGCTTGATAAGAAGATTTTTACCAAAGAAAACAGACCTGAATTTAGTAAGTAACCTAAGAATCAAACAAATAGAAAAATTAATTAACAATAGAAGAGTAAGAAAGTTTGGCTATATTAGCCCTATCGAAAAACTAAAATCTACTTGGCCAGTTGCACTTATAACTTGAACATGGCTTCAAATAAAATTACGCTTAAAATTCCACAAATTGCTTTGAAAAAAATCATTCCATCAATCGCAATTAAATAATACAAAATAGGTTTTGGACGATGAAGTCTCACTGTAAAAATTGCCAAACAAATTATCGGGATTAACATAAATAAAATTCGATGCAATGGCAAATCATACCAAATACCAAAAAGGACAAAACTTAAAAAACCTAAAAAGATCAAAGGTAAAATGATACGATTTAATGTAAAATGATAACCATATTTCACTACAAATGTTTTCAAATTTCGATTGTTATCGTCTTCATAATCTTTCAAATCAAACAAAATTGCATTTACAACACAATACATAAAAGTCTGAGAAAATAGAAAATAGAATTTTGCATCGATCATATAATGTGTTTTATTTTTTAACATCAAGAATAAAACAGGTAAAAAAACAGTCGTAATTGCCCATGTCCAACCAATTAAAAAAGGTTTCAATAACATCGTTTTTCTCAACGAAATTCCCAATTTCAAATCATAATAACCGAAAGACAACAATGCTGTAAAGAATAAAACAAAAAACCATTTCCAAGATAAAATATCATAATTTGGTAAACATCTGATTGCCAAAATTGAGCCTGAACAAAAAGCGACAACAAGTAAAAAATAAGTAAAATATCGAATATTTTTTCGGTGATCAATATAGAATTGAATACGAGGATTTTGAGATGCTTTTACTTGTTTTGGAACACGATAAGCGTACAAATAAAATAAAACCGTGATGGAACTAATAAAAGAATAATATGCTATCGAATTAAGTGGTAAACCAATTTTAATATTCGTTTCAATATTCAAAGCTATTGAAAGTAGAATTAAAAAAAAATTAGAAAAAAAGATGTTTTCGATTACTCGATTTTGTACTTTTTGTTCCATTTTTTCGTTTTTTTAATCGTTGAATAAATCAAGTATCGAATTTCCATAAGTCAAACAGCAGGAAATTTTATTTAATCCAAATATATAATTTTATTCTGAATGGATTTTATTTTTTGTATTCAATAATAGATTAAAAACTGATGATTGATGTAAAGTTTTAAAAAATTACAGCAAAATATTTCGTGTAAAAAGAATTCTAAATTCCATCTAATCAATTAAGAGGATTTGGGTTTATCTGATTATGTAAAATAGTTATAGTTTTAAATTTTTTCATTTGTACGAATGACAGAAAAAGACCTAATAAAGTGGCTAAATTTTATCTTTTCACAAGATTTATTATAACGGATAATTGAAATATGAGAGGTTTTTATTTATCTTTAGCGTATAGAAATATACTCAATCAAACACAACAAAAATGATAAACAAAAAAGTAAACAGCATCGAAGAAGCACTACAAGGTGTAGAAAGCGGAATGACGCTTGCTGTTGGAGGCTTTGGACTTTCTGGAATTCCTGAAAATTTGATTCAGGGATTAGTCAACAAAAAAATCAACAACCTTACTTGTATTAGTAACAATGCTGGTGTTGATGATTTTGGTTTAGGATTATTATTGCAAGGAAAACAAATCAAAAAAATGATTTCTTCTTATGTTGGTGAAAATGCAGAATTCGAACGCCAAATGCTTTCTGGTGAATTAGAAGTAGAATTAATTCCGCAAGGAACTTTAGCTACACGATTGATGGCTGCCGGTTATGGAATGCCTGCAATTTTTACGCCTGCAGGAGTTGGAACTGAAGTCGCTGAAGGAAAAGAAATTAGAAAATTCACGTTTCATGGAATCGAAAAAGAATATTTGTTAGAATATGCTTTCGAACCAGATTTTGCATTAGTTAAAGCTTGGAAAGGTGATACAGCAGGAAATTTAGTTTTCCGTGGTGCAACTGCCAATTTTAATCATCCAGCTGCGATGTGTGGAAAAATTACCATTGCTGAAGTGGAAGAATTGGTGGAAGTCGGTGAACTTGATCCAAATCAAATTCATACACCAGGTGTTTATGTAAATCGTATTTTACAAGGAGAAAAATACGAAAAACGAATTGAAAATAGAACTGTTCAACCTAAACCATAAAGGCAATGTTAGATAAAAATGGAATTGCAAAACGTATTGCGAAAGAAGTTAAAGATGGATATTATGTGAATTTAGGCATCGGAATTCCAACATTGGTTGCCAATTATATTCCTGAAAATGTAAATGTTGTTTTGCAATCAGAAAATGGATTATTGGGAATGGGACCTTTCCCTACAGAAGGTGAAGAAGATCCTGATTTTATCAATGCTGGTAAACAAACAATCACCACTTTACCTGGTTCAGCCTTTTTTGATTCGGCAATGAGTTTTGGAATGATTAGAGCTCGAAAAATTAACTTAACTATTTTAGGCGCAATGGAAGTTTCTGAAAATGGAGACATTGCAAATTGGAAGATTCCAGGAAAAATGGTTAAAGGAATGGGAGGCGCAATGGATTTAGTCGCTTCTGCAGATAATATTATTGTTGCCATGCAACATGTAAACAAAGCAGGAGAATCTAAATTACTACCAAGTTGTACGTTACCTTTAACAGGAATTAATTGTGTTAAAAAAATTGTGACAGAATTAGCTGTGTTAGAAATTTTACCAGAAGGTGGATTCAAATTATTAGAACGCGCACCAGGTGTTTCGGTAGAAGAAATTAAAAATGCAACTGAAGGAAAATTAATTATTGAAGGAGAAATCCCTGAAATGATTTTATAAAATCAATTATTAAATTGTTTTATACTAAACATAAAAAAACCACTCAATCGAGTGGTTTTCTTATTGTTATATAGATTGAGTTAATCAATTACTTTACCTATTAAATCGAATTCATACGCTTCGATAATTTCTACATTAACAAAATCACCAATTGGTAAATAAGTATCTACTGCAGAAATTAAAATTTCGTTGTCAACATCTGGCGAATCATGTTCAGAACGACCAATAAAATTATCACCTTCTTTTCGATCTATCAACACTCTAAATGTTTGACCGATTTTTTCTTGGTTCAAATCGTAAGAAATTTGAGATTGAATCTCCATAATTTCTTCCACACGTTGTTGTTTTACTTCCTCTGGTACATCGTCCACTAAATTATAAGCATGTGTATTTTCTTCATGAGAATAAGTAAAACATCCTAAACGATCGAACTTTTGAGCTTGAACCCACTCTTTCATTTCTTGGAAATCTTCTTCCGTTTCTCCTGGATAACCACAAATTAACGTCGTACGAATGGTCATTCCTGGAACTTTAGAACGGAAAGCTTCTAATAAAGCATTCGTTTTTTCTTTTGTTGTTCCACGACGCATCGATTTCAAAATGTTTGTCGATATGTGCTGCAAAGGAATATCTAAATAATTACATACTTTAGGTTCTTCACGAATTACATCTAAAACATCTTCTGGGAATCCAGCTGGAAAAGCATAATGTAAACGAATCCACTCGATCCCTTCTACTTTTACCAATTCTTTTAAAAGACTTGCTAATTCGCGTTTTTTATAGATATCTAATCCGTAGTAAGTTAAATCTTGTGCGATTAAAATCAATTCTTTTGTTCCATTTTTCGCTAATTTAGTTGCCTCCGTAACTAAATCTTCGATTGGACGAGAAACGTTTCCACCACGCATCAAGGGAATTGCACAAAATGAACATGGACGATCGCAACCTTCGGCAATTTTTAAATACGCATAATGGCGAGGTGTAGTCGTTAAACGCTCCCCTACTAATTCGTGTTTATAATCTGCACCTAAAGCTTTTAATAACAATGGTAACTCACGTGTTCCAAAATATTGATCAACATCTGGTATTTGCTCTAATAAATCTGGTTTATAACGCTCAGATAAGCATCCTGTCACAAAAACTTTTTCTACTAAACCGTCTTCTTTACGTTGTACATAGTCTAAAATTGTATCAATACTTTCTTCTTTCGCATTATCAATAAAACCACATGTATTAATCACAACAATTTCTCCTGACTGCTCATGAACTACTTCTTTTCCATTTGCTTTCAATTGCCCCATTAATACTTCAGAATCATATACGTTTTTAGAACACCCTAACGTAATTACATTTATTTTCTTTTTCCCAGTCGATTTCGTACGCATTACTATAATTTAAGTGTGCAAAATTACAAAATTTTTAAGAGACTACCCGTAAAGATTAATTGGAAGTGATATAAATGCCTAAAATAAAAACTATTCTATGAAACAAATTCATGATAGAAGGTTTTCAACTCATCATTTTATCTGAATAAACATAATTTATACCCAGAATAATAAGTCAAAAATTAATCAATATGAAAATGACTTGGAAAAGCCTTTTCAGGATTTTGCTTAAGTAGATTTAATTTGAATTGACTTTCTAAAAATCCATATCCGTAATTAAAAAATTGAATTAAAGTCGTTTGAATAGATAGTAAACCTACAATCGCAGATTTGAATCGTATGGTTGAAAATATAAAGATTAAAAACATATAAATTAACCACAAAACAAAAGGAAGTTGCAGGATAAATTTATACGCTGGAACGATAAAACTCAATACTAACAAAAGAAAAGCAGCTATTGTTCCGACAAAAAATAAGCTCGGAAACCAAAAAGTTGGTTTGATGTATTTTGGATGACGTCGATTAAGAATTGGTCGAGCAACCCCAAATTGATAGACTTGTTTAGCAAATTTTTTCAAGGAAGTTCTACGTTTATGAATCACTTTCGAATTTTGAAACAAACGAGTGTCAAAACCATTTTCCCATAAACGCATCGATAAATCTGGATCTTCTCCAACACGTAAATCTGCAAATCCTCCCGTTTTTTCATAGGCTACACGAGAAATCCCCATGTTAAAACTACGTGGTTGAAATTTACCTATTTGTTTTTTACCTCCACGAATTCCACCTGTTGTCAGAAAAGAAGTCATCGAAAACGTAATGGCTTTTTGCAAATCTGTAAACGATTCATCTGCATCATCTGGTCCACCAAAAGCATCAACAAAATTAGTTATCAACTCCTTTTTTACAGATTCGATATAAGTTGATGGAATAATGGTATCAGAATCTAAGAAAATGAAATAATTTCCATTCGCTTTTTCCATACCATAGTTTCTCGATTTTCCTGGACCTGAATTTGTTTTGTAGTAATAATGAAGATCTAATTGAGAATCAAATTTAGCACAAACCACATCCAATTTATTTGTAGAACCATCGTCTACAATGATAATTTCGAATGACTTATCCGTTTGTTTTGTTAAACTTGACAATAATTCTGTCAATTCATCTTGACGTTCGTAAACCGCAATAATTATCGAAATTTGTAAATCTTCTTTTTCCAAAATAAATTATTGATTGAATGATTCTTTCAATTCCAACGTTACTTGCTGAATTTCGTTTAAATTCTTAAAATGATTCAGTTTGAAAGTAGATTTCGTTTGATTTAATTCGTGAACAATTGCCAAAATGGTATCCAAAGGACTTTGCTCCTCTCCTTTTGAAGTTTCGTCAAAATTAATTCCAACCAAAGAAACTTCTTCAATCATTCCGAACAACCATTCTTCTAAAAAAGTATTCAAATCGATTGAATCAATTTTATGATTTTCCCATTGATTATGTTTCGCATTTTTAGCTAAATCTGTATTCGACCAAAAGCAAATCACCTCTAAATTAGAACCATCTTCATACTCAAATTCCTCTGAGTACGAAACAGCAAAACCTTCTTCTGAAGTTAAAATATATACTTTTTGATCTTGACAGATTTCTTTAATAAATTGACTCACTTTTCTTAATTTTGATTTTTAGCTTTTTTACTTCCTTCGTACATTTCATATTGTAAAAAGTCGCATTCTAATTTACCATTAAATACTTTTACTTTTCTCGAAGGACGTAAACCGACATATTTTTTGGCTTGTAAATCTGATGTAATAAACCACGCCAAAGTATTTGGATAACTCGATTTTAATGTATCTCCAATTTGTTTGTAAAATTCTTGGTTATTATTTTCGATACGCTCATCATAAGGCGGATTAAAAACCAGTAAAACTGGGAATAATTCTTTTTTAGATGTAAAAAAATCTTGATTTCTAACTTCAATAAACTCTTCTAAATCTGCAGATTTTATGTTTGCTTGTGCAATTTTCACCATCATTGGCGAAATTTCATAACCAACGATTTTATATTCTGATTCTTTGATTCGATTTAAACGTGTGTTACGAATTTGCGTAAACAATGTTTCGTCATAATCTGGCCAATTCTGAAAAGCAAAATGCTTACGATGAATTTGTGGTGGAATATGATTTGCAATCATCGCTGCTTCGATTAACAAAGTTCCCGAACCACACATCGGATCAAGGTAATTTCCTTTTCCATCATAACCCGCTTTTAACAACAAACCTGCTGCTAAAACTTCATTAATTGGTGCTGGTCCAGTTTCTTCACGATAACCGCGTTTGTGCAGAGAATCTCCCGAAGAATCTAAAGACAATGTAATTTTGTCGTGCGAAATATGTAAGTTGAAACGTACATCAGGAAAGTCTTTATCGATACTCGGACGACGACCATCCTTTTCTTTAAAACGATCTACAATAGCATCTTTTACTTTTAACGCTGCATAATGCGAATGTGTAAAATAATCTGAAAAAACAGTTGGATCAATCATAAAAGTTTGATCGACATTCAAATAATTTTCCCAATGGAATTTCTTGAATTTCTCGTACAATTGATGATCATTTTTCGCTGAAAATGTAAGAATTGGTTTTTGTATACGTAATGCTGTACGCAGGCTATAATTGGCTTTATACATAAAACCTAAATCGCCATTAAATTCAACCATTCGGTTTTGAACTTTTACATCTGCTGCACCCAACGCTCTTAATTCTTGCGCCAATATTTCTTCGAAACCAAAAAAGGTTTTCGCAATCATTCTGAAATTTTCCAAGGAAATAAAATTTTTACAAAAGTACGGGAAATAAAGGAAATTGAGAAAGGAATAATCGATTTTCAATTTTCTAAACTTTCTTGCTTCAAGATTTTAAAACAATCGAGATTTTATTTTTCATTCTTCGTACCTTTCGCCCGTAAAAAAGTCAAATTTTAGAACGATATAAAATGGAAAAAATCACTGATCGTCTTTCAGCCTTGAGAGAAGTTATGAAACAAAATGGTGTAAGTGCAACTATTATTCCAGGTACAGATCCTCACGGAAACGAATATTTACCAAATCGTTGGAAAGAACGTGAATGGATTTCAGGTTTCAATGGTTCGGCTGGTACGGCAGTTGTCACGTTAGAAAAAGCTGCTGTTTGGACAGATTCAAGATATTTTATTCAAGCAGAAGATCAATTGAAAGATACCACTTTCGAATTGATGAAAATGAAAATGCCTGAAACTCCTTCAATTAATGAATGGATTATTTCTCAATTAAAAGCAGGTGAAACTGTAGGTCTTAATCCACAGATGTTTGCACATCATGCATTTACTGAAACAGCGAACGAATTTACATTCAATCAACTTGCTGTTAAATCAATTGATTTAATTGACTTGACGAATAAAAACCGTGATGAATTACCTCAAAATCAATTCTACATTTATGATGTTAAATTTGCTGGAAAATCAGCTACAGATAAAATTTCGGAGGTACGAAATGAAATGAAAAAAGCAAATACAAACGTTTATTTCATGAACTCGTTAGACGAAATCGCATGGTTATTTAATATTCGTGGAAATGATGTTAATTTTAATCCTTTGACAATTTCATATGCGGCAGTAGATACAGAAAATGCTTATTTATTCATAGATGAAGCGAAAGTAACTCCCCTTACAAAATCTGCTTTAGCAGCTGAAGGCGTTATGATTAAATCATATTTGGAAATATATGATTATCTACAAAACTTAAATGAAAAATCGCACGTTTTGGTGGATGGAAATCGTATCAACCAATCGCTTTACGAAGCTATACCTTCATCATCAACGATCAAATTAGCTTCATCAATTGTAACACATCTAAAATCACAAAAAAACGAAGTTGAATTAGATGGTTTCCGCCAAGCAATGGTAAAAGATGGTGTTGCATTGACGAAATTTTTCATGTGGTTAGAAGAAAATATCGAACAAAATATCAATGAAGTTACGGTTGCAGATAAATTAATCGAATTAAGAGCTCAACAAGAAAACTTTAAAGGTGCAAGTTTCGGAACGATTTGTGGTTACGCTGATCATGGTGCGATGAATCATTATTCTGCAACTCCAGAATCTGCTTATACATTAGGAAAAGAGGAAATGTTATTGATTGATTCGGGCGCACAATTTTTAGAAGGAACAACAGATATCACACGTACATTGATGTTAGGTGAGCCAACTGCTCAACAAAAAATTGATTATACATTGGTTTTAAAAGGAAATATTGCTTTATCAGAAGCTGTTTTTCCTGTTAATTCTCGTGGTTCTTTGTTAGATGTTTTATCACGTAAAGCGCTTTGGGAAAATGGTTTTAATTACGGACACGGAACAGGTCATGGCGTTGGACATTTCTTATGTGTACACGAGGGGCCGCAAAGTATTCGATTAGAAGAGAATTTAACTCCTCTAAAAGTAGGAATGGTTCTTTCGAACGAACCTGGTTTGTACCGCGATGGTGAATACGGAATTCGTATCGAAAACTTAATGGTTGTTCAACCAGCGATGTCAACTCAGTTTGGGGATTTCTTGAAGTTTGAAATTCTTACTGTTTCTCCGATTGATACAAAATTAATTGATAACAATTTGATGACTACTCAAGAAATTGAGTGGTTAAATAACTATCACCAATTTGTATTCGAAAAAATTTCTCCATTCTTAGATGAGAAAGAAACAACTTGGTTGAAAGAGAAATGTAAAGCGATATAAATCGTTGACATAAATCGTTAACTGAATTCGTTTCGGAACTATTCAAAATAAAATCCTATTCGGCATGAATAGGATTTTTTATTTTCTAACTTTCTTTGTATTATTGCAACATATTTGCATTAAGAGATGAAACGACGAAATACACCAACCAAACAAGCGGTTATTGATTTGTTCAATTCGTGTTCTACTGCATTGAATCAAGAACAAATTGAGACACAATTGCAAGGAAAAATGGATAGAGCGACAATTTATCGTATTCTAAATAATTTTTGCGATGATGGAATGATGCATAAAGTTGTTGGCGATGATGGTGTAAACTATTTTGCGATGTGCAAAACAAGTTGTGAACACACCCAACATCATCACGATCATTTTCATTTTCGCTGTACAACTTGCAATCAATTAATTTGTTTGAAAGAAGAAATAAAAATTAATTTACCCGAAGGTTTCTCTATGCAAGATTGTAATTGTGTCATTACAGGAACTTGTCAAAATTGCCAAAAATAACAACAATGGATTTACAATGGTTTGTAAAATGGTTTAACTCGCCATATTATCATATTTTATACAAAAACAGAAGCTTAACAGAAGCAGAAGATTTTATCAAAAAAATCACCCATTACTTACAACTTCCGCAACATGCAAAACTGTTGGATTTAGCTTGTGGAAAAGGCCGACATTCGATTACGTTGAATAAATTAGGATTTGATGTTTTGGGAATAGATTTAGCCGAAGCAAGTATTTCTTTTGCAAAACAATATGAAAATGAACACTTAAAATTTGAAGTACACGATATGCGCGAAGTGTATCATCCAAACGAGTTTGATGCTGTTTTCAATTTATTTACAAGTTTTGGTTACTTCGAGAAATATGAAGATAATTTTAGCGTTTTTGAAGCCGTAAAACAACAAATTAAATCGCATGGAATTTTTGTGTTGGATTATCTGAATGCAGAAAAAGTTGTTTCACACATGATTCCCTATGAGGAAAAAGTAATTGACGGAATTTTATTTAAAATCACAAAGTCAATTGAAAATGGATTTATTAAAAAAGAAATTGATTTTGAAGATAAAGGCGAAACTTTTCATTTCGAAGAATATGTTCGATTGATTTATTTCAATGATTTCAAAAAAATATATGAAACTGAAGGTTTTGTATTAGACAAAGCTTTTGGGAATTACAATTTGGATGATTTTGATGAACAAACATCCGACCGATTAATTTTAGTATTAAACAAATGAAAGAAAGTTTAATCTTAATTTCAAGTGTTTTAATTGGTGTGATATTCTCTCGAATTTTACTCAAAAACAAACACAACTCAAAATTACTGCTCACCTTTAGTGGTGCTTATTTCTTAGCGATGACCGTTTTAGAAATATTACCTCAAGTTTACGGACATCCCTCAGATCATCATAGTCATCATTCGATTGGTTTGTTTGTTTTGTTAGGGGTTGTTGTGCAATATATTTTAGAAACAGTGAGCAAAGGTGTCGAGCACGGACATATACATTTGCATAAAAAAGAGCAGTTTCCATTCGGAATTTTTGGAGGATTATTTCTTCACTCTATTATCGAAGGAATTCCCGTTGCAAATGCAGCTTCGCATGATTTTATGTGGGCAATTTTTGTACATAATATTCCTGTTTCGACGATTTTATTTAGCGCATTGTGTCAACATACAGAATCTAATGCAAAACGTTTTCTCTTTATGTCTTTGTTTGCATTAGCCGCTCCAATAGGTTATTTCTTAGGAAAACACACCATTATTTCGAACTATTCATTAGAAATGAGCGCAATTGTTTCTGGAATATTCTTACACATTTCAACGGTCATTTTATTCGAAAGTAACGAAGGACACAAATTTAATCTACAAAAATTTGGCTCAATTATAATTGGATTTTTATTGGCTTATTTAACCGTTTCTATGCATGTACATTCGCATTAAAATAAAAAAAAAAGAAGTTCAAAATTTGAACTTCTTTTTTTAATTATAACATTTTTCGATGATCTAAAACTAAAATTTCTCCGTTTGAGACAAATTTCCATTTTTGATCTTTTTTACATTCATTTTTTTCAGTCGTTGATTTAATATCAAATGCAACTTCTTTTCCCTTCATCGAAATTGAAGTGTGGTAATCACAATCTCCAATTTTTACATTTGTCGAAACAAAGTCATTCGCTAATATTTCTGTTTCAGGAATTGCTTTTATCGCTTCATTAATAATATTTAAATCCAATTCATTGTAAATTAATTCAAAATTATCCTTTACCAAATTTGTTGACAAACGAAAAGAATTTGATTCTACATCTGTTCTAATCGTCGTATTTTTTGTGCTCAAGTCTAATTCTTCAACACGTTTTGGACAATCTAAATAGTCTGGAAATTTAATTGATTCTTTACTTTGTAAATCTTTTTGAAATGCTTTAATTTCATAAAATAATTGTTTTTTATCCTCAGAAGCATCTTTAAATTCTGATGTTTCAGAAAGTTCTAACGTTGTAAGCTGTTTAACTTCTAACTTATTTTCGGTGCAATTAAAGAAGAATAAAAATGTAAAAAGTGAGTAAATGTAATGTTTCATAAGCTTGTAGATTTTAATTACCTAATTTACAAAATATAACACTCAATTTCAATAATTTAACACTCCCTAATTATAGGTATTTTTTCAAATCCAATTTCAATATTTCTCCAACTTTAGTAAATTCCTCATTAACTTTCGCATGAAGCGTGATTTTTTTATTTGAAACAGGATGATTAAACACTAACTCATGGGCATGAAGCATCATTCCTTTCAATCCAAAATTCTCTAACCACAATTTATTCTGTTTATTACAGCCATGTGGACGACTTCCTAAAATAGGATGAAAAATGTGCCGAAAATGTTTTCGCAATTGATGCATTCGACCAGTTTCTGGAATTGCTTCAACCAAACAATAACGAGAAGTTGGATGATTATTGAAAGCCAATTCAATTTCAGCTGTTTGCAAGCGATGAAAGTAAGTAATTGCGTTTTGTTTTACACCATCATCATTGGTTAAATCATAATCTATTGTTAGCTCTTCTGGTGCCCAACCACGTAATATCGCCAAATATTTTTTTTCGACCGCACGTGTGGCAAAACGGTCATTCATAATTTTTAGACTTTCTTTATCTAAAGCAAATAAAAGTACGCCAGATGTTTTGCGATCTAAACGATGAATGGGATAAACGTGTTGCCCTCCTATTTGGTTGCGCAACTCTTGAACTGCAAAAACAGAAGCATCTCGCGCATAAAAAGATTTATGAACCAATAAACCACTTGGCTTATTAATGGCAATAATATAGTCGTCTTGGTAAAGAATTTCTAACATTAAGCAAAAATAAAAAGAGATTTGGTTTAATAAATCTCTTTTTGAATAATAATTATGTAGATAATGTTAATTAACTGCTTTGAAAAACGAAGGAGCGTTTCCATAAATAGCTGTTTTTCCATCCCACTTTTCTATAAATTGTTGTTGAATCAATAATTGATTTAAAGAAACTTTTCTCAATTCATTTGCTCTTGCTTCAGCTTCGGCTTGTACAATTAATTTTTTAGCATTTGCTTCCGCAACTTTTAATTCGTTTTCTACACGTTGTGCTTCTTGTATCGCGGCATTCTTAGCATTAATGGCTTTTGTAATTGCTTCAGGATATTGAATTCCACTTGTCAATTGTTCTAAAATAAATCCTTCTTGTTTCAAAAATGCATTCATTTTTTGCTGAACTCCATTTTCAAAAGCTTCGCGGCTGCTAATAATTTGATCTGTAGTAAATTTATTAAACTCGATACGGTAAACATCTTTGATATGATTAACTAAAGTATTCTGTAAAACTTCGTTAATATTACGACGATATTTTTTGAAAATTTTAGGCGATTCTCCATCTATAACTTTAAGCGAAATTGTAGGGTCAACCGTAAAAACAGAACCATCTTTTGCATTAACTGTGAATGCTTCATAATTGATAGTCTGCACATAAGTTGGAATTTCGAACACTTGTTCTGTCAAAGGATTATACCAAACTCGACCCGTTACTAAAGCAACATCTTGCACACCTTTGTCTGATCCGTACATTTTGACAAGTAAACCTTCGTGACCAGCATCAATGCGTTCTGTACAAGCTATTGCAACAACTAATAAAAATAATGAAAGTGTTCCTCCTGCAATTAATTTGATTAAATTTTTATTCATTCGTAAAATAGATTTTTTTGAAAATAATTAAAGTTGTAAAAATTAAAATACTTAACAATACGACGCCTATAACAACATGCAGTGTATTTGGTTCGCTAATTAATCCAAATATATATTGAATAGCAAACAATATAAACAGTAACCAAATGGGTACAAATGCAATTTTTAAAATTGTTTTGTTCGACATAATTTAAGTTTTGTTAAAAATATCATAAATAAATTTAATTTATAACATAATTAATCATTGTAAATAGTATTTATTATATTTATATTTATCGAATGTTTTGAAAATATGAAGAAAGGATTAATTATTGGAAAAGGTTGGTTGGGAAGTCGCTTAGAAGAACATCTTGCAAAACACTATCAAATTACTTCAACCAAACGACAGTCTGATGCTCCAAATTGCCTTTCGATCAATTTCGATCAAACATCATTACAACGTATCGATACCAGTATATTCGAGTTTATTATTATTACCATTCCTTTTGGAAAACGCAATACTACAGATGAGTTGAGAATTAGATTTAATCAAATTATTCAGTTTATCGGAACATATAGTCGACCACTTTTTTTGATAAGTAGTACTGGAATTTATCCAGATTTAGAAAAAATTATCAGCGAAAATAAGTTAGAAAAAGATAAGCTAAATCAACCTTATTTATTTATTGAAAACAAATTGCGAATACAATTTCCGCAGCTTAATATCCTAAGATTAGGAGGTATAATGGGCGATAATCGCCGTTTATCAAACTATTTAACTTTTGAAAGTCCTCATTTGAATCAAGTTGTTAATCATGTTCATTTTGAAGATATTTGTCTAATTATAGCACAATTAATTCAACAAAATAAAACTTCATCTATTTATAATATTGTTGCACCAAAACATCCTACAAAAGAAGAAATTTTAAATTATCAACAACATCAAAAAATAATAAATTCTGAAATAAAAAAAGGTAAAATCATCTCGTCGGATAAAATTATCAACGAATTGAATTACCAATTTATATTTCCAAATCCACTTTATTTTTAACCTATCTTCTTGGATTCTTGCGTTTATTGTTTAAAACAAGAAGAAAAATCACAATTGATAAAACCGTAATTAAAATGGTGTCCCAATGTTCTTTGAATAGTGTACTTATATGATCCATTTTGATTTGTATTTAATTTTAAAAATAATAAAAAAAGCTGTTCTTACGAACAGCTTTTTGAATTTATCTTAAATCTATTGATTAAGCGTGAATTGCACGATTGTCTGTAGCAGCTAAAGCAGCTTCTTTAATCGCTTCTGCAAATGTTGGGTGTGCATGAGACATTCTTGTTAAGTCTTCTGCTGAAGCACGGAATTCCATTGCTGTAACTCCTTCTGCAATTAAATCAGCAGCACGAGCACCAATAATATGCATTCCTAGGATTTCGTCTGTATTTTTGTCTGCTAAAATTTTAGCAAATCCATCCGTATCCATAGAAGCACGTGCACGACCTAAAGCTTTGAATGGGAAAGAACCAACTTTGTACTCTACTCCTTCTTCTTTTAATTGCTCCTCTGTTTTTCCAACTCCAGCAACTTCTGGCCATGTATACACAACGCCAGGAATTAAGTTATAGTTGATATGAGGTCTTTGACCTGCCAATTGCTCAGCAACCAATACACCTTCTTCTTCTGCTTTGTGTGCTAACATTGCACCGGCAACAACGTCTCCAATTGCGTAAACGTTAGAAACGTTTGTTTGTAAATGATCGTTTGTTTTGATACGTCCTCTTTCATCTACTTCGATTCCTACATTTTCTAAACCTAAAGAACCAGTGAAAGCACGACGACCAACTGCAACTAAAGCATAATCTCCGTTAATTTCAATTTCTTCTCCTTTTTTAGAAGCCGCTTTTAATGTTACATCGTTTCCATTATTTACAACTGAAGTTACACCTGTAGAAGTGTGGAATTTCATTCCTTGTTTTTTCAATACTTTTGTCAATTCTTTAGACAAAGCACCGTCCATACCTGGAATAACACGGTCTGCATATTCTACAACTGTTACTTGAGAACCTAAACGTAAATAAACTGATCCTAACTCTAATCCGATAACACCACCACCAATTACGATTAAGTGTTTAGGAACTTCTGTTAAAGCCAACGCTTCTGTAGAAGTAATGATACGAGTTTTATCTGTTGGCGCAAATGGTAATTCAGATGAAACTGATCCTGTTGCGATAATTGTATTTTTTGCTTCGATTTCTTGAGTAGAACCGTCTTTAGCAGTTACAACAATATGAGTTGCATCTTTAAAAGCACCTGTACCTTCTAACACATCAATGTTATTTTTACTCATCAAGTATTTGATACCAGCTACGTTAGTATCTACAACACCTGCTTTGCGAGCAATCATTTGAGTGAAGTTTACTTTTGGAGCATCAATTTCGATTCCGTGCTCTTTAAAGTGATTTACAGCATCGTAATAGTGATGAGAAGAATCTAATAAAGCCTTTGATGGGATACATCCAACATTAAGACAAGTACCACCTAAACTTTCTTTCTCGATAATTGCTGTTTTAAATCCTAATTGCGCGCAACGAATTGCAGCAACATATCCTCCAGGTCCAGCACCAATTACGGCTACATCATAAGAACTCATATAGTTTTATTTTGATTTTGTTATTATAATTTTTTAAACTCCACAAATATAACTAATCCCGAATATATTTGCGTTATAAAATTGTAATGAATTTTATCAATTTAGTCTATTATAAATAATATAAAAGTTTTTAAAACAATATGTATCCTATTTTTTAAAGAATTGATAATGATTTTACAGAAGTACAAAACCCTTCACTTTATAGCGAAGGGTTTTGTATATCATCTAAATTAATTTTAATTTCTATCGAATAATTACCAGTTTATTAACACAGATCCCCATGTAAATCCTGCTCCAAAAGCAGTCATCATCACCAAGTCTCCTTTCTTGATCTTACCTTCTTTTTTCGCTTCACTTAATGCAATCGGAATAGATGCTGCTGTTGTATTCCCGTAGCGCATAATGTTGTTGTAGACTTTTTCGTCAGGTAATCCTAATTGTTTTTGAACAAACTGAGAAATACGCAAATTGGCTTGATGTGGAATAAATAAATCTAAATCTTCTGGCTTTTTATTTGCAGCAGTTAATGCTTCTACAATTGATTCTGGAAAACGAGTTACCGCATGTTTGAAAACGTAATTTCCGTTCATGTACGGGTAAATCTCTTTTTTTGTTAATCCGTGATTATCTTTCAACAATTCGTCTGACCAACCTGTTTTAGTTCCTGGGAAAGTAACGGCTAATTCTTCCGCAAATTCTCCTTCTGAATGTAAGTTTGTTGATAAAATTCCACGACCTTCTTCTTCTGAAGCCGAAACAACTACCGCTCCTGCTCCATCGCCAAAAATAACAGAAACTCCTCGTCCTTCATCAGAATAATCTAAACCAAATGAATGAACTTCTGCTCCAATTACTAAAATATTTTTATAAATACCTGCTTTTATAAAAGCATTTGCTGTAGACAAGGCATACACAAAACCAGAACATTGGTTACGAATATCCATCGCACCAATTGTTCGACATCCTAATTCTTTCTGAACCAACACTCCATTTCCTGGGAAGTAATAATCTGGCGATAAAGTTGCAAATAAAATAAAGTCGATATCTTGTGCTGTGATTCCTGCATCTTCTAATGCATTTTTAGCCGCAATTACACCTAAATCTGTAGATGAAATTTTAGAGCCAGTTTCGATATGTCTTCTTTCAACTATACCTGTACGTTCCTGAATCCATTCATCATTGGTGTCCATTACCTCAGCTAAATCAAAGTTTGTAACTACACGTTCTGGCACATAGTGTCCGACACCTGTTATAATAGAGTTTATCATTTTTTATGGTTTACTTTTCAATTAAAACAAATGTATTAAATGATAACCATTTCTTAAAACAATTACGTCTTTATGACAACAAATTATTTAAAAAACTTTGCTTTTAAGATTCCATTCATAACGATAGAAAGTACCATTACTCCTGTAGCAATATAAAAGACAGGTGTCATAAGTTCTGAATCCCCAAAAATAAGACTTGCTAAAAAGATGCCGTAAACAGGTTCCAAATTTACGTTTAACATCATGGTAAAAGCACTTACATGTTTCAATAAAGCGACAGATTCAATTTGTGCAAATGCTGTAAAAATAACTCCAAGTAATATTAACCATCCTAAGTTTGACCAACTTACATTTATAACTTCCGTAATTGCATCTGGTTGTAACAGTACCATAATCAAAGAAAGTGTGATGAGTCCTCCAACCATTTCAAAAAATGTAACTTTTGTAGGTTTTATGCTTTTTGGTAATCTCGAATTAAGAACAGCAAATAATGCGGATAAAAAACTACATAAAATACCTATGATAATCCCTAATTTATAATCATCTGGTGATGCATTAAAAATAACAGCAACACAGGCTGAAACAATAATTGCTAAGATAATTTCGAGGAGATTAATTCGTCTTCTGAAAAAAATAGGTTCTAATACTGCACTAAAAAGTGCGCCCATTGATAGTGTGCTCAATGCAATAGAAATATTTGAAAGCTTAATAGATAAATAAAACGTAAACCAATGTATACCTACAATACCTCCAATTCCCAATAGTGTTAACAACTCTTTTTTAGAAACTTGAAAATCAGATTTCTTAAATTTCATGTAAACAAAAACTGCAATTGCGGCAATTAAAACGCGATACCAAACCATAGGCAAAGCATTCATGGTTACAAGTTTACCGAAAACACCTGTAAATCCCCACAATAAGACAAGAAATTGTAATCGGAACTGCACGTTTGAAATCATCTTTAGCTTTTTGGCAAAAGTAGAATTAAATTCTTGATTGTAAATAGCTTTTTGAATGAATTATTTACTAATAAAACTCTATTATGAAGTCAATATTAAATTAACATTAAATTAACATTAAATAATTATTTACATAAAATTAAATATCAATCTCGTTGTATTTTCGTTTTTTTTAAAAAATTATCAATGGATTTTAGTATTTTTTTACAACCCGATGCATTAATTGCATTGTTTACATTAACGATGTTAGAGATTGTTTTAGGAATCGATAATATTGTTTTTATCTCTATTTTATCAGGAAAATTACCTGCACATCAACAGAAAAAAGCACAACAACTTGGTTTATTCTTAGCCATGTTTACACGTGTTATCTTATTGTTTTCGCTAAGTTGGGTGATGAGTCTTACGACACCGTTATTTAATATTGGCGATTGGATTGGAATAACATCAATTGAATGGGTAGAGAAATTAGCAATTTCTGGGCGTGATTTGATCCTATTAATTGGAGGTCTATTCTTAATTTATAAATCAACCGTTGAAATTCATCACAAAATAGAAGGCGTAGAAGAAAACGAAGGAAAAGTAAAAGTACATTCTTTTGCTGGTACAATTATTCAAATCTTAATTTTAGACATTGTCTTCTCTTTAGACTCGGTGATTACAGCAGTTGGTATGGCAGAACATATCGAAGTAATGATTGCTGCAGTTGTCATCGCAGTAGCTGTAATGATGTTGTCGGCAAGCGCTGTTTCTAAATTTGTAAATGATCATCCAACAGTTAAGATGTTAGCATTATCATTCTTATTGTTAATCGGTGTTTCGCTATTAGCAGAAGGATTTGATCAACACATTTCGAAAGGATACATTTATTTCGCAATGGGATTCTCAGTTTTGGTTGAATTCTTAAATTTGAGAATGAAGAAAAAACATTCAAATCCTGGTGTTATTCGAAATATGGTTGGCGATGCAGAAGAACAAAACAAGAATTTATAACTATCTTTAAGGCCTCAACTAAGAGGCCTTTTTTATTCAATAAAATCAATGCAAAATATAAAATTAATAGTGACTGATATGGATGGAACTTTATTACGTTCAGATCATTCATTAAATCCTGAATTCTATACAATCTATGAAGAATTAAAACAAAATAACATCCTATTTGTGCCTGCAAGTGGACGCCAATATTATAGCATAATCAACTATTTTGAGCATATAAAAGATGAATTAGCGGTTATTGCCGAAAACGGTACTTATGTAACGTATAAAGGTCAAGAAGTTTTTGTTGATGAATTGGATAAATCTATAATAAAAGAAATCATTGAAGAAGTTCGAAAAATTGATGGTGCTCATCTTGTTTTAGCAGGAAAAAATGCCGCTTATGTTGAATCGAAAGATGAAACGTTTTTAGAATATTTTAAAAATTTTTACGACAAAAATGTTTGGGTTGAAGATTTAACACAAATCGAAAACGAACAATTCATTAAAATAGCGGTAAATCATCAAGGAGGAACAGAACATCATGTTTTTCCAAGATTAATCAATTTTGAAAAACATGGCCTTAAAGTAGTTGTTTCAGGTGATGTTTGGTTAGATGTTATGAACAAAAAATCAAATAAAGGTGTCGCATTACGAGCATTGATGAATAAATTACATATTTCGTCTGAAGAAATCATTGTTTTTGGCGATTTTATGAATGATTACGAAATGCTAAATTTGGCAAAATATAGTTTTGCTATGGAAAATGCACATCCTTCTATTAAGGCAATTGCAAATTTTAGCGCTCCTTCAAATGATGAAGATGGTGTAAATCAAATAATTAAACAATATCTACAACAATTAAAAACCGTAAATACTTAATAATCTTATAAATAACATCAATTATTTAACATTCAAATCACATTAAATTATTAATTTCGCAAAAAACCTAAATAACCAATGTTCAAAACAAATAAACATCTAAAAAATGTTTTCGTAATCGCCTTTTTACTTGTCATTTTTTCGTGTAAAAACGAAAATCATTCCGTTCAAAATCAAACTTCAATTTCTGAACCGAAAGAAATTTTGCAAGATGATGTCGATTCTATTTATACCGTAAAAATTGACTCTTCTTTGTTACAATTAGACACAATTGTTAAAGCTGAAAAACTGCAAAAAGTTGATTCGACAAAACAATATGTTTATTTAACATTTGATGATGGTCCTTACAAAGGAAGTAAAAATATCAATAAAATATTAACAGAAGAAAATGTAAAAGGAACTGTTTTCTTGGTTGGTTTTAATGCTTTTACAAAAGATTTGAAACAAAATGTAGAAGATTATAAAGCAAATCCGAATGTAGAAATTGCCAATCATACTTTTTCTCATGCACGAAACAAATACAAAACTTTTTACAGCATACCGGAACAAGTTTATGAAGATATTCGCAAAAATGAAGTGGTTTTGGACATACATTCGCGCTGGGTTCGTTTGCCTGCACGCAATACGTGGCGTTTGAATAAACGTAAAAGAGACGACCCTATGAAAAATGCAATTCCAACTGCTGATTTAATCGCCAAAAATCAATATTATATTTATGGTTGGGATTATGAATGGAACCGCAACCAAGAGGGCTTAACTTCTCCCGAAAATATCTACAATGGTATTGTAAACCGTTTGGATCAAAATAAAACATTTGAAAAAAATCATTTGGTAATTTTGATGCACGATGATATGTTTAATTCTGATACAAATGCAGAAAAATTAAGACAATTAATCGTTTTGTTAAAACAAAATCCAAAAATTGTAATTGAAGGAATATCAGGATATCCTATAAGAATTAGCTAATAAAAATCAATGGATATATAAAGCCACTTCAATATAGACTGCACCCAAAAGTTTGGACAGATTAAAAATTAATAATTATAAAAATGAGTTCGATATTGTATCGGGCTCATTTTATTTAAGTTCGATTTTATTCTATCGTTATTGTAATAGTAAATGTATTGTTTTATTTCTTTTTTTAGCTCTTCAATAGAATTAAATTTTTGTAAATAAAATAGTTCCGATTTCAGTATTCCGAAGAAATTCTCGATAATAGCATTATCTAAGCAATTTCCTTTTCTACTCATACTTTGTATGATTCCTTTTTCATTTAATAAAGCCTGATATTGTTTCATTTGATATTGCCATCCTTGATCTGAATGTAATATCAAATCTTTAGTGTCTTTCGTTATTTTAAATGCCTTTTTAAGCATTTGAGTTACTTGATTAAAAACAGGTCGTTCGCTTAACTCATAGCTGATAATTTCTTGATTGTACAGATCCATTATCGGTGATAAATATAGTTTTTTATCTTTTACTTTAAACTCGGTAACATCTGTTACCCATTTTTGGTTGGGTTTATCAGCCTTAAATGCTCTTTGCAAGATGTTTGGTGCAATCTTTCCTTGTTCTCCTTTGTAAGATTTGTATTTTTTTCTTCGAATCAAACTCTTTAATCCTAAGCTATTCATCAGTTTAAGAACAGTTTTATGATTGATGATAGTTCCTGATTTTCTTAATTCATCGGTAATTCGTCGATAGCCATATCGCCCTTTATGCTGATGATAAATGGATTTTATCTTAAGTTTTAATTCCTCGTATTTATCTGTTTTACTACGTGAAATATGATAGTAAAAGCTGCTTCTAGCCATATGTGTACAATCTAAAAGTAAATTTAGATGAAATTCTGGCCTTAATTCATTTATGGCTTGCGTCCAAGTTTCTTTTGTTTTTCTTCCTCGGCTTGAATTAAGGCATTGAACTTTTTTAAGAGTGCAACTTCACAACGTAAACGTTCAATCTCCAACAATAGTTCTTCTTCTCTTGTTAACGGTTGTTTCGATTTTTTAGGTCCACCCTTAGATGTGCTCATAGTCTTGGGACGGCCTTTTGGTTTGGGTTTTAATCCGTCTATTCCAAAGGTAGCAAAATCTTTTTGCCATTTTATAATAACCGATTCACTTGGAATATTAAATTTCAAGCGTGCTTCACGCAAACTAAGAAACTGTTTGGTTATAGTCTTAATAACTTTCAACTTAAATTCAACGCTATACGTTTGGTTTTTTTTAGGTTCTATACCTGAAATTCCTTGATTATGATAATCAGAAACCCATTTCTTTAATAAAGAAGCATGTATATTTTCTTTTTTACTAATTGAACGTATTGTTCGATGTTTTTCTAAAACTTCTTTCACACAGCGTAACTTAAATGCTACACCATATTTTACTTTTCTTGTCATAAAAAATGCCCCCAAAAGTGTCTAACTTTTTGGGGGCAGTGTAATAGAAGTGGCTTTTTTATTTGTTGAAAATTTAATCTTAGTTTCCTAAAATGTAATTAAAAATCAATGGTGCAACGATTGTCGCATCAGATTCGATCATATATTTTGGTGTATCAACATCTAATTTACCCCATGTAATTTTTTCGTTAGGAACTGCTCCTGAATAAGAACCGTAAGATGTTGTAGAATCAGAAATCTGACAGAAATATGCCCAGAACGGAACATCAGTCCATTCTAAATCTTGGTACATCATTGGAACTACACAAATAGGGAAATCTCCTGAGATACCACCCGCAATTTGGAAGAACCCTACTCCTTTTCCATCAGAATTTGCACGGTACCATTCTGTTAAATAAATCATGTATTCGATACCAGATTTTACTGTATGTACGTTCAAATTACCTTTAATTACGTTTGAAGTAAAGATATTTCCACAAGTCGAATCCTCCCATCCTGGAACAACGATTGGTAAGTTTTTCTCAGCCGCAGCAACAATCCAAGAATCTTTAGGATCAATTTCATAGTATTGCTCTAAAACACCTGAGTTAACTACTTGATATAAAAATTCGTGTGGAAAATAACGTTCACCTTTTGCTTCAGCAGCATGCCAAACATCTTCTAAATGTTTTTGTAAACGACGGAATGCTTCCTCTTCAGGAATACATGTATCTGTTACACGGTTATAATGATTATCTAATAATTCTCTTTCTTGTTCTGGAGTTAAATCTCTATAATTTGGCACTCTTTTGTAATGAGAATGAGCCACTAAGTTCATCACATCCTCTTCTAAGTTAGCTCCTGTACAAGATATAAATTGAACTTTATCTTGACGAATCATTTCAGCTAATGAAATTCCTAATTCAGCAGTACTCATTGCACCTCCCATAGAAATTAACATTTTTCCCCCATCTTCTAAATGCGCTTCATATCCTTTAGCTGCATCTACTAATGCAGCTGCATTAAAGTGTCTATAGTTGTGCTCTATAAACTGACTGATTGGTCCTTTACTCATTTTATTTGTTTTTATTTTATTAAAATTCTAATTATTTATATCCCAATGTATTCAACACATCTTGGTGTGTTTGTTCTTCTGAATACACTTTTGCTTCGTAGTTTTCATCAATCAAAATATATTTTGGCTGAGGAATCAAACAGTGATTTATTCCACCAAATCCACTGATATTATCTTGATACGCTCCTGTATTAAAGAAACCAATATACAATGGTTTTGCTTGATCGTATTTTGGCAAATAAATAGCATTTACATGTTGTTCTGAGTTATAATAATCGTCAGAATCACACGTTAAACCACCTAATAATACACGTTCGTATTTATCGTACCAACGGTTAACTGGCAACATTACAAATCGTTTTGAAATTGCCCAAGCATCTGGTAAAGTCGTCATGAAAGATGAATCGATCATATCCCAATACTCTTTATCATTTTGTTTCTTTTGATAAAGAATTTTGTAGATCACTCCTCCACTTTCACCTACTGTAAACGATCCAAATTCTGTAAAAATATTTGGAACAGGAATACCTTCTTCGTCACAAATCATTTTAATTTGCAACAAGATTTCTTTCGCCATGTATTCGTAATCATATTCGAAATTCAACGAATTTTTGATTGGAAATCCACCACCGATATTCAAACTATCTAATTCTGGACAAACTTTCTTAAGGTTTACATAAACTCTCAAACATTTTGTCAACTCATTCCAATAATATGAATTATCTTTAATTCCTGTATTGATAAAGAAATGAAGCATTTTCAATTTAATGCGTTCATTTGGTTTTACCATTGTTTGATAGAAAGGAACAATGTCTTTGTATCCTATTCCTAAACGAGACGTATAAAACTCGAATTTTGGTTCTTCTTCAGATGCAATACGAATTCCGATTTCGAAATCACCTTCGATAGCTTCCGAAAATAAATCAACTTCTTCGTAATTATCAATAACTGTAATTGTTTTGCGATGTCCGTTATTGACCAAACGAGCAATGTTTTCTACATATTCTTCACGTTTAAAACCATTACAAACGATATATTGATCGTCTGTAATCAATCCTTCTTTAATCAAATTTTCGACAATATTAATGTCAAATGCAGAAGATGTCTCGATGTGAATATCGTTTTTTAATGCTTCGCCTAATATATGACGAAAGTGAGAACTTTTTGTACAATAACAATAATTGTAAGTTCCTTCATAGTTTAATTCTTCACGCGCTTTTTCAAACCAACCTTTCGCTCTTTGAATGTTTTGTGAGATTTTTGGTAAGTAAGTAAATTTTAATGGTGTTCCATGTTCTTCGACTAAAGCTTTCAAGTCGATTCCATTAAATTTTAAGTGCTCTCCATCCAATTCAAATTCATCTTGCGGAAAGTCAAATGATTGCGTGATTAAATCTATGTATTTAGTTTTCATTATGCTTTATAAATGTTACGTGTGTTGAATAATTCTAAAAAATTTGCGAGAAAAATTTTAGGGTATTACAGACGTATCGCATAATATACATTGCGAAGCAATAAAGGGAAAGAATAATTCTTAGACTCTTTTCGATTCATTAAAAGTAATGCGTTGAGATTTTTTTTAATTTCAACGCTTTCGAATAAAAGGTTAAAACTCATCAACTTTTTTTATTAAAAAAATTATAAAAATACTTGCCGCAAATATATGTTTTTTAATTCTGTTAAAAAGATAAAATAATATTAAAATTTATCAATAGTTAACTCTTAATGTTAGCGATAATTTAAATATTCTACAATTGTTCAAAATTTTATTTTTTCTTTAAGGTTTAACAAGGTTAAATATTGTATTTTTGAAATCGTTTTGAACGTAAATTATGGGTAAAATTATTGCTATTGCGAACCAAAAAGGTGGCGTAGGAAAAACGACAACCTCGTTAAATCTTGCCGCTTCTTTAGGTGTTTTAGAGAAAAAAGTTTTATTAATTGATGCAGATCCGCAAGCAAATGCAACATCTGGTTTAGGTTTTGATTTGGATGAAATCGAAGCAGGAACCTATGAAGTATTAGAACATGAAGTTCTTGCAAGCGAAGCTATTTTACAATCAGAATCTCCTAACTTAGACTTAATGCCTGCTCATTTAGATTTAGTTGCTGCCGAGATTGAAATTGTAGATTACGAGAACCGCGAATACATGTTAAAAACTGCGTTGTCGGAAATCAAAGATCAATATGATTATATAATTATAGATTGTGCGCCTTCACTTGGCTTGATTACTTTGAATGCACTTACAGCTGCAGATTCTGTAATTATTCCTATTCAGTGCGAATATTTTGCTTTAGAAGGATTAGGAAAATTATTAAATACAATAAAAGGAATTCAACAACACCACAACAAAGAATTGGATATTGAAGGTTTATTGTTGACAATGTACGATTCGCGTTTACGCCTATCTAATCAGGTTTTAGATGAGGTAAACAATCATTTTCCGCAAATGGTTTTCAAAACAATTATTACGCGAAATGTGCGTTTGTCTGAAGCGCCAAGTTTTGGCGAAACAATTATTCAGTACGATGCAGCAAGTAAAGGTGCAGAAAATTACTTAAATTTAGCGCGTGAATTTTTAATTAACAACAACGATACAGTTTAAATAAAATGGCAAAGCCAAATAAAAATAATCGCTTAGGACGTGGATTATCAGCTCTATTAAAAGATGAACCAACGGTAAAAACAGCACAAGATGAAGGTGCGAAGAAATTGGTTGGAAATATTTTGGAAATAGATTTAGAAAAAATAACCGCAAATCCTTGGCAACCACGAACTAATTTTGATAAAAAAGCTTTAGATGAATTAGTCGCTTCTATTCAAACATTAGGCGTTATTCAACCCATTACAATTCGTAAAAAACCAACAGGTGAATATGAATTGATTTCAGGTGAAAGACGTTTTCGTGCTTCGCAATTGGCAGGAAAAAAGACAATTCCGGCTTATGTGCGATTAGCAAATGACCAAGAAATGTTGGAAATGGCATTGGTCGAAAATATTCAACGTCAAGATTTAGATGCTATTGAAATTGCACTTTCTTACCAACAATTAATGGATGAAATCAAGCTTACTCAAGAAGAATTAAGTAAACGTGTTGGGAAAGATAGAACATCTATTACAAATTATTTACGTCTATTAAAATTAGATCCAATTATCCAAACAGGAATTCGAGATGGAATGATTTCGATGGGACATGGGCGTGCTTTAATGGCAATTGATGATGCGGATTTACAGTTTGATATTTACGAAAAAATTGTCAAAAATAATTTATCTGTACGTGATACAGAACGTCTAATCAAATCAATAAAAGAAGGGAAACCTGAGAAGAAAGCTAAAGATGAATTGCCTTCTCAGTACAAAGAAGCATTAAGTTCTATTTCAAATTCTTTGAAAACGAAAGTCGAAATAAAACGTGCGAATAATGGTAAAGGTAAAATTATTTTGAATTTTACTTCTGATGATGAGTTTGAACGTTTAAGAAAGTTTTTGAATGAAAATTAAAGGATTATTTCTTGGATTAATGATGGCTTCAACGTTTTCATTTGCCCAAGTTCAAATAGATTCAACTCTAATCGTAAAAGATTCTGTTAAAATTAGTAACGAAGTCTTAATGGAAAAAAGTCCAATCAAAGCTTCGTTGTATTCAGCTATTTTACCAGGTGCAGGACAATTGTACAATAAAAAATGGTGGAAAGCACCAATTGCATTGGGATTAGTTGGTACAGGCACAGGTTTTACAATCTATTACAATAATTTATATAAAAAGTACCGAAAAGCGTACATTGCAGTAAGAGAAGGAACTCCAAACGAATTTTCTGGTATTTTAACTCCAGAACAACTGGCAGTTATACAAGACGATTACAAACGAAAACGTGATTATAGTGTTGCGTTAACTGCGTTAGCTTATTTATTAAATGTTGTTGATGCTACAGTTGATGCACATTTATTTACAGTACGAAACGACACTGAAATGTCATTTAAACCAACTGTCATTCAAGATGAAATGACATTAGAGCCAGTTTTGGGATTGGCATTTAACTTAAAATTTTAGAAATTAAAGATGAAAATTGCATTAATAGGATACGGAAAAATGGGAAAAGCAATAGAAGAAATTTTAGTTCAACGTGGTCATGATGTTGTACTTAAAATTTCTCGTACTCCTCTTCCAGAAGAATTAAAAGATGTTGAAGTTGCAATCGAATTTTCTCGACCAGAATTTGCATTCGATAATCTTAAAGTATTACTTGAGAACAACGTTGCAACTATATGTGGAACAACAGGATGGTTAGAGAAACAAGGTGAAATAAATCAATTAGCCATTGCTAATCATACGGCTTTTTTATATGCTTCTAATTTTAGTTTAGGTGTAAATTTATTCTTTGAATTGAATTCTATTTTAGCTCGAATGATGAATAAATACCGCAACGAATATCAAATTAATTTAGAAGAAATTCATCACACACAAAAACTTGATGCACCTTCAGGAACTGCAATTACAATTGCAGAAGGAATTATTGATCATTCTTCTTATACTTCTTGGTCGATGGATGAAAAAGCAAAAGATATTATTCCTGTCGAAGCAAAAAGAATAGAAGATGTTCCTGGAACACATATCGTGCAATATAATTCGGAAGTAGACACAATTGAAATTTCTCATACCGCTCATTCACGCAAAGGTTTTGCCTTAGGTGCTGTAATTGCTGCGGAATGGATTTGGAATAAACAAGGTGTTTTTACAATGAAAGATGTACTTGAACTGAACTAAATTAAAATACTAAATATCAAAAACTTATGCATGTACTAATTTACTGGTTAATTGGTTTTATCATAGCCAATGTAATCTTTGGAGCTGCAACTTGGAAATTATATAAAAATGCAGGAAAAGAAGCTTGGCAGGCCTATATTCCCTTTCTTAATATTTGGAAAGGTTTAGAAATTATTCATCGTCCAAAATGGTGGATTATTCTATTTTATTTGCCAATTGTTGGTCCTATTTTTTGGTTAGTATTCTTTGTTGATTTAGGCGACTCTTACGGAAAAATTGAAACCAAAGATAAAGTCATCATGGTTTTGACATTAGGTTTATACATTTTTGCAGTAAATTATGCTGATAATCCAAAATATTTAGGTCCTGAAAAACGTAAACCTACTTTTGTTTCTTCCTTAATTTTTGCGCTTGTATTAGCGACATTAGTTCACAACTGGTTTATACAACCTATGATTGTTCCTACAGGATCAATGGAAAATACAATCAAAATTGGTGACGCCCTTTTTGTAGAAAAAGTAAGTTACGGTGCACGTGTTCCTATTACTCCTATTGGAATTCCTTTCTCAGAATTCATTTACCGTGATGGTTTTATCGATAAAGCACGTTTGCCTTACATGCGTGTTCCGGGTTGGAGAGATTTAAAATCAAATGACATTGTTGTTTTCAATTACCCTACCGATTCTATTTACAATGCGATTGATCGTAAAGATGCATATGTAAAACGTTTGGTTGGTTTGCCAGGAGAAACAGTTCAAATTCGAAATGGTGTTTTATATGTAAACGACAAAAAATTCATCCCGAAAAAAGATGCACAAGTTCAGCATTCATATTTAGTGGTTGTAAAAACTCCATTTAGTGATAAACTATTATACGATAATTTTGGAATTATCAGTACAGATTATCAAGCTGGAAAACAAACTGATGGTACATTTATCTATCAATTTGCTGCATTAACTGACGCACATGTCACAGCAATGAAATCGAATGCAAATGTAGTTTCTATCGAACCTATTTTACAACCAGTTGGTCAAAAAACAGAACATATTGTGAATGGTAAAATCGATAGTACAAATACGATTTTCCCTGTTAACAAAAACTGGAATACAGATCAATACGGTCCTTTATACATTCCGAAAAAAGGAGATGTTGTAGATGTTAACAAAGAAACGTTGGCACAATACATCAATATTATTCGTCGTTACGAAAACAATACGCTAAAAGTTGATTCTGCTAATGGTAAGTTTGATGTATTTATCAACGATCAAAAAACAGACAAATACGAAATCAAACAAAACTACTATTTTATGGTTGGTGATAACAGAAATCAATCATTAGATGCGCGTTTCTTTGGATATGTTGGAGAAGATCATATCATTGGTCGTCCAATTATGATTTGGGCAAATATGAATGGAATGTTTGAACCTGCAGCTCCTAAGAAATTTATATGGGATCGATTCTTTACCTCAATCAACAACGATAATCCAAACAAAACATCGTACGGAATTTATGTTTTAATTGCGTTAATTGGTTGGATTGGATACGATATTGTAAAAGCTCGAAAAGAGAAAAAGAAAAACAACTATTAAAATTATTTTGTAGTCAAATTTTAAAAAATAAAATTTGTTATTCGAAAATAAATAACTCAAAACTGTGCATTATAAGTAATTGTAATGCACAGTTTATATACAGAAAAATAATAAAAACGAATGAAAAATACGTTTGCCGCTTTTTATTTTGGACCGATTGATTACTATGCAGAAATGGTAAAAAGCCAGACTTTGGATATCGAAGTTCAAGAAAATTTTCAAAAGCAAACTTACCGTAATCGCATGTATATTTTGGGCGCAAATGGTAAGTTGATGTTAAATATTCCCATCTTTCACAACGGAACTCGATTGTTCAAAGATTTACAACCTTCTTATGAATATGATTGGCAGAAAGAACACATCAAATCGTTAAAATCAGCTTATCAAAGTTCTCCATATTTTGAGTATTATGAAGATGAAATTATTCCAATTTTAGAACAGAAGGAAAAATTTTTATTGGATTTGAATTTAAAAACAATTGAATTCATCAACAAAAAATTAAACTTAGACTTGGAAGTTTCTAAAACAGAAACTTATCAATCTATATTACCTGAAAATGATTTTAGAAATCAATTTTCTGCTAAAAAAGCACCTCAATACAACTTACCCGAATACGCACAAGTTTTTGATGACAAATTTGAATTCGTTGAAGGATTGAGTATCTTAGATTTACTTTTTAGCGAAGGTCCAAGTGCCGCAGTGTATTTAAAAAACTTAATAAAATAACAACATGAGAAAATTATTTATTGCTTTAGGATTTGCCTTTACATTAGGGTTTGCTCAAGCACAAACAACAGAAGTACCGAAAGAAAAATGGTACCATGCAAGTGTAGAACAAACAGGTATTTATGGTGTAAATACTGATCAAGCATTACAATTTTTAAAAGACAAGAAAAGAAAAGCCAATACAATTATTGTAGGCGTATTAGACAGTGGTGTTGAGCATTTCCACGAAGATTTGAAAGCAAATATGTGGTCAAATCCAAAAGAAATCCCAGGAAACGGAATTGATGATGACAAAAATGGTTACATTGATGACGTACACGGATGGTCTTATTTGGGAACAGCGAAAGGAATCAATTATAATGATGATACAACTGAAATAACGCGTATTTACAAAAACTTATCGAATAAATACGCTACTTACGATCAGAAAAAAAATCATGCTGCAATTGCAAAAAATCCAACAGAATATGCAGAGTTTCAAAAAATTGAAAAAGAATATTTAAGCGCTGTAGGTAAAGCAAAATACAACCAACAAGTTGCACAATCAAAACTAAACGCAGTTGAAGGTGGTGTAAATAAAATGGTTTTAGAATTTGGTGACACTAAATTATCAAAAGATGTTTTGGCTAATTACCAACCAACAGATTCACAAATTTTAGAAGCTTTATGGATTTTTGGTGAATTAAAAGAAGAGCAATGGGTTGGTAAAACCATGAAAGAGGTTGCCAATACTTACTTAGGAGCTGCACGCCGTGCTGCAAAAGGTGATGCTTTAACATCTCACCTGAACTTAAATTTAGTTGATCGCAAAGACGTTGACAATCCAAACGATAAGAAAGAACGTTTTTACGGAAATGGAGATTCTAATGGTCCTGAGTCATCTCATGGAACACACGTTGCTGGAATTATCGGTGCTGTAAGAGGAAATAACATCGGAAACGATGGTACAATTGGTGGAAATAATGTAAAAATTATGTCAGTTCGTACAGTTCCAAATGGTGATGAGCGTGACAAAGATGTTGCAAATGCAATTTATTATGCAGTGGACAATGGTGCTAAAATCTTAAACATGTCTTTCGGAAAACCATACTCTCCCGATGCGGATTTAGTTTGGGATGCTTTCAAATATGCTTCGGATAAAGGAGTTTTAATTGTAAAAGCAGCAGGAAACAGCAACGAAGATATTGATGTTCATGTTCATTATCCAACAAATTTCAGAAATGGAAATGCAGTTTCTAAATCTGTTTTAACAGTTGGTGCATCAACAAAAGATCCAAATGCTTTAAAAGCTCGTTTCTCAAATTATGGTAAAAAATCAGTTGATGTTTTTGGACCAGGACAAGAAATTTATGCTACTTATCCAGGTGTAGATCAATACCGTTTCTTAAATGGAACTTCTATGGCTTCTCCTGCTGTTGCTGGTGTTGCTGCAATGGTTTGGTCACACTATCCAAAATTAACTGCTGAAGATATTCGTAATATTTTAATGGAAACAGTGAATAAAAATGATCAATTAAAAGACATTTCTGTTGCTGGAGGTGTTGTAGATTCGTACAAAGCTGTACAAAAAGCTGAAGAAATTTACAAACAACGTAAATTGAAATAATTTTAACACAACATTATAAAATGGCTCCCTAATTTGGAGCCTTTTTTGTATTTTCAAAATACGAAAACTCAATGTGTAACAATTCGCTTTGTTATCCGACATATATAGAAAAATTTATTATGAAAAAATTCTTATTAAGTATATCTGTTGCCATGTTTATTGGTGTGGCATCATTCGCACAAGAAACTATTCCATTACCAAAGGTTGACCAAAAATATTGGCAACACGAATCTCTTGAAGAAAGTGGTGTTTATGGTGTTAATACACAAAAAGCAATTCAATTTTTAGAATCAAAAAAACGTAAACCATCGCAATTAATTGTCGGAGTTTTAGATTCTGGTGTTGAAGTGACACATGCAGATTTAAAAGATAATGTATGGATCAATGCAAAAGAAATTGCTGGAAATGGAAAAGATGACGACAAAAATGGATACATTGATGATGTGCATGGTTGGAATTTTATTGGAGGAAAAGATGGTAAAAACGTCGATGGCGATACATTAGAATTAACACGTCTTTTTGTAAAATATAAAAACCTTTTCGAAACGAGTACCGATGCTGCTTCAAATAAAACCAAATACCCTGAAAAATTTGAAGAATACCAAAAAATAAAAGTAGAATTCGAAAATAAATTAGCTGAAGCTAAACAAGGTGCTATGCAATATCAGCAAATGGATGAAATTTTCAAAGTTAGTTTTCCAGTATTAATTTCTGAATGGGGAGAAAAGGATTTGGACGAAAAAAACATGTCTACCTTTCAACCAAAATCGAAAGAAGCTCAGCAAGGTATGATGATTTTCGCGATGGTTCCAAAAGAAGCTTGGGATGGTAAGACAATGAAAGAGTTTTTGAAAAAAGTAGGTGATGAAATTGCTGAAGGTGCGAAATATTACAAAGAACAAGTAGAAATTAACTTAAATACAGAGTTAGATCCTCGTCCTATTGTTGGTGATGATTATGCCAATGTGAATGAGAGATACTATGGAAATTCGGATGTAGACGGTCCAGATTCAAACCACGGAACACACGTTGCTGGAATTATTGCGGCAAAATCTGGTAATGGAATTGGAATAGATGGTATTGCTGGACAAGGAAATGTAAAAATAATGTCTGTTCGTACTGTGCCTAATGGTGATGAGCGCGACAAAGATGTTGCAAACGCTATTCGTTATGCGACTGACAATGGTGCTAAAATCTTGAATATGTCTTTTGGGAAAGCGTATTCTCCTGATGTAAAAGCAGTTTGGGAAGCGTTTAAATATGCACAAGACAAAGGTGTTTTATTGATAAAAGCAGCAGGAAACGATAACGAAAACATCGACACGAATATACATTTTCCTACGGTTTATAACGAAGCGGGTACAGCAATTTCTAACAATGTGATTACTGTTGGTTCGAATACAAGTAATAAAGATGAATTAAAATCTAGTTTTTCTAATTACGGTAAAAAATCTGTAGATGTATTTGCTCCAGGTTCTGATATTTACTCTGCAATCCCAACAAGAGATGGCGAATACAAATCAAATTCTGGAACTTCTATGGCTTCACCAGTTGTTGCAGGTGTTGCAGCATTAGTTTGGTCACATTATCCAAAATTGACAACACAACAAGTGAAACAAATCATTTTAGATTCTGTCAATAAAAATGATCAATTAAAAGATATTTCTGTAACTGGAGGTGTTGTTGATGCATATAAAGCTGTACAATTAGCTGAAAAGATTTATACAGATAAAAATTTGAAATAATTTTTCATAAAACGTATAATACAAAAATACCTCTCGATTATGAGAGGTATTTTTTTTAATAAAAATTGTTTAAATCGTATTATACTTTGGGCTTTTCTATTCAGGAATAACAGCTTTAATGGTTTGTTCTATGGCGTTTTTTAGCTAATATATTTTATAAATCTTGAAGAAAAAATCCAGTTAAATCGTTAACTGGATTTTTATTTGATTATTATTGATCTAATTTTATTTTTTGTTGACTTTGTTGCAATTGATACAACTCAATAATATCTTCGATTGGATAATTGAACCAATCTACTTGTTTTTTTATTTTTGAATTTTCATCCAAATATAAAAAAGTGGTAAACTTCATCGAAGGAAAATTCATTCCATTATAGGTGTAAGCAGAAAATTCTCCATTGGCAATAATCATCGAATCATTTGAAAATAAATCTTTTACTTCCAACAATTGGTTGTTCTCATACTGCATAGTCGTATCATTCCAACGCACAATTTCATTCAAAAGATAACGAGGATCAATTGTTGAAGCACCCGAATATTGGGCTACATTTTCGTATACCAAACTATCATTATAAAAAGACAACATTTTTTTATAATCGGCACGAGTAGAGTAATTTTCGAAAAATCGTTTTCCTAATTCATCATTTTTATTTGATGAATTTGAATTACAACTCACCAAATTAGTTAATATTAAAACACTGAAAATCCACGTAAATATTATTTTCATTTTTCTGAAATTCTAGTTAAATAATTTTCGCCATTATCGTCTGCCATTCCATCTTCATTTAGAATCATGATTTCTGAATTATCTGACCAACGTAAAAACTGAAAAGGTAATTTTTTCTTTTTAGGCGCGAGTTCTATTAAAGAACCATCATCTTTTTTAAACAATTCTCCTTCAAACGATTGACCTTTGTACTCTACTAAAAATGATTTTTCAGTCAATTTCAAGATGATTTTATCACCATAGTAATTCCCTTCAAAAATTCCTTTGTAAACAAGCGTTTCATTCGTAAAGACAGAACTTTTTTCTAATGACAATACGTCTTCATGCGACAAACCATCAGAACTTTTGTCTATTTCTGTTTTTTCATTCTTACACGAAAACATCAAAAAAATAAAAGCTATTAGAAAAATAACATTTCTTGTCATGAAAACAGTTTATTTTTTCACAAATTGTTCAACATCTTTTCTTGAAATTGGATCATCTCCGAGAATTAATAATCGTTCAACAACATTTCTCAACTCGCGTATGTTTCCTGTCCAATCCAATTCTTTTAAAGCATCGTAAGCCGATTTATCAAAAGATTTTTGACTTGTTGTGTCTGTTATAAAATGTTCTACCAATAATGGGATATCATCCTTGCGGTCATTAAGAGCAGGAACATTAATAATAATAACAGCCAAACGATGGTATAAATCTTCGCGAAAGCGACCTTCTTCAATCTCTTTACGTAAGTCTTTATTCGTTGCTGCAATTACACGAACATTTACATTAATTTCCTTTTCAGAACCAACTGGTGAAACCTTTCCTTCTTGCAACGCTCGCAAAACTTTGGCCTGTGCAGAAAGACTCATATCCCCTATTTCATCTAAGAAAATTGTACCTTCGTTTGCTAATTCAAATTTTCCTTGTTTATCTTTAACAGCACCTGTAAACGAACCTTTTACATGTCCAAATAATTCGCTTTCTATTAATTCTGCAGGAATCGCAGCACAATTCACTTCAACTAAAGGTTTAACACTACGGTCACTTTTTTCATGTAAATGATGAGCAACTAATTCTTTTCCTGTTCCATTTGGTCCAAGAATAAGCACACGAGCATCTGTAGCAGCTACTTTATCAATAATTTGTTTTACTTCAGCAATTGCTGGAGCTTCACCAATCATTTCATATTTTTTTGCTACTTTTTTCTTTAATGCTTTATTTTCTTTCTTTAATTCTTTGTTCGTAGACAATAACGATTTACGATCTAAGGCATTGCGAACAGTGGTTAATAATTTATTTAAATCTGGTGGTTTTGATATAAAATCATAGGCACCTTTCTTTATTGCGTCTACAGCCAAATCCACGTCACCATGTCCAGTGATCATTACCATTGTTAAATCAGGATTGTATTCCATAGCTTCCGAAAGAACCTCCATCCCATCTTTCAATGGCATTTTAATATCACTTATAATTAAGTCGTACTCTTTTTCTTTTATTTTTTCAATTCCAACCACTCCGTTTTCTGCTTCATCAACTTTCCATTTCGGATTTTCGTCCATTAGGATACTTTTCAAAACATTTCGGATAGCCTGTTCATCCTCGATTAATAAGATATTTGACATCGTTAATATCGTTTATTTTTATACAAAATTAAATAGACTCAAAGATAACTGAAATTATTATTCTTGAGTCTACTTTTATTTCTTTTTAATGATTTTTAAGATGTTTTTACTTTTTGAGCGGTTTCTAAGTTTAATTCTCGAATTGAGACTTCACGCATTTCTATTTTTCTGATTTTACCAGATATTGTCATTGGAAATTCAGTTACAAATTTCCAAAATTTTGGACGTTTAAAATGTGCAATTGATAAACAGTATTCTTTTAGTTCATCTTCTGTTACTGTTATACCTTCTTTCACTTTTACCCATGCCATCACTTCTTCACCATATTTAATACTTGGAACTCCAATAATTTGAACATCCGAAATTGCTTCGTGTTCATACAAAAAGTCTTCGATCTCCTTAGGTGAAATATTTTCACCACCTCTAATAATAATATCTTTAATTCTTCCTGTAATATTAATATAACCATCGACATCCATCGTCGCTAAATCTCCGGTATGCAACCAGTTATTTTCATCTATCACTTGAGCTGTTGCTTCTGGATTATTCCAATATTTTTGCATAACTGAATAACCTCTAGTGCAAAATTCACCAGCAATGCCACGTGGTAATATTTCACCTGTTTGCGGATCAATAATTTTAATTTCTAAATGGTCTTGAACTGTACCAACCGTTGAAACTTGTTTTTCTAAAGGAGTACCGATAATTGTTTGGGTCGAAACAGGAGAAGTTTCCGTCATTCCATAACAAATTGATACTTCTTTCATATTCATTTTAGATTGAACTTTCTTCATGATTTCTATTGGACAAGGCGATCCTGCCATTACGCCAGTTCTTAAAGAAGATAAATCAAAACGATCAAAATTTGGCAATTCCAATTCCGCTATAAACATCGTAGGAACTCCATAAAGAGAAGTACATTTCTCTATTTCTACAGCATTTAGCGTTTTTTCTGGATCAAAACTTTCAGATGGGATGACCATACAAGCACCATGAGAAGTACAAGCCATATTTCCGATAACCATTCCAAAACAATGATAAAAAGGAACTGGTATACATACACGATCTAAATGTGTATAATTTAATCGTATTCCAATAAAGAAACCATTATTCAATAAATTATGATGTGTTAGAGTAACACCTTTCGGAAAACCTGTTGTCCCAGAAGTATACTGAATATTAACTGCATCATCAAACTGTACGGATTGTTCGATTTGATGAATTTCGGATGTTGATATTTCTTCACCTTGTTCTAAAAAATCATTCCAATTTTCTTCAAAAATGATAATATGTTCTAACATTTTAGCATTTTGCTTCACATTGTTCAACATGATTTTATATTGACTTGATTTGAAACTTAAAGCTGCAAAAACAGCTGAAATTTCGGCTTGATTTAAAACAAATTCAAGTTCATTTTCTCTGTATGCAGGATTAAGGTTAACGAGAATCATTCCGACACGAGCAGTTGCATATTGCAATAATGTCCATTCCGCACGATTAGGCGCCCAAATTCCTACTCGATCTCCTTTTTCTAAACCAATTGCAATCAATGATTTTGCAATTTGTTCTGTTTGAGAATAAAACTCTGTATAGGTCGCACGGTAATTTTGATCAACGCAAACCAATGCCTCTTGCTGAGGATATTTTGCGACAGTATTGCGTAAATTTTCTCCAATTGTTTCTCCCAATAGAGGATATTTAGAAGCACCGCTTGAGTATGATAAGTTCGCTATCATCTATTTATATTCTTTATTTTAAAAATTACTTTACTCTCAAACATAGCAACGTTTTTTCGGAAAAGAAACTTATCAAATGCAAGATTTTAAATATCTATAAGAATCTTATTTTTTTATTAGATTTAAAATTAATTTCAAAAAAATGTAGCATAAATTTTAACAAATACTTAAAATAAGTCATTTTAATAATGCTTAAATTGTAAAAAATTACAAAAAAATGAATACAATAAACCATGACAATTATATTAATATCTATGACGGAATTGAGGTTGTAGATGCCTTACAAACCCGTATTGCTGATATCAAAAAAACCTTAACAATTGTTACCGAATTAAATAAGTGGGATTATGCTTATGCTGAGGAAAAATGGACAATAAAGGAAATGATACAACATTGCATTGATTGTGAACGTATTTTTTCATATCGTGCTCAGCATATTGCGAGAGAAGATGCTCAGACATTAAATTTTTTTGATGAAAATGCCTACGTTTTGACTTCTAACGCAAAAAGTCGAAAACCAGAAGAATTGATCAAAGAATGGACGAATTTGATGAAAGCTACGTATTTTCAATTCAAATCTTTTGACGATGAAACCCTAAATAGAATTGGAAAAGTTGGTGATCGAGAATTTTCTGTCGAAAAAATTGGTTTTGTAATGGCTGGTCATTCTATTCATCATATGAATGTGATCAACGAACGATATTTATAAAAAAAACAGCTTTACAAAGCTGTTTTTTTTATTTATTTTGGCATTACATTATAAGTAGGATCTTCTTCAATATTGACTTCTATAACACCTTTTGCTTGATCTAATAGTAATATAGAATCTTTGCTTAAATGACGCAAAATAACTTTTTTATTTTGTTGTGTATATTTAAAAGTAATTGTATTTAAAGCATTTATTGCACTCATATCCACTATCCTACTCTCTTTCAAATCAATAATAATTTCATTTGGATCATTTATGATATCAAATTTATCTAAAAAAGTAGATGCAGAACCAAAGAAAAGTGGACCATATATTTCATAAATTTTACGACCATTGTCATCGATAGATTTTCTGGCTCTTATTCGTTTCGCATTATCCCAAGCAAAAACCAAAGCAGAAACAATGACTCCAACAAAAACAGCTAAAGCAAGATTATGAAGAACAACAGTTATAAGTGCAACTAAAACACTTACAAAAATATCTGATTTAGGCATTTTTGTAATTAATTTAAAAAATCCCCATTTAAATGTTGAAATTGCTACCATCATCATCACGCCAACTAAAGCTGCCATCGGAATTTTTTCTATAATTGGCGCTCCAACCAAAATAATAACCAAGATTGTTATTGCTCCTATTGCTGGACCAAGTCGAGATCGTGAACCTGCATCAAGATTGACAAAAGTTTGTGCAATCATTGCGCATCCCCCCATCCCTCCAAAAAATCCATTGGTCATATTAGCAACACCTTGCGCCATGCATTCTTTATTCGAGTTCCCTTTGCTTTCTGTCACCTCATCAACTAACGTTAGTGTAAGTAAAGTTTCTATCAATCCTACCGATCCCATAATAATCGAATACGGTAAAATAATCTTAAAGGTTTCTAAAGTTAATGGAACACTTGGAATATGAAAAACAGGTAATTCTCCTTTGATGGTTGCTATATCACCTACCGTTTTAGTATCAATTTGAAAACCTAAAACCAACAAAAAAGTGATCAGAATTGCAACCAATGAAGCAGGAATTACTTTAGTTATTTTCGGAAAAAAGTAAACAATTAAAATGGTGATAAACGTTAATCCTAACATTATATAAAGAGATGTGCCTGATAACCAATGCGTAACCCCTTCTGATGTTGATTTGAATTGTTCGATTTGTGACATAAAGATCACGATTGCCAAACCGTTTAGAAAACCATACATAACAGGTTGATGAATTAAACGAACAAATCTTCCAAGTTTAAAAATACCCACTATTAGTTGAAAAACACCTGCCAATGTTACTGCTGCAAAAATATATTGTTCACCATAAGTCGCATTTAAGGCAATTAGTGTAATAACCGTCGCTCCTGCTCCTCCTGAAACCATAGCTGGTCGACCACCAAAAATTGCCGTTACAATTCCCATTATAAATGCTCCATACAATCCGATTAATGGAGATAAACCTGCTAAAATTGCAAACGAAAGCGACTCAGGAATCATTGTCATCGCAACAGTTAACCCTGCTAAAATTTCATTTTTTATATTAAGTTTTTGATTGGTATTGATAAAGCTAGAAAAAGACATTTTGTTTAATTATAATCGATACAAAAGTAACCATTTGAAACCAGCTATAATTAGTAAAAAAGTACATTATATGTCGAATTACGCACTATTTTTCTAAAATAAAAGATTGAATAATTTAGATCAATCATTAAAAAACTATTTCTGAAATGTTAAATATTTCATAATGATGATTTAACAATTAGGATATATTGCAAATGTACTTTTGTTGAAATTATTGAACCATGAAACATTTATTAAAACTCACATTACTTGTGTTAGGACCTATGGTTTTGGCTCAAAATGGTGTGATTTCTGGAAAAATTATTGATGCTACTGATCAATTTTCTCTACCAGGAGCTAGGCTACGAATTGAAAACACAAACAAATACACAATTTCTGATCAAAATGGAAATTATCAATTCCTAAACCTAAATCCGGGTACATACATTGTTTATATTGATTATTTAGGTTATGAAACTATATCTAAACAAATAGAAGTTTCAGAAAATAAAACTGCAGTAATCAATTTCTCTTTAGATGCTGAAAGTAGAGAATTAAATGAAGTTGTCGTAATCGGTGATTTTTTGAAAGGTCAAGCAAAAGCATTAAATCAACAGAAAAACAATGGAAATATTACAAATATTATTTCTTCTGATCAAGTTGGTCGTTTTCCAGATTCTAATATTGGAGATGCTTTAAAACGTGTTTCAGGTATTACGATGCAAAATGATCAAGGAGAAGCACGTAATATAATTATTAGAGGTCTTTCACCTGAATTAAATTCTGTTATGTTAAACGGAGATCGTATTCCTTCTGCAGAGGGTGATAACCGTAACGTACAAATGGATTTGATTCCTTCGGAAATGATATCTACAATCGAAGTAAATAAAACTTTGACGCCTGACATGGATGCCGATGCAATTGGTGGAGCTGTGAATTTGATAACACGTGCAGTTCCAAATAAAGAGCGAATTTCTATTACAGCTTCAGGAGGATACGCTCCAATTCGTGAAAAAGGATTATACAATTCTGCTTTTTTATATGGAAATAGATTTTTTGATAAAAAGTTAGGGGTTGTTGCTTCTGCAAGTTACCAAGTTCAGAATTTTGGTTCAGATAATATTGAGGCAGTTTGGGAAAAAGATGGCGATAAAACTTATTTGTCTGAATTTCAGATTCGAAAATATGATATTCAACGTGTAAGAAGAAGTATTTCTTTATCTTCTGATTATCAATTCAATGAAAACAATAGAATAGATTTATCTGCTATCTATAATTGGCGAGATGATAGAGAAAACAGATATAGAGTAACATATAAAGACTTAGAATACGACGAAAAAACAAACAATTACAAAGGAAGTATAAGAAGAGAGACTAAAGGAGGTATTAATAATAATCGCAATAAAAATGCACGATTAGAAGATCAAAGAGTTTATAATATTTCTTTAAAAGGAGAACATTTGTTATCTCCAAAAATTGATATGGATTGGGCGGTAACTTTTTCTAAAGCAAGCGAAGATAGACCAAATGAGCGTTATACTGATTACAGAGCAAAAAACGTTAGTTTTACAGAAGATTTATCCGATCCAAACTATCCATTAGTTTCTACAACATCTACAGAAGATTTATCTAAATACAAAGTCGGAACTTTGTCTGAACAACATGATTATACAAGTGAAAAAGAATTTGGAGCGAAATTAAATTTCCGAGTTCCTTTTAGTGTAATCGATAACCAAAAAGGGCGTTTACGTTTTGGTGGGCGTTTACGTTTAAAAAATAAAGAACGAAACAATATTTATTATTCATACGAAAGTATAGATGGTTTGGGGAATTTAAATTCTCAAAATCCGGTAGATTGGAGCAGTTCTAAATTTAACCCAGGTTCAAAATATCAAGCTGGCTATTTTTACTCGAATCAAAATTTAGGAAATTTAGCACTTTCTAATCCATCATTATTTAATGCTAATTTAGAACCGTCTGAATTTTTAGCGTCAAATTATAAAGCAAAAGAAAATATTTCGGCTGGATATATTCGTTGGGATCAAGATTTATCTACGATGACTTCTGTAATACTTGGAGTTCGAGTAGAAAATACGTCTATCGAATATACGGGTAATTATGTTCAAGATGAAGAAGATTTAATCGGAGAAATTAATCATAAAAATGATTATACAAACATACTTCCAAGTATTTCTTTGAAACATAAATTCACAAATGATTTTATTCTTAGAGCTGCATTTACAACGAGTTTGGCTCGTCCCAATTATTATAGTTTAGCACCATATGTAAGCGTTTTAAAAGAAGATTCTGAATTATACGCAGGAAATCCTGATTTAAAAGCTACTTATGCAATGAATTACGATTTAATGTTAGAAAATTATTTTGAAAATATTGGAATTGTTTCGGGAGGATTCTTTTATAAAAAATTAAATGATTTTATATACACATATAAAAACAATACATTTACAAGCAGTAATTTTAATGCATTATTTCCTGATATTGCTAATCCAATTCCTACCGGTGAAAATTGGAAAATGACTCAAGCGCGCAACGGAGATCATGTAAATGTTTATGGCTTCGAAATAGCTTTTCAGCGTCAATTAGATTTTATTCCAGGAGAATTTTTCAAACATCTTGGTGTGTATTTAAATTATACATACACCGATTCTAAAGCCAAAGGAATAACAAATGAAGACGGTGATTTGAGAGAAGATCTTGATTTACCAAAAACAGCTCCACATATGTTTAATGGATCATTATCTTTTGAGAATAAAAAATTTACAGCAAGAGTTTCTCTTAATTATACGGCAGCTTATTTAGACGAAATTGGAGGAAATGCTTTCGAAGATAGTTATTACGACAAACAACTATTTATAGATGCAAACGCTTCTTATAAATTTTCAAATAACCTACGAATTTTTGCAGAAGCAAATAATTTAACCAATCAACCATTACGTTACTACCAAGGCGTATCAAACCAAACTAAACAACTTGAGTATTATCAACCACGTTTTACAATGGGGTTAAAATTTGATTTCTAAAATAAAATAGTATGAAAAAAATAATCATCACTTTATCAGTAATTGGAAGTATATTTTCGTGTGAATCTTCCAAATTAGCATCCATCCCAAAAAATGCATTAAAGCCAACTGTTACAACTCAACAAACACCAAATGACACTGATGATCCTGCGATTTGGATTGATAAAAAAAATCCAGAAAAATCTATGATTATCGGAACAGATAAACAAGAAGATACAGGAGGTTTATATGCTTATAATCTTAATGGTGAAATTATTCATAAAATTACTCCACTCAATCGTCCAAATAATGTAGATGTCGCTTACGGATTTAGTTTTGAAGGAAAAGAAATTGATATTGCTGTTACGACAGAACGTGCAAGTAACAAAATCAGAATTGTTTCTTTACCAGATTTCAAATTAATAGACAATGGAGGAATTGATGTATTTGAAAATGAAGCTCAACGAGATCCAATGGGAATTGCATTATACAAAAGTAAAGACAATAAAATCTATGCAATTGTAGGAAGAAAAGAAGGGCCAAGTGGCGAATATATCCATCAATATCTACTTGAAGAAAAAAATGGTCAAATTACAACTACATTGGTTCGAAAATTTGGTAATTATTCTGGCAAAAAAGAAATTGAAGCAATCGCAGTTGATGAAGAATTAGGGTATATTTATTATGCAGATGAAACAACGGGAATTAGAAAATATTATGCTGAACCTAAAAAAGGAAACGAAGAAATAGCTTTTTTTGGACAAAATGATTTTAAACGAGATCACGAAGGTATTGCGATTTACAAAACCTCAGCTAAAGATGGTTACATCTTGATTTCTGATCAACAAGCAAATTATTTTAATGTTTATAAAAGACAAGGAGAGCCTACAAATCCGAATGAACACAAATTAATTGCTAAAATTCCAGTTTCTACAATAGAATGTGATGGAGCTGATGCTGTAAATTTTAATTTCGGAACTAAATTTCCAAAAGGATTTTTTGTCGCAATGAGCAATGGAAAAACTTTTCAATTATATGATTGGAAAATCATTCAAAATGAAATTGATAAGCAAGCAAAATAAATTATTATTTTAAATATAATTCATTATTAATAAAAGCACAACGAAGGATTCTTGGTTGTGTTTTTTTTATCGTTTATTTTTGGTAAAAATTACATCTTGAAACATTTATTTAAAGTTGCATTAAATTGGATTAAGAAAGAACCTTCAACCGATCGTACTACTAAATTTTATAGTAAAAGTCATCATATTTTGATTGAAGGAAAACCTAATTTAGAAATTTCGGCAGCAAAAGCTTTCAAAGGAGATCCTAATTTATATAATCCCGAAGATTTGTTATTAAGTAGTTTAACTTCATGCCATATGATGTCGTACTTATATTGTTGTGCTCAACATAAAATTGAGGTCATTTCTTACACTGATCATTCTGAAGCAACTTTAGTTGTGAATGCAGATGGAAGTGGAAAAATTATTGTAGTCAATTTATTTCCAGAAGTTATTATTGCTGATGAAACGCAAATTGAGCTCGCTCTTTCTTTGCATAAAAAAGCAAATGAATTGTGTTTTATTGCAAATTCATGCAATTTTCCTGTTTATCATAATTCAACATGTACTACACCATAAAAAAATCGAGTTAATACTCGGTTTTATACATTTTGTTCGTTATAATTTCTCTTTTAAGAATAGCGCTGTATACGATTCTTTTACTTTTACAATATCTTCTGGTGTTCCTTCTGCTACTAAGAAACCACCTTTTTTCCCTCCTTCTGGTCCAAGATCTATTACCCAATCGGCAACTTTAATAATATCCATATTGTGCTCAATCACAAAAACTGAATGTCCCAAATTAATCAATGCTCGTAAAGCCTTGATTAATTTCTGAATATCATGAAAATGCAAACCAGTAGACGGTTCATCAAAAATAAACAAGGTTTTATTCGTGGTTTCTCCTTTTGTCAAGAAAAAAGCCAATTTTACACGCTGCGCTTCTCCGCCTGAAAGCGTATTCGACGATTGACCTAACTTCACGTAACCTAAACCAACATCTTGCAAAGGCTTTAACTTCTCTACAATTTTATTTTGTTGATGTGCTGCAAAAAAATCGATAGCTTCATCAATTGTTAAATTCAAAATATCTGAAATTGACTTTCCTTCAAACTTAACTTCTAAAATTTCTTTCTTGAAACGTTCTCCATGACAATCTTCACAAACCAACTCAACATCCGCCATAAATTGCATTTCGATCGTAATTGTTCCTTCTCCTTTACAAGCATCGCAACGTCCACCATCTACGTTAAACGAAAAATGTTTGGGCTGAAATCCCATCACTTTACTCGCTTTTTGTGATGCAAATAAATTTCGAATATCGTCATAAGCTTTCACATAAGTCACAGGGTTTGAACGCGATGATTTCCCAATTGGATTTTGATCAATTAACTCGATTCCTTCTAACTGTTTCAAATCACCAACTAAATCGTCAAAATCACCAATTTTATTCCCATAGATTTCAAAATGACGCTGAACAGCTGGTGCTAAAATATCTTTCATTAACGTTGATTTCCCTGAACCAGAAACTCCTGTAATCACAGTTAATTCGTTTAGTGGAAATTTAACATCAATATTCTTTAAATTATTTTCTCGTGCACCTATAATTTTCAAATAATTAGGTGAATTTAAACGGTTCTTAGGAACTTCAATTGCTAATTTCCCATTCAAATATTTAGATGTCAAGGTATCAGCTTTTATCAATTCGTCATAAGTTCCTTCAAACACGACCTCTCCTCCATTTGTTCCAGCTTCTGGACCAATATCAATAATATAATCCGCAGCTTTCATGATATCTTCATCATGTTCCACCACAATTACTGTATTTCCTAAATCACGTAAACGATGTAAAATCGTGATAAACTTTTCCGTATCTCGCGAATGTAAACCAATCGAAGGTTCGTCTAAAACGTACATCGATCCAACCAAACTGCTTCCTAACGAAGTTGCTAAATTGATACGTTGCGATTCTCCTCCAGACAATGTATTTGACGCACGGTTGAGCGATAAATATTCTAAACCAACATCCAATAGGAAAGTTAAACGAGATTTTATTTCATAAATAATTCGACCAGCGATTTGCTGATCATATTCATTAAATTGAATACTTGTAAAAAAATCATTCAATTCATTTAACGGTAAATCAACTAAATCACTGATTGATTTATCTGCAATTTTCACAAAATTAGTTTCTTTGCGTAATCGTTTTCCTTTACACGTCGGACAAGTTGTTTTTCCTCTGTAACGAGACAACATCACACGGTATTGAATTTTATAGGTGTTTTCTTCAACCATTTTAAAGAAACCGTCTAATCCTTCCCAATTCAAATCACCTCGCCACAAATACTCTTTTTGTTCTTCTGATAATTCAAAATAAGGTTTGTGAATAGGAAAGTCGACTTGTTGTGATTGCTTAATAAAATGATTTTTCCATTCGCTCATCTTCTCTCCTTTCCATGCAACCACCGCATCTTCGTAAATAGATAACGATTTATTTGGTACGACAAGATTTTCTTCAATCCCAATTACTTTCCCGTAACCTTCACAAGTTGGACAAGCACCATAAGGATTGTTGAAACTAAAGAAATGAATGTTTGGTTCATTAAAAATCAAGCCATCAGATTCGAATTTATTTGAAAAATATTTAACTGAATTATGATCTATATTTACAACTGCAATGTCTCCTTTTCCTTCGAAAAAAGCAGTTTCGATAGAGTCTGCCAAACGATGATAAAAAGATTCTTCGTCTTCTGTAGGTAATGCAATACGATCAATGACTAAATGAACATCATTTTCGGGTTGAGGCTCAAAGTTAAACGAAATTAAATCTTCAATTTTGACTTGATTTCCATCTACACTTAAACGTGTAAACCCTTGTTGTTGAAGAATATTTAAATGTTCAGAAAACGTACGTTCTTCTGGAACAACCAATTTAATTTGAAGAATAAATTTTGTTTCGGCTTCAAAAGTTTTCAAATAATCCACAACATCCGTCACCGAATCTTTCTGAACTAATTCTCCTGTAATCGGTGAATATGTTTTTCCAATTCGGGCATATAATAATTTCAAATAATCGTAAATCTCTGTTGTTGTACCAACTGTAGAACGTGGATTGGTTGAATTTACTTTCTGTTGTATCGCAATCGCCGGAGCTATTCCTTTGATATAATCAACTTGTGGTTTATCTAATTTTCCTAAAAATTGACGCGCATAAGACGACAAACTTTCAACATAACGACGCTGACCTTCTGCATACAATGTGTCAAAAGCCAACGTAGATTTTCCAGAACCAGACATTCCAGTAATCACAACCAATTTATTTTTTGGTATCGCTAAATCAATATTCTTTAGATTGTGCAACTTTGCACCTTTTATTAGGATAAATTCCTTTGAATCGAGTTGATTGATATCTTTTTTCATCGTGGCGCAAAGTTAATGTATTTTGGAAAGTTATTGTACTGACTACTCTAAAAGAAACCGTATTTTTTAAAAAATAAAAACGCATTAAATAATTAATGCGCTTTTTCAATAAAAAAATAAAAATTTATTCCTGAAATAACAAATAATTTTCTTCGTTTAATTTCTGATATCCAACATCGTACACATAAAAAATTGTGCCATTTTTAGATTCATCAACATTCGTAATGTATCTAAAATCAAAGTTCCTTAGACTAAGTTCATTTTTATCCACCGAACGAATACCTTCTTCTAACAAAGATTTTAAAATTCGGTTATTCTTTCTTAATCGATTATTAATATTTCTTACAATCTCTACTTTGTCTCGGTTCAGATTGTTGTTATAAGAATTTCGACAAAAGTCATTGCAAAACTTTTTGTCTTTGCGACCAAAAAGTGTTTGGTTACATTGAAGACATGTATTCATAAGATAGATTTTAGGTGTTGTTACTACAAATATATAAAAAAAGTACATCAATTTACAAATAATTAATCTTATATTGCTTTTACGCCAAATCAAAGTATTAATTATTTGTTAAATGTTTTGAAAGTTATTTATTATTTTTGCTTAAATTATATTGATTTTGAAATTTTTAAACAAATTACCTGATCCTTTTATCCTTTTTTTATTTATAGCTATTTTAGTTGCTTACATATACCCAAATATTAGTTTGTGGTCGTACAGCAATATTAACCTTAATACAATAATAGATATAGGTATTATTTTAGTTTTCTTTTTTTATGGGTTAAAATTAAATTGGAAAGATTTTTTCAAGGACTTGTCCAACTGGAAAATGCATTTATTAATCCAGTCTATAACGTTTATATTTTTTCCAATACTTGTTCTTTGTTTCTATCCACTCATTAAGAACTATCCTGCATATTTCACACTTTATGTCGCTATTTTTTATCTTGCGGCTTTGCCAAGTACTGTTTCTTCATCTGTAGTAATGGTTTCTATTGCAAAAGGAAATATACCCAGTGCCATTTTTAATGCGAGTATCTCTGGTTTAATCGGTATTATTATCACACCGCTTTGGATGAGTTTATTTTTATCAAAAAGTGATGGAGAATTTGATTTATTAGGAATTTTTTTAGATTTGGTTCTAAAAATTATTTTACCTGTTATTATTGGTGCTTTATCTCAACCTTTTTTGGGTAATTTCTATCATAAATACAAAAAACAATTTTCTAACTTAGATAAGTTAACCATCATTTTAATTGTCTACAATAGTTTTAGTCACACATTTTTAGATGGAATTTTTGACAAATTAGGCTTGATTCCTCTTTTAATTGTTTTCGTTGTAGTGGTTACTTTATTTTTTATGTTTTTTAATTTTTCTAAATGGATCGCACTAAAAATGAATTTTAATCGAGAAGATGATATTACAATTCAATTTTGTGCAACCAAAAAATCGTTGGTTCATGGCTCGGTAATTGCTGCAGTTATTTTTTCTGGTGACATCGGTATATACTTGATTCCAATTATGCTTTACCATACTTTTCAATTAATTTATATTAGTTTTATAGCCAATCAATATGCAAAAGAAGTTGAATAAAACCATCATTTCGTTTTTAGTATTAATTGCACAAATTATTCTCTTTTCTGTACTATTCTTATCTGATAATTTCATTGATTTTATCGTTCAAAGGATAACATTCCCCCTATCTGCTTTTGTAGCTAAAATGACCAATTCTGTTCAATTACCATTAGGTGATATTTTTTATTTAATGATTGGTATTCTTGGTTTCTTTCTTATACTCAGAGTGATTAGAAGTTTTTTTTACAAAAATCGTGAAACTTCAAAATCTATTTATCATCTATTGATTTTTGTAAATAGCTTCTATTTTATTTACATATTCGCTTGGGGAGTTATGTATAAAAAAGACACATTAACTTTTCATCAAAAAGAAATTGCAATTCAACCAAAAATTCTAAAAGAAATTTATTGTATCGAATTAGACAAAGCAATTATTGCCCGTAATAAAATAGAACACAATGATTCTACAACAACCATTCAGTTTAAATCTAATCTCAATGATTATAATGAAGAATTTTACTCACTACAATCTTCTATAAAAGATTTGAAATGGTTGAAAAATTATCGATTGTTAGAAAATGTTCATTTCAAATTATCTTGGATTTCGAAAATGCAAAATTATATGGGGATTTTAGGCTATTACAATCCTTTTACAGTTGAAGCAAACCTGAATCGTTACAATACAAATCTAAAACAACCTGCTACTCTTTTTCACGAATATGGTCATCAAATGGGATTTGCATCAGAAAGTGAAGCAAATTTTTTAGCTTATTATTTAGGCTCAAAATCGAAGAATCCCGAAATTAATTATTCTATTTATTATAAAAGTATTTATACGCTTTTGGGTGCAATTTACAAGTCTGATCCTTATTTTGTAAAAATGGAATTGAATAATATGTATCCAAAAATCAAGCTTGATCGTCAAGCAGAATTAAATCATTATTTAAAATATGAAGGAAAAGCAAGTGATACGTTTTCAGAATTAAATAATCAATTCTTAAAAGCAAATAATCAAGAAGGAACAATAAGTTACAACAAGTATGTAGAATTGATTTACATTTTATACCAAACAAAAAAGCGAAATCAATATACACTGCCCCCAAAAAGTTAGACACTTTTGGGGGCATTTTTTATGACAAGAAAAGTAAAATATGGTGTAGCATTTAAGTTACGCTGTGTGAAAGAAGTTTTAGAAAAACATCGAACAATACGTTCAATTAGTAAAAAAGAAAATATACATGCTTCTTTATTAAAGAAATGGGTTTCTGATTATCATAATCAAGGAATTTCAGGTATAGAACCTAAAAAAAACCAAACGTATAGCGTTGAATTTAAGTTGAAAGTTATTAAGTCTATAACCAAACAGTTTCTTAGTTTGCGTGAAGCCAGAGTTAAATTTAATATTCCAAGTGAATCGGTTATTATAAAATGGCAAAAAGATTTTGCTACCTTTGGAATAGACGGATTAAAACCCAAACCAAAAGGCCGTCCCAAGACTATGAGCACATCTAAAGGTAGACCTAAAAAATCGAAACAACCGTTAACAAGAGAAGAAGAACTATTGTTGGAGATTGAACGTTTACGTTGTGAAAATGCACTCTTAAAAAAGTTCAATGCCTTAATTCAAGCCGAGGAAGAAAAACAAAAGAAACTTGGACACAAGCCATAAATGAATTAAGGCCAGAATTTCATCTAAATTTACTTTTAGATTGTACACATATGGCTAGAAGCAGCTTTTACTATCATATTTCACGTAGTAAAACAGATAAATACGAGGAATTAAAACTTAAGATAAAATCCATTTATCATCAGCATAAAGGGCGATATGGCTATCGACGAATTACCGATGAATTAAGAAAATCAGGAACTATCATCAATCATAAAACTGTTCTTAAACTGATGAATAGCTTAGGATTAAAGAGTTTGATTCGAAGAAAAAAATACAAATCTTACAAAGGAGAACAAGGAAAGATTGCACCAAACATCTTGCAAAGAGCATTTAAGGCTGATAAACCCAACCAAAAATGGGTAACAGATGTTACCGAGTTTAAAGTAAAAGATAAAAAACTATATTTATCACCAATAATGGATCTGTACAATCAAGAAATTATCAGCTATGAGTTAAGCGAACGACCTGTTTTTAATCAAGTAACTCAAATGCTTAAAAAGGCATTTAAAATAACGAAAGACACTAAAGATTTGATATTACATTCAGATCAAGGATGGCAATATCAAATGAAACAATATCAGGCTTTATTAAATGAAAAAGGAATCATACAAAGTATGAGTAGAAAAGGAAATTGCTTAGATAATGCTATTATCGAGAATTTCTTCGGAATACTGAAATCGGAACTATTTTATTTACAAAAATTTAATTCTATTGAAGAGCTAAAAAAAGAAATAAAACAATACATTTACTATTACAATAACGATAGAATAAAATCGAACTTAAATAAAATGAGCCCGATACAATATCGAACTCATTTTTATAATTATTAATTTTTAATCTGTCCAAACTTTTGGGTGCAGTCTAATAAGATTTCGCTTTTTGTTTATTAATTAGAATTTATTTCCAAATATATTTTTCACCTAAACTCAAAGTAGATTTGATTACATAGTTTCCTTCATTATTCTTCTCTGTCAAAACCAAAATTGGATAATATTCACCCGCAGGAACTAACTTTGTGATGTTAGTTGTAAAATCAAGATTACTTAATTTTGTTAAAGCGGCAACCGGAGTAATATCAAAATTAAGCAATTCAAATCCATCTATTTTTTTTGCATCTGTAATATTTTGTTTTGAAAAATAGACTAATAATTTCAAGTCATTTGTTGGTTTAGAATCTAAATTCTGAATAGAATTATTAATACCATCAACTGTAACCATTAATGTATTAAAATCAATTTCTAATTTCCAAACACCAGCTAATTTTACTTTTTTGTTTGCATTTTCAATAGCTAATGAACTCTCTACGGGAATATAAATATCTGATAAAGTTGCGTCAATATTTTTTGTAGAAGCTAATGTATTTTTCTCCGTTAATTGTGGTAAACTAGCATCATCAATTACTTTATCAATCATAATATCATTCGATTGTAATGATATTTTATTATTTAAAATCTTGTAGTTTAAAACATTGCTTGTTTCTCTCTCTTTCAATAATAAAATTGGTGTATAATCTCCATCTGCTAATTTCTGGATATCTGCTGCTTTAAAAGTTACATTTACATTATTAAAACTTGTTCCATTCCCTTCCAGAGTTCCTAATTGGGCATTTGTTGTGATTTTGTTAGGTAAATCATACAAATCCAACGAAGATTTTGAAGGAACAAAATATAAATCAAAAAATAAAGTTTGACTAGTTTTATCTGAATAGTTAGTCAATTTTCCGCCAGAAATTTTGTAATTAGAAGTAGTTACATCATTTGAAATATTCCAAACTCCATCAAAAGAATAATCTTTATTAATAGTCGTTGGAAGATTTGTAATGTTAATGTTTTCCTGTTGAGCAGAAACAAAGCTACTCGACATTATGGCTGCACTAAAAAATAATTTAGTAAAAATATTCATAGGTTATACTTTAAGCTTTCCTACAAAAATAAGAATTATATTTACAAAAAAGTGCTTAAAATCGGATATTTTTAAAATAAAAAGATATCTATTAATTTTGATTCTTTAATTTTGTGGTGAATTAAAGAATTATGACTAAAATTTACCCAAAAGACACTGATCAGTTTGATGATTTCGTTCACAAAGAAACAACAACATTTGAAGAGTTAACTGTTTTTGATCGCAATAATTTAGCACCAATATCTATTAATGATCAATTTGGCTTAATCGATAAAACTGGAAATGTAATTATTCCTTTTGAGTACCAGAAATTAGTTCTCACAACGGTTAATGCATATAGTGCTCAGAAAAACGAAAAATGGGGATTTATAACCAAGTCTAACCAAGTTTTGATTCCGTTTGAGTATGAATTATCAAGTGATTTTATTGAGAATATTTGTGCTGTAAAAAAAGACGGAAAATGGGGATTTATTGATTTATTGAATCAAGTAATTATTCCGTTTGAATATGATGGTTGTACCGATTTTAGAGCTGGTTTGGCTGGAGTAGAAAAAGATGGAAAATGGGGAATGATTGACAAAAACAATCAATTAATTATTGATTTTCAATACGAATATTTAACACCTGTTGATCAAAATTTTGCAACTTTTGGAGAATCAACTTCTTTGAAAATTGAACGTCCTGATGTGTTGGCTTATTTTCCTTATTTTTTATCCAAAGAAAATTATTTGATGCATTTTGGTTTAATTTCGACTACAAATGAAAAAATTTTAGAACCGATTTCTGAATTGCCTATTTTAGAAAGTTTCGAAAATCAACCTGTTGTTCGTCAAAATTATCAATTAGGGTATCTGAAAGATGGAAAAGATTTTGTAAAATTTGATCAATTTAAGATAGATCCTTATGAAGAAAAAATATTAACACAATTAGGTGTTATGAAATAAAAAAAATGCGACCTTTCTTACACTGCCCCCAAAAAGTTAGACACTTTTGGGGGCATTTTTTATGGCAAGAAAAGTAAAATATGATGTAACATACAAGTTGCGATGTGTCAAAGAAGTTTTAAAAAAACATCATTCAGTTCATTCTATATCACATCAAGAAGGTATTTCAGGAAGTTTATTGCGTAAGTGGATTACTGATTATCATAATCAAGGAGCTTTAGGTTTAGAACCTAAGAAAAACCAAACGTATAGCGTTGAATTTAAGCTAAAAGTTATTAAGTCTATAACCAAACAGTTTCTTAGTTTGCGTGAAGCCAGAGTTAAATTTAATATTCCAAGTGAATCGGTTATTATAAAATGGCAAAAAGATTTTGCTACCTTTGGAATAGACGGATTAAAACCCAAACCAAAAGGCCGTCCCAAGACTATGAGCACATCTAAAGGTAGACCTAAAAAATCGAAACAACCGTTAACAAGAGAAGAAGAACTATTGTTGGAGATTGAACGTTTACGTTGTGAAAATGCACTCTTAAAAAAGTTCAATGCCTTAATTCAAGCCGAGGAAGAAAAACAAAAGAAACTTGGACGCAAGCCATAAATGAATTAAGGCCAGAATTTCATCTAAATTTACTTTTAGATTGTACACATATGGCTAGAAGCAGCTTTTACTATCATATTTCACGTAGTAAAACAGATAAATACGAGGAATTAAAACTTAAGATAAAATCCATTTATCATCAGCATAAAGGGCGATATGGCTATCGACGAATTACCGATGAATTAAGAAAATCAGGAACTATCATCAATCATAAAACTGTTCTTAAACTGATGAATAGCTTAGGATTAAAGAGTTTGATTCGAAGAAAAAAATACAAATCTTACAAAGGAGAACAAGGAAAGATTGCACCAAACATCTTGCAAAGAGCATTTAAGGCTGATAAACCCAACCAAAAATGGGTAACAGATGTTACCGAGTTTAAAGTAAAAGATAAAAAACTATATTTATCACCGATAATGGATCTGTACAATCAAGAAATTATCAGCTATGAGTTAAGCGAACGACCTGTTTTTAATCAAGTAACTCAAATGCTTAAAAAGGCATTTAAAATAACGAAAGACACTAAAGATTTGATATTACATTCAGATCAAGGATGGCAATATCAAATGAAACAATATCAGGCTTTATTAAATGAAAAAGGAATCATACAAAGTATGAGTAGAAAAGGAAATTGCTTAGATAATGCTATTATCGAGAATTTCTTCGGAATACTGAAATCGGAACTATTTTATTTACAAAAATTTAATTCTATTGAAGAGCTAAAAAAAGAAATAAAACAATACATTTACTATTACAATAACGATAGAATAAAATCGAACTTAAATAAAATGAGCCCGATACAATATCGAACTCATTTTTATAATTATTAATTTTTAATCTGTCCAAACTTTTGGGTGCAGTCTAGCTTTTTGCTCGGCTTTTTTTATTTCATAATTTAAACTATTTTAATGACTACCTTCTGATTCTAATTCATCAATATTGATTCCTTGTTTTGTTAAAAATCCTTTTACCATAATTGCGAACAAAATAAGGTAGGCAAAACAAAATAATGGGATAATATACGAATTATGAATTCCAATAATATCAGATAATTTTCCTTGAATTGGCGGGATAATTCCACCTCCTAAAATCATCATTACTAAAAAAGCAGATCCTTGCGCAGTATATTTTCCTAATCCTACAATTGATAAACTGAAAATTGCTGGCCACATAATAGAACATGCTAATCCTCCTGCTAAGAAAGCATAGATAGCTGTCATACCTGTAGAAAATAATCCAATAATCATTGCTACTGCTCCAAATATTGCGAAAATTAATAATGTACGAGCTGGTTTATCTTTTGATAAAAAGAATGCGACAATTTGTAAAGCAATACAGATAATATAATAATACAAATGCGACATATCGAAACCAGCCATTGTATTAACACCAATAATAATTGAATAAGCGATTAATGGAACAATAATTAATAACAATTGTTTTTTTGATTTAGTCAAATTGAAGGCACTAATTGCACCTGCCCAACGACCAATCATCATACTTCCCCAATACATCGTCACGTAAGGTGTAATTTGTGAAGAACTTAGGCTACCAAACTCTTTCAATGTTAATAATTCACCTAAATTAGAACCAATTGCGACCTCTACTCCAACATAAAGAAAAAGGGCTAACATTCCTAAAATTAATTGAGGATATTTCATCGCTCCCCAGCCTTCTGCCTTTTTTGAAGCGCTGAAATAAGCATACAATAATCCTACAACTACGACTGCTAAAGCACCAAATAACCATGACATACGATACATTTCTAATGGTTCTTTGATTGTTGCAATTTCTGCTTTATATTGATTGACTAATTCTACATTTTGATTAGCTTCAATTAATCTGCTTAATTCTTCAATTTTTAAAGCCTCATCACTTTTATAACTCAAAAATACTGGTAAAAACATTACAAACAATAAAATTGTCATTACAATTAATGTTGTTAATGCTTTGTTAGATTTTTCCATTGGTTCGTTATTGATACCATCTGGAACTTTTTTTGAGAAAAAGAAAATTCCTGCTGCAATAACAAACAATAATCCAACACCAATGTATAGATATTCTACTTTTGTAAGTGGTAAACTTTTTATCGCGTCATCCGAAACATGTTCAAAAGTACCAAACAATGCAAAACCAATTACTAACGGACCAATTGTTGTTCCAAAGGAATTGATTCCTCCACCTAAATTTACACGTGAAGTTCCTGTTTTAGGATCTCCCAAAAGAACAGCAAAAGGGTTGGCCGCTGTTTGTTGCAAAGAAAAGCCTAACGCTACAATAAATAACCCCACTAACATTGCTGTATATACATTAATTTGAACCGCAATAATCATTGCGCCAGCTCCTATTGCAGAAAACAAAAGTCCGTAAACAATACTTCTTTTATATCCCCATTGCCCAACAAGATCTTTACCTTTTACAACGCCAAAAATATACAAAAGCAAAGCACCTACATAATACGCAGTATAAAATGCAAAGTCGATTAATTGTGATTGAAATTGATCTAAATTGAAATAATTTTTACAAAAAGGAATAAAAATATTGTTACCTGCGGCAATAAAACCCCAGAAAAAAAAGACGATTATCAGTGTATAGAGCGCTGGATAATTCGTTTTGATTTGGTTATTTTCCATTATTACGTTTCTTTATAAGTGCTAAATTTATAATTATTCTTTAACAAAAAATTAAAAAATAGTCGAAAATGAAAAACATTTAATTGAAGTGTTTATAACAAATTAAAAACCAATAAAAAAGACCGTTTTACAAAAAACGGTCTTTACTATAATTTTTATTCTTAGAAATGTTTATTTATAGGCTACATCAAAAACTTCAGCAAAATGTTTTTTCGTAAACGCTTTTACTTCGTTCATATCTACCTGATGACCGAGCTCTCTTTCTAATGACGCAACGGCTTTATCTTGGATTCCACATGGAACAATATATTCAAAATAACGCATATCTGTATTCACATTAAGAGCAAAACCATGCATCGTAACCCAACGAGAAGCTTTAACTCCCATTGCACAAATTTTGCGCGCATAAGGTCGACCAACGTCTAACCAAACACCTGTTTCTCCTTGAGAACGAACACCTTTTAAACCATATTCTGCAATTGTTTTGATGATTACTTCTTCCAAATTGCGCATATACAAATGAATGTCGGGTTTAAAATTTTCTAAATCCATAATCGGATACCCAACCAATTGTTGCGGTCCATGATACGTAATATCGCCACCACGATTCGTTTTAACAAATGTTGCTTGAATTTCATTTAACTTATCGCTCGACGCCAACATATTTTCTAAATGACCACTTTTCCCAAGTGTATAAACATGCGGATGTTCTACGAAAAGCAAATGATTTTTGGTATTCTTAAAATCAGTTCCTCCCTCCTTTTCTTGTGCTCTGTTGTATTGTTTTGCGGCTATATTTTCGGCTAAAAGACTTTCTTGATAATCCCATATTTCTTGGTAATTTCTGTTCATTCCCAAATCTTGGAACTCGACAATTTGTTTCATTTTACAATGTGTTTCGAAAATCAAATTTACGAAACTATGCGTTTAATAGGTAATTTTGGCTGATTTATTCTTACCCGAAATAATATCATTGAATGTAAAATTTAGTCGAATCGTTTTTTGGTCCAAGGAGAAATTGGCATCTTCAACTGTACTACTTACTATTTTAGTTGGCGCATGAATAATTAATTGATAATTAAACATATTATTATACACCATATTATCTCCCATTCCAGCATCAAAATTCGGCATTAAGCCACTGACTAAAGTCTTAAAATCTTCTTTATTAAATACAATTTCGGTACTGGTTGAATTTATATTCTTCTGATTATTTAAATAATTTGTATTGAATGGATTATCAATCGCTATAAACAAATTGAATAAAAACGTATTCAACTCTTCACTTTCTTTACTGATGACAGTTGATACTGAATTTAACTCGGTTGAATACGTTAATTCATTAAAATCAATATATACTTTATGCTGTTTAAATTTTTCATATAGTAATTTATTTTCCTCAAAATAAGCGATTGCATTACTCCTTTTATCATTCAAAAAATCTTCATCTTCAATCATTATTTTATGCAATGATTCAATTGTTAATCCTTTTTTTAAGTTCTCTACCACCTCTTTTTTTTCATTCAAAAGTGAATTGTAACCACCTTCATCTTGAATATATGATTTTAAATCATTGCCATTTAACGAATAATTATAATCAATTTTTCCATCTTCATAAATAACATATTCTTCTTTTATAGTGCACGATTGCAATCCTAAAGCTATTAAACCAACTAACAGTACTCTTTTCATTTATCTACATTTAATGCTCAAAAATATTAAAAATTAATCCTTAAAAACTCACTATTTACAATGGTTTTAAGAAATCAAGTTGGTTTTATGTAAATTTCTTTATCTTTGAAAATCTAAGAAATCGATACAATAAAATAATCAAATAAAAATGAAGAAACTATTCGTTAAAGGGTCTATTTTAATGGCTTTGTTTGCAAGTTTCAATGCGTTTGCACAACAAGGTGGAGGAATGTGGATTCCGACAGAATTGAATGAAAAGGAAATGAAAGACATGGGATTGAAAATCTCATCAAAAGACATTTTCAGTACTGGAGATAAAAGTATCAATAATGCAGTTGCGCATTTTGGTGGTGGTTGTACATCTGAAGTTATTTCTCCAAATGGTTTATTATTAACTAATCATCACTGTGGTTATGGAGAAATTCAAGCGCATTCATCTTTAGAAAATGATTATTTAACAGATGGTTTTTGGGCTAAAGAGTTGAAAGACGAATTACCAAACGAAGGGTTAACAGCGACTTTTATCATTGATATAAAAGATGTAACTACAGCTATTTTAAAAGGTGTGAATGAAAATATGTCTGAAGAAGAACGTAACAAAATCATCAAAAAAAATAGCGAAGATTTTAATGCAAAAAGCAAAAAAGAATCGTACCAAACAGTTTTCATTAAACCTTTCTATAAAGGAAATAAATACTACCAATTTACAACAGAAACGTTCAAAGACGTACGTTTAGTTGGTGCACCACCGTCGGCAATTGGTAAATATGGAAATGATACCGATAACTGGGTTTGGCCACGTCATACTGGAGATTTTGCTATGTTTAGAATCTATGCGGATAAAAACAATAAACCTGCAGAATATTCAGTAGACAATGTACCTTACAAACCAAAACATCACTTACCAATTAATATTTCGGGAATTAACGAAGGCGATTTCACGTTTGTTTATGGTTTTCCAGGTGTAACGGACGAATATTTACCAGCTTCTTCTATCGAACAAATCAAAGATGTTATCAATCCGGCACGTATTAATGTTCGTACAATTGCATTATCGCACATCGATAAAAAAATGCGAGAAGACAATGCAACTCGTATTGCGTATGCGTCTAAACAAGCACGTATTTCGAATGCACACAAAAAATGGATTGGTGAAGTTTTAGGGCTTAATCGTTCGAAAGCGGTAGAAAAACGTCAACAATACGAACAAGAATTTATGAATCGTATTGCTAAAAATTCGAAATTAAACGCTCAATATGCGAACATTATTTCTGAATTAAATGACGTGAATAAAGCAAATCAAGATTATAATTTAGCGAACATTATGTTCTCTGAGTCGTTTTTCTCAAATTCAGAAACGTTCAGAATGGCTTTAACGTTGAATAATATTTTGAATGCTGTAGGGCAAAAAAATTATGCTGAAACAAAAGCAAAAGCGTTGAATACGGTAGCGTCTATGCACAAGGATTATAATCCAGAATTAGACAAAACAATTTCTTCTGATTTGGCTGATAATTATTTCAAAGTAGTTCCACAAAAATTATTACCGAATACAACTGCAGCAAACATTAAAACTGCTTTAGGAAACTCGGTGATTAACGGAACGAAAAAAATGAATGGACAATCTCTTTTAGGTAATATCAAAGCTTTAGCTGAAAACGATGCTGAATTTATTAAAGCGCTAAAAGAAGATGCATTGATTAGTCAAGTTCGTATTGTTTTAGAATCGAATCAAACAAATGTAACGCCTACCTATTTAGCGAATCAAGATAAGATCAACAAATTGATGCGTACCTATATGAAAGCGCAAATGGATGTATTTACAGATAAAAAAATCTTCCCAGATGCGAATTCTACTTTACGTGTAACATATGGTAAAGTTGATGGTTATCAACCTCGTGATGCGGTTTATTACGAACCTGTAACACACATGGATGGCGTAATGGAAAAATATGTTCCTGGAGATTACGAATATGATTTACCAAAACAAATGGTTAGTTTATATGACAACAAAGACTATGGTAAATATGCTGATAAAGACGGTAAATTAGCTGTAAACTTTATCGCAACCAATCATACAACAGGAGGAAACTCTGGTTCTCCAGCATTAAATGCAAAAGGAGAATTAATCGGATTGAACTTTGACCGTGTTTGGGAAGGAACTATGTCAGATTTAAATTATGATCCAGAAATTTGTCGTAATATTATGGTTGACGCTCGTTATATTTTATGGGTAGTTGACAAATATGCAAATGCACAACGTTTGATTGATGAAATGACTATTATTGAAGAAAATAAAGAGACGAAGAAAAAATAATCATCTTTCATTATATACTGAAAACCACGTTTTTACAACGTGGTTTTTTTAATGAAATAAACTATACAATCAAATATTATCTAACAAAATAAAACTATATTTATAGAATCAATTTTATAATATTGTCAACATAAAATACTTTACATTATGGAAGTCATTAGAAAATGGCCTTTTTATTTAAAACTAACTTGCACATTATTGTCAATCATTTGTTTAACATTTATATCAATAATAGGTAAAGCGATTTTAGTTCCATTAATTTTAGGCTTCTTAATTTCGATATTACTATCGCCTATTTCTACTTTTTTCGAAAGATATTTGTTTCTTCCAAGAGCAATTTCAAGTATCATAACAACTCTATTATTTGCAGCATTTATATTAGGAATTTTCTATTTAATCGCCATACAAATGGCTGATATAGCGAATGAATGGCCTGTTTTTCAGATGCAGATAATTGAAGCTTTTATCGATTTACAGAAATGGATTCATCACACGTTTGGTATTAATTCGCATGCGCAAATAGAATATTTGACAAAAAATGTAAAAACCACTATCGAGACAAGTACAATTGTCATAGAAAAGGTACTTTCTATCGTGTCGTCAATGACTGTAACCGTTTTATTTACTTTTTTATACATCGTTTTCTTGCTTATTTATCGTGGACATTTGGTTAAATTCCTTTATTACGCTTTCAATTCGAATACGCACGATCAAGTATATAATGTGATTACATCTATTCAAAAAATGGTCAAACAATATTTAATTGGCTTATTCTTACAAATGCTAATAGTTTCAATTTTATCATTTATTTCATTTTCGATTCTTGGGCTCAAATATAAATTTGTATTGGCTATTTTAACAGGAGTACTTAACGTTGTTCCGTATGTTGGGATTATTATTTCATTAATCGTAACGCTTATCATCACCTTCGCAACAATGTCTACCTCAAAATTATTTTTTGTATTAATTGCTTTCATTGCAATTCACGCAATTGACGGAAATGTTGTGATGCCAAAAATTGTCGGATCTAAAGTAAAAATAAATTCACTAATTGTCATTATTGGTTTGGTTATTGGCGAAATGACTTGGGGAATTATGGGAATGTTGTTATCTATACCAATCCTTGCGTTGATGAAAATTGTTTTTGATAATGTGACCGAACTAAAACCTTGGGGCTATCTTTTGGGTGATGAAAATTCTACTGAAATTGATGAAGATTTGAATTCATTCTTAGCAAAAAAGAAAGCTCTTCGTTTGAAGAAAAAGCCTAAGAAACTGGACGAAACAATCGAATAGTTTTATTTCTATTTTACATAATTGTATAATTAACTTAATTAAGTTTACTAAAAAAGTCTATAACAAATTGTTATAGACTTTTTTGATATGTATTGATTTAGTCAATTTTATTTTAGATATTCTGCAAATATTTTTTTTCCAAGAAATAATATATTTTTAGGAATATGATAGAGAAAAATACACCGATTAAGGTTCCGAAAAATATATCACCTGTAAAATGTACACCAACATATACTCTACTGTAAGCAACCATTAATGCCCAAACAATTAAAACATACAATAACCATTTGTAATAGCGTCTTAAAATAATTCCCATAAAAATAGCAATCGCCATGTGATTAGAAGCATGAGCAGATGTAAAACCAAAACGACCTCTCCCCTCACAATCTATTGGACGGAATAAGCCTTGAATAGATTCTGTATAACATGGTCTATAACGTTGGAAAGAATTTTTTAGGATATTGGTAAATTGATCAGCACACGTTATCATTAACGCAACACAAATTCCGGCTAATAATGTCTTTTTCCATCCAAGTTTAATGTACAACAAAACAAGAAATATGACATAAAGCGGAATCCACGTTTTTTTATTGGTAACCAATAACCAAAACCAATCCCAACTTTCTGTACCTAAATTATTGAAATACAAAAATATTTGTACGTCCCAATCAAAAAAATCTTGTATCATTATCTACTTACTGATCCACCTAATCCTAATGCTTCATCGACAGTTTTTGGTTCCTTGATAATCGTAGGTTCTTCAACAACTGGTTCTACAGGTTCTTCTGCAATTGGTTCAGTTGAAGTTGGAGTTTCTATATCTTGAACTGGATCTACAGGCTTCATTGTTGGTGCATCTGTATCTCTCAAAGCTGTTTCGACAGTATTCTCTTGATGAATGGCATTGTGTAATTTATCAACTGGATTACTTAGCTCTTCAAACGATTTTTGGAAATCTTCCATTGGATTAATTTTTTGAAAAGTTTCTTTCACTTCTTTCAATGGATTTAATTCATTAATTGTATTTTGAATGTCCTTTGTTGGATCTACTTCCTGAACAGGATTCATAATTTCTTGTTTGATATCTTCTGAAGCTTCTTTCAGTTTTCGTACTGCAGCTCCCAAACCACGTGCAATTTCCGGAATTTTATCTGGTCCAAAAATTACCACGGCAACTACCATAATAATCACGACTTCTTGAAAGTCTAAAAACGCTGGGTATATTACTAAACTATTCACGAAACAAATGTATAAAATCTAAATGGAGTAAAAGAAAAAAAGCCATCAAATTTCTCTGATGGCTTTCTTAAAATTTATTTAAAATTGAATCTTATTTATTCATTTGACCTTTTTTCGTAAAGTCGTACAATAAAGGAGATGCAACGAAAATAGATGAGAAAGTACCAATTACGATACCGATCAATTTCGCAAACATAAATCCTTTGATTGATTCTCCACCAAATGCAAAGATGATTAATACGATTAAGAACGTTGATAAAGACGTATTGATTGTACGAGATAATGTTTCTGATGTAGAAATATTAATAATATTATACAATTTATGGTTTTTCTCAACTGTTAAGTTTTCACGAATACGATCCAAGATAATAATCGAGTCATTCATCGAATAACCAATTACTGTCAAAATCGCAGCAATAAAGGCTTGGTCAATCTCCATATTGAATGGTAAAACACCTTTAAATAAAGAGAAAACACCTAATACAATAATTACGTCATGCGCCAAAGCAATGATAGTTGATAATGAGAATTGCCAACGTTTGAACATGATGATTAAGTAGAAGAAAATTGCTACTAATGCTAAAGAAACTGCAATAAATGAAGCTCTTGTCGTATCATCAGCAATTGTAGGACCTACTTTTGCAGAAGACATTAAACCTATTGTCGCATTATCTTCTGAGAAATCTTTCTCAGACATATTTGCTGGTAAATAAGATTTAAGCCCTGTATATAATTTATCTTTTATTTCGTCATCTACATTAGTTCCATCCTCATCTGCTTTGTATGCAGTTGTAATCTTTACTTGATTTTGACCACCATATGTTTTTACTTGAGGTTGCATTTTTTCTCCGTCCAAAACAAAGACATCACCTAAACTTTCAGAAATTTGCTGAGGATCTACATGTTTATCAAAACGAACTGTATATGTACGTCCACCTTGGAATTCGATACCCATATCAAATCCTTTTGTGAAAATAGAAATCAATGCTACAGTAGTTAAAACAGCTGAAATCGCATACGAAATCTTTCTTGTTTTTAATAAGTCAACTTTGATATTTTGTAACCAATGCGCTGTAAAAGATGTATAGAAAGGAACTGATTTTCCTTTTGCTAAACGACCTTCTACAAAATAACGTGTAATAAAAATCGCTGTAAATGTAGAAGTAAAAATACCAATCATAAACGTTGTTGCGAAACCTACAACTGGACCTTTACCAAAGAAGAATAAAATTAAAGCTGTGATAAATGATGTTGAATTCGCATCAATAATTGCAGAGAAAGCACCTTTCCAAGAGTAAGCAAAATCTACTGCTTGTCGTAATGATTTTCCTTTTCTTAATTCTTCTTTTACACGTTCGTAAATTAAGATATTTGCGTCCATTCCTGTTACCAACGTCAAGATAATCCCGGCGATACCTGGTAAAGATAAAGTAGCTTTTAATGAAACTAAGAATCCTAATAAGAATAATAAGTTAACGATTAATGCTATGTTCGCATAGATACCTGCACGGCTGTAGTAGAACAACATCCAGATTAATACCAATGTAAACGCACAACCAAATGCAATCAAAGAACTGTTAATTGCTTCTTGTCCTAATGAAGGTCCTACAACCTCCGCTGAAACAATTTTAGATGAAGCTGGTAAAGAACCTGCTTGTAAAATATTTGCTAAATCTTTTGCTTCTTCTAACGTAAAGTTACCCGAAATTTGAGAGTTACCTCCTGTAATTTGGTTTTTAATATTCGGTGCAGAATACACCATATTATCTAACACAATTGCAACACCTTGTCCGTCACGATCAATTGCAGAAGGTTTTAATTCGTCCGTAATACGTGCCCATTCTTGTGCGCCTACTGGATTCATTTGCATCGAAACTACTGGTTCATTTGTAATAGAGCCTGGGTTACGATCTGCAGAAGCTGAAACTACTTTATCACCTTCAATTAATGGCTCTTGAGAACCATTTTTCCCTTTTAAAACATAAAATTCTAATAATTTAGGCGCTGATTTATCATTAGCTTGATTTCCTAAATTCATTGGCTTATTCGCCCAAGAATATTTATATCCTCTGATGTTTGCTGGTAAACCAGGCACAAAACTTTTGTCTTGTAACACACGATTTACAACAGCGGTATCTTTAACATTTACAACAAAACTCGCATTAGAACCTGTTGGTTGCATAACTTCAGCTAACGATTTAATCGTTTGTCCTTTGTCATTTTTTACATTGTACTTTTCTGTATTAACACCAGAAAAATATTGTAAAACTGTTGGATCTTGACGAACAACCTGCCAAAACTCTAATTTTGCTGTAGATTGTAATAATTTTTTTACACGGTCAGTATCAGAAACACCTGGTAATTCTACCAAGATACGTCCATCACCTTTATCTCCTAATCGTTGAACAACTGGTTCTACAACTCCAAATTGGTCGATACGAGACTTTATTACATCATATGCAGTGGCAACTTTAGCTTCGATATCTTTACGAATCACCTCTTTTACCTGATCGTCAGAAGCGTTATAAGCAATTTTATCTGCATTGTTTTTGTTACCAAACAAATCCGCAGCTGCATATTTTGTTCCTCCTTTTATTTTATCAAACTCTTGAAAAAATAATTCTACATAAGGTACGTTACCGTTTGTTTTTTGGGCTTTATCAGTAGCGTCCAAAGCTGCTGCCAACATTGGATTTTGACTTTTCGCTGATAAATTTAGTAATAAATCTCTTTCAGAAACTTGTAAAATTACGTTAATACCACCTTTCAAATCTAATCCTAAATTGATTTCATTGTTTTTGGCATACTCGTAATCGTACTTGATAATTCCTAAATCAAGAGGATGCTGAGCCAAGCTATCTAAAATTCTTGGTTCGTCTTCTGGCTTACTCGCCAAACGCGCAGCCTCATTCTCTACTTTAGTGGTGTACCAAGTATAACTTAGTTGTCTGATACACAAGAGACTTAAAATGATTGCAAATGCTGCAATGAGCCATCTTCCTCGCATAATGTTTAATTGATAAATAAATTTTGACGGACAAATATAATAGTCTTGAAAATACTTTCACAATTTTTTAAGAATAAATCGAAAATCAATGTCCGTATTTTGATCATCGTTATTCTAAAATTTAAAGTTCTTTTTGATATTTGTAGATATAAATCGATGCATTTTTCGAATCATCATCATTATCTTCGCACAAATACAAGGTATAGTTTTTTCGAGATTCTTTGTATAACGCTAATCCTTCGATTTTCTTATCGTCTGATATTTTTTGCCAACGTGTAACCTCCATAATCGCTAAATCCAACTCGCCAATAATAGAACCTTTTATTTCTCCATTAAACTGAGTTGTACTTTTAGATTCTACCGTTGCCGTAAACAATATTTTACCATCAACCATAATCGCATCAGAAAAAGTTGTGATTTCGTTATTTAATTTTGGTAATGTAATTGGAAAATAGTCAATTGGTTTATTTTTCAAATCATTTAAAGCACCTCCCACTCTATAAATTCCATTTGCAGCAGCAGGTCCATTTCCTCTGTTAAAAAAATAAGTACAATATCCATCTGTAATGATACCTTCGATGTTAAAATCTTTTTTAGATAATTTCGAAACACTTAAAAACTTTTCAAAAAGATCACGATACGTTTTATTTTCTACTTGCTTCGTTTTAAGATTATATGAAATCAAATCGAAACGATTTTCTTTTGATCCTGAACCTAATATATATAAATGATCATTGTATTTCGTAATTGCTTCAAAATCTGGTTTATCTTTTTTATGGCTTCCTTCAGACTTTACTTCAGGATTCAAATTTATTTTTTCAACTTCTTTTTTCTTCTTATCGTAGATAAATAGATGTGGATCATCATCAGAAATAGTATAAACATAGCGTTTATCTACAACCAATCCAGAGGCAGCTCCAAGCCCATTGATTACAATTAAGATCTTTAGAATGAAGTGATAAAATAGCATAGTGATGAGTTTATTTTCTTAGTGGTCTCAAAAGTAATCAAAGAATATCAGAAAGCTTGATAAATAAACGAATTTTTGCGAAAAAAGAACTTAACTTTGTACCACTTTTTTAAAGAAAATGAGGAGATGAAAAAAATTCTGAAAATTTACATTGACGCTTATAGTGGATTATCGAAGGAATCTTGGATGTTAGCCATCGTCATGTTGTTAAATCGGATGGGTTCGATGGTTTTACCTTTTTTAGGAATTTATTTGATTTCTGAACTTGATTTTAGTTTAGAACAATCTGGAATTGTTTTAAGTTGTTATGGAATTGGAGCAGTTTTAGGTTCATGGCTTGGCGGATGGATTACTGATAAAATTGGTAACTTCAAAGTACAAGCTTTAAGTTTATTTTTGAGTGCGCCCTTATTTTTAATCTTGCCTTATTTTTCAACGGTCTTATCGTTTTCAATCATCATGCTTATTTTAAGTACAATAAGCGAAATGTTTCGTCCAGCTAACTCGGTTGCCATTACACGTTATGCTAAAAAACAAAACATTACCCGTGCATTTTCTTTAAACCGTATGGCAATTAATTTAGGCTTTTCTATTGGACCATCGATGGGTGGATTCTTATCCAATTATTCGTACGATTTGCTCTTCTATTGTAATGCAGGAGCAGCACTTATCGCAGGAATTGTATTCGTTTCTTTTTTCTATGGTAGAAAAGAACGAAACATGGTAGAAGACGATGTAAAAGAAATCGAACAAAAAGAAGTGAAAGAACGTAATGCATATACCGACATGCCTTTTATTTTATTCAATATTATATGTTTATTATTTTCGGTTGCATTTTTCCAAATTCTAAATACACTTCCGCTCTTCTATAAAGATGTTGTTCAAATGACGCAATCAGAAATTGGACTATTAATGGGATTCAGTGGAATTATCATTGTGGTTTTTGAAATGTTATTGATCCATTATACCGAAAAAAAATACACCATTACTAAACTCTTGGTATTTGGTTCTTTTATAACCGCAATTAGTTATTCTATTTTCAGTTTCAATCATACCATCGGTATGCTATATGTAGCCATTTTTATGATGTCTATTGGTGAAATGTTGGTTTTACCCTTAATGTCTACCGTTACGGCTTTCCGAGCTCAAAGAAATAATCGTGGTGCTTATATGGGCTTAAATGGAATGTCGAATGCAGCTGCATTTATAATCTCTCCATTCCTCGGAACGCATATTGCAACATCGTACGGATTTGATGTTTTATGGATTTTAACTTCAGTTGTATTGATTGTTGTTGCAGTTGGGTATCACTTTTTAACAAAACCTCTTTTACCTAAAAATTTGCAATAAAATGTTTATCTTCGATAATTATTAGTTAGTTGAAATCACATGAAAGTATATACAAAAACAGGAGACAAAGGAACAACAGGTTTATATGGTGGAACTCGTGTCTCAAAAAATAGTTTAAAAATTGATTCATACGGAACAGTTGATGAATTAAATTCTTATTTAGGGTTAATCCGTTCTTATGAAATCGATCCTGCATTGGAGGAAGAAATTATAATTATCCAAAAAGATTTATTCAATCTTGGTGCAGAATTAGCTACACCAGTCGATAAATTATATTTAGCAAATGGTAAACCTCGTATTCCGAAAACTATTTCCGAAGAAGATATTGTACAATTAGAAGAATGGATTGATGATTTGGAAGGACAATTAGAACAATTGACACATTTTATTCTTCCAGGTGGAAACCAAGCTGCATCACACGCACATGTGGCACGTTGCATTTGTCGTCGCGCAGAACGTTTAACAGTTGGATTAGCTGAAGTAGAAGATATTCGTTCTGAATTACAAAAATATTTAAATCGTCTTTCTGATTATCTATTTGTATTAGGTCGTAAAATTGCCGCAGACAATAATCACGAAGAAGTAAAATGGATTCCAGGTGAATAACAAAGCACTTTTATTTCTGAATGGTGAAATTCCAACCATTTTTCCAACTGCTACAAATTATGATCTTATTTTTTGTACAGATGGAGCTTTTCATTATTTACAGCAATTAAATATAACGCCCGATGTTATTTCGGGCGATTTTGATTCAACACAGCACAATGATTTTCCTGCTGGAATTGAGGTTATATCGACACCAGAACAAAACGACACCGATTTTGCAAAAGCATTGCAAATCATTATTGATAAAGGATTTGAACATGTTGATGTTTTTGGTGCAAGTGGTCGACAACAAGACCATTTTATGGGAAATTTAAATGCTGCTTTTCGTTTTAAAAATCAAATCAATATTTTATTTTACGATAATTATAGCCATTATTTTTTCGCAGAAAAAGAAACAAAATTAGAAGGTTATTTTGGAAGAACAATTTCACTTCTACCCTTTCCTGAATGTAAAAATATAGTCACAAAAGGTTTAGAATATCCATTAAACAACGAAGATTTAAACTTACTTTCTCGTATTGGAACGCGCAATAAAGCTACAGAAGATTTAGTGACTATTGATTATTCTGAAGGAAATTTAGTCATTTTTATTATCAATCAAGATTTTCCTATTTTATTGGCATAACTTCACTATTAGTAGTGAATAATCGTTTTTTATTTTTTCGTATATTTACTGAAAACCATATTATTATGAATAAATTTTCAGTTATTGTCGCTTCTATTTTAGCCGTCGGATTAATTGCCGCAGCTTGTATTTTAGGAAATGCCTATAAATATAAATTCAAAACAACAGAATCCATTAATGTGACAGGAAATGCATTGAAAAACTTTGATGCTGATTTAGTCAAATGGCGAGCTACTTTTAGTCGAAAAGATTTTGATTTGAAAGTTGCATCGGATCAATTAAAAACTGATCAGGTCATTGTAAAAAACTTTCTCATTTCGCAAGGAATCAAACCAAATGAAATTGTATTTGAAGCGGTGAATATCACAAAAGATTTTCAATATGGAAGCGATTCTAATGGTAATTCTTTCAGTCAATTTACAGGCTACAATTTATCGCAAGACGCCACAATTGAGTCAAAAGAATTGGATAAAATTGAAAAAGCTTCGCGCGAAATCTCAAATTTAATTAGTCAAGGAATTGAATTAAGTTCTTCGAGTCCTAATTATTATTACTCAAAATTAGAAGATTTGAAATTAGAATTAATTGCACAGGCTTCTGAAAATGCGAAACAACGAGCTGAAAATATTGCTACAAAATCTGGATCGAGTTTAGGAAAATTAAAACAAGCCGATTTAGGAATTTTCCAGATTACAGGAAAAAATGACAATGAAGAATATTCGGCAGGTGGATCGTTTAATACAATTTCTCGACAAAAAACAGCTCAGATCACAGTGAGAGCGAGCTACAATTCGAAATAAAAAAAATCAGCAGTAATGGTTATTACTGCTGATTTTATAAGATATTTCACTAAATCATTTATTGATTAAGTAATAATTGTAAATATTAGTTCCAAAAATTCAATTATTTCTAATTGAATTTTCATAAGGTATGGGCATTCAAATTTAATCATTTGAAAGAAATATCATAAGAAAATATTAACATAAATAAATGTTAACACCATTAAAAACACTCTAATATATTGTTTTTTTTATAACGTTAACACTTATTTAAAATGATTTAAAAATCATATTTTAACTTTTTATTAAGATTTGTCAAATAATTTCATCTCTCCCAATAAAATTGTAAATTTGCAATATGCTAAACAACGATACAATTTGTGCATTGGCAACAGCCAATGGAATGGGCGCTATAGCGGTTATTCGTATTTCTGGACCAGAAGCAATTTCTAAAGTTGCTCAGATTTATCAATCAAAATTTAATGCTACTAAATCTTTGAATGAAGCTTCTTCTCATACTATACATTTGGGTTATGTGATGGACGGCGATACCATTGTTGATGAAGCGCTATTTTCTATTTTCAAAAATCCGCATTCTTATACAGGTGAAGATGTTGTCGAAATTTCGACACATGGCTCAATTTATATCCAACAAAAAGTATTAGAACTATTAAATAAAATTGGCATTCGTAATGCCAATCCAGGAGAATATACATTCCGCGCTTTTTGGAACGGCAAAATGGATTTAACACAAGCAGAAGCTGTGGCCGATTTGATTGCTTCGGACTCGAAAGCATCACACGAAATTGCCATCAAACAAATGCGTGGTGGTTTCTCGAATCAAATCAAAGATTTGAGAGAACAGATGATCAACTTTGCTGCTTTGATGGAATTGGAGTTGGATTTTTCTGAAGAAGACGTCGAATTTGCAGATCGATCGCAATTTTATAATTTATTAAACCAATTACAATCGATTCTTAAACGTTTAGCTGATTCTTTTGCATTTGGAAATGTGATTAAAAATGGAGTTCCTGTTGCTATTGTCGGAGCACCCAATGCAGGTAAATCTACTTTGTTGAATGCTTTATTAAACGAAGAACGTGCCATTGTTTCGGACATTGAAGGAACAACACGAGATACAATCGAGGAAACTATTTATATTGACGGTGTTGGATTTCGTTTCATTGATACCGCAGGGATTCGTGAAGCTGGTGACAGTATCGAACGTATTGGAATAGAAAAAACATTTGAAAAAATTGACAATGCAACAATTATCATTTATTTGTATGACGCGAATATTACAGCAGATAACCAAATTGCCAATCAATTAGATGATTTGCAACGACGTGGTAAAATTTTGTTTAATGTAGCGAATAAAATAGATGTAAACAATAACGAATCATCCATTTCTGATGCTATCAAACAGGAGTTTAAAGATGTTGTACATTTAGAAATTTCGGCAAAAGACCACTACAATATCGAGGCTTTAAAAGAAAATTTGATCCATCAAATCAAATTAAAAGGAAGCAATCAAGATGACACGATTGTAACCAATTCGCGTCACTTAGAAGCACTGCAAAATACACTTTCACAAATCGGAAAAATAAAACAAGGTATGGACATGGGACTTCCTGGCGATTTATTAGCCATGGATATTCGTGAAGCCTTAACTTATTTAGGTCATATTACAGGAGAAATAGATGTTGACCAAGATATTCTTGGGACGATATTTGGCAAGTTTTGCATTGGCAAATAATACTTATTAGAAATTATATAATATAGAAAAAGGTTTTCAATTTTTAATTGAGAACCTTTTTCATTTTTTGGTTTTACGATTTCATCTTAAAAGCAATCAAAAATTCGTCAAATGTAAGGAAGTCACTTTTTTCTTTTCCGATTAACTGCTTGGCTCTATTGAGTAAGCGTAGACTTTGCCTATACCCCTTTCCCGTAATAATTGATACATCTTTTGGATAAATCACCATTCTTTGTAATTCGTTATTTTTCATTTCTGTAATAATTAGTATTACCTCAATGAAACTTAAATGAATGTTGTTAAAATTTACATTAATAAATTAAGATTACCAAATCTTATTTCTAATCATACACTTAATCTTCGTCGAAGGGGTTGTTTTTCTTATGCAATAAATATGATGTTCCATAACTGCAAATTGCACCAACTATTCCCATACAAATCGTATAAACAAGTTGTTCCCATTGAATGGTCGCTACCAAACTTGTCACAGTTCCTCCTATTGTCCCAACAATTAGCGATGTATTACTATTATTCATCATCATTACTATAGTTTTTGTCGTTTACTGTTAATTGACTCACTGCTGATAAAACACCACCAGCAACTGTTAGGTAACCACCTATTGTTATAATTGTTGTTGGTAATGCAATAGGTGCAGCTATTAATACACCTCCAATTGCAGCTAAGGTTAATCCAACATTTCGTATTCGTTGGAACAATTTAGGTGTAGGTGCTGTAAAACGATTAAGAATTGTCATATTCTTTATTTTTAATCTTTACATTTACTTTTTGATTACGATCAAGTTTATCATTTACTAAAGCTTTAAGTTTTGTAAATGCTTTTCTTGATAACTCTCCTCTCCCTTCACCTGTTAATTTTGTTACAGGAGCAATACATCCCTTCAATTCTGTTTTTGCATTATTGGCAGGATGAATTAAGATCAATGAACGATTGGGTACATTTGCAATCAGAAAATGTTGACCAAATTTTGGTGAGCTTCTCTTTTGGATTGCATAATATCCTTCTGGAATACATGAATTGCGTGGTTCGTTCTCTTTCCATGGTAACTCTATAGTATAACAAATAAACTTATCGTTAAGGAATAAGCTACCATTTGTACCATTTGGATAATACGTTCGTTCTACTACAATTGTCGTCATGGTAAATTGATTTCGATTAAATGTGCCGCATTAAAACTTCCATTTTTCAATGGATATAAAACGGTATTCACCTCTTGATAGAATTCGATTCCAATTGCTAAAGCGATTGTATGCTCTGAATTTGGAGAAAGATTGTTCAACAATTCTACATCATTCACTTCAACCTCATCATAAGGATAATAATCTGTATACGATGTTTTTGTAATGTATTCGTTTTTCTCAAAATCTATCTCTGTAGAAGCTGCTACAAAACGATAATTGGTTGCTCCTTGTGGTGCTATTATCACATCTAAGGGTTTGTATGCTTCTAATGTAAATTTTGTTTCACCAGAAATACGCTCTATTTCTACTTGTACCGGAATTAAGACTGTTTTTAACCATGATGCCCCTGCATTAAAATCAAATCCTTTCATCAATAATTGATTTCCTTTGTGTACATTTCTTTGTCCACGAGCATTTGTAGTATCTTCTTTTAGGATACCATGCATTACTTTTGTGAGACGACTGGATAATCTGCTGTCTTTTGCATTTTTTATGATCGCATTGAATGCGTTTCGTAATGTTTTTCCAGCAGTACCTGCATTCTTAAATTCTTGCATATTTTCTCTGGTACGCTGAAAACGCGGATCACTCATTATGGTATTACGGTCTATAGAACTTTTTTCTCTCACCATATAACCATCTTTTGATTTGTAGAAGTTTAAATCTCCGATTGAACCTCTAAGTTTTAAAAAGCCTTTTTGCTTTGCCATTTTTTTAAATTTTAAATTAAACATTGATCTCCATTGCGCAATGGTTTTGTAAAGTTGCAACAGCAATATGTTTAAAGCAATAGCTAAGTCTTTTTTAGCACCTGTATGTCAATAAATTACATTAATAAACCATTATATACTCTCGTTATTTTTTTGTTTTTGAATTTTTATAAAATCTAAAGGTCGTAAACCTGTTTCACTGTAAAATACATTTGAAAATTGTCTTGGATTCATATAACCTACTATTTCTCCTAATGCCCCTACACTATAATTAAGGTATTGTGGTTGTTCTTGTAATAAATCAGTAATAAATTTTATTCTCAACCGATTGATGTAAGAAGGAAAATTAATTCCTTTGTACTGATTGACACATTTTGATAAATAAGTGGTGTTTGTTGAAAATGATTTTGCCAAACTTACTACTGTTATATTAGGGTTTAAAAATTCTCTGTCCCGCTCAAATTCTTCAAATTTTAATAGTAAACTTTCAAATGCTTCTTTATTCAAATCCTCTTCATCTTTAATCGATATTCTCCGTTCTGTGTAACTTGATTGAGCAGATTCTTCAATAAACAGATTGTACTTTTCGATTAAATGTTTATTTTTATTTCTAGTTTTTACAATTCCTACGATCAATACTATTATTCCAGTAAAACACGCTGCCAATACGTAATATAATTTTTGAGACTTATTCAATATTTTTTCCTTTAATTTGAGCAATTGCACTGTGTCATATTCTTTGTATACAACTTGACTCATTTCTGCATCTAGCTTATAATTTAACTCATCCATTTTTAATAATTGATTGATTACATATAGTTGTCTGTTCGTATCAGAAGCTACCAATGTTTCCTCTAAAATGTTTTCGTATATCGGTCTATATTTAATTTCTAAGAAGTTGTATTCATTGAAAATACTATCTATTTTGTTAAAATATATTATTTTATGTTGTTGATTATTCAATTTATCAAATGCCTTTGCTTTGTAGTAATAAATTTTGGTTAGTGTATTAAAATCATTCGTTTTTATTAAAATATCTTCTTTAGTTGATAATAATTGAATAGACGTCACAAATTGATCATTTAAAAACTCATCAATTGCTTTATTTATCGTAAAGTATCTATGGAAAAATTCGTTATTTTCAAGTTTGCTTTTATTTAATCCTAATTGATTCAATTCTTTCGCTTTTGCTTTGTTACCAACTTCTTGATGGAGAGATGCTAATTGATATATTGTATTTAATAAATAGGCTTGGTAATCTTTGTTCTCTGGTTTTGATTTAAAAAAGGTTTTACATTTAAGTAACAATTCTTCTGCTTGGTTATATTGATGTAATTTTATTTTTATCATCGCCATGTTAAACGTTACTTTATGTAATAAATACTGGTCTTTTGAATATTTTAACTCCTGATCAGCATTTAAGTAATTTTGCAACGCGTCTCTATAATATTTTGCTTTGTAATAGGCTAATCCTTTTGATAATAAAGCTGATGCAACTAATTCTTTGTTTTTTAATTTTCGTGCAATAATTATTGCACTATCTGCATATTCTAATTGAATATTTAATTCCTTTGAAAAAAAGATTCCTTCTTTATAGGCGTAAAACAAATTTAGCTTATCCTTTTCTTTTTTAGCATTTCTTATATACGCTTGCACATATAGCATCGCATTTGGATGATTTTTTTCTTGTATTAATGCATCCAATCTTTCGATTAAATAAGTATTATCTTTTGAGGATAAAGAATCAATTTGATGACCCTTTGATATAAATGGTAGTAGTAAGAGTATGCATGTGTAAATTACAACTCTTTTCATGATATAGATCTATTGATTACTACTAAAATACTTTATTTTAAATATTAAATCGTTTATTAAGTACTTAATCGTTTAAAAGTGTATAATTTATAAATTATACATTCTTTTTATAAAATATACCTGTTGTAATCTTTATTGTTCTATGAATTTCTTTAGTTTTGAGTGTCTTTGAGTATATAAGTCTAATCGATTACTTCAAAGAAACTTAAATGATGAATAAAAAAGAGAAGTAAAACTTCTCTTTTTTATTACCTCAACTTTATTGCCACTCTACTGCCACTATGTTGCCTTCATCTTGCCTTTATCTTGCCTTCATCTTGCCTTCATCTTGCCTTCATCTTGCCTTGATGTTGGGAGTATGTGGTAATGTGGTAATGCGGTAATGTGGTAATGTGGTAATGTGGTAATGTGGTAATGTGGTAATGTGGTAATGTGGTAATGTGGTAATGTGGTAATGTGGTAATGTGGTAATGTGGTAATGTGGTAAGCAAAATTAAAATTTTGAAGTAAGGTTTGTTTGTTTTTTCTTATTAATTTCTTCGTTCTCTTTCGTGATGGATTTTGTGATTCTGGGGTTGTCGAAGAATCTCTTCTTTTTTCATTTTTTATTCATGAACTATATTATTTTATGAATATTGAATTCATATGCTCTTCGGGGAAATGAGCAAAAAAGTAATCAAAAAAGTCAAGGCTGTAAACCTCTCTACTAAAAATGATCTCATTTCACTAAAGATTTTAAAAACCCTACGGGCTAAAACCTTTTTAACGCTACATTCAAACATTTTTTAACGTGAGAGTTTTAATGCCAGTTCTTTATTCTTTTTCTAAATTCAAATTCACTTTTAACAATGGATTTTGTCATTCGTTATTTATCGTCTAAGTCTTCGATACAACGTTTTGTAAACGCCACTCTGACTGACGATAATAAGAAGCTGAAATGAATTCAGCTTGACGATTTATTTAGATTCATTCTGGGTTTGTCGAAGAATCTTATTTTCATTTTTATTCATGTTTTTGTTAATTCTATTTTAAATGAATTCATGTACCCTTTGGGGAAGTCTTGACACAAAAACATTTGAAATTAAAAATTTGAGATTAAGAGGAGAAGCTCCAGTGGAGCTTAGGTATTCCTTTTCATTAATGTCACTTTTTACTTGACTAAAAAGTAACCAAAAAGTCAAGGCCGTAAACCTCTCTACTAAAAATGATTTCACTCCACTAAACTTTTTACAAACCCTACGGGCTAAAAACTTTTTAACGTTACATTCAACCATTTTCTTAACGTGAGAGTTTTAATGCCAGTTCTTTATTCTTTTTCAATATTCAGATTCACTTTTAATACGGGCACTGAGGCACTCGAAGTGCAGAATCGCATTCAATATGTCATTTTATGAAATCTTCTTTTCATTTTTTATTCATAGCTTATGTATTTTTATTGTCGGTATTCATATGCCCTTCGGGTAAGAGCATCCAAAAAAACATTTGAGATTAAGAGGAGGAGTCACGGTGTGGCTCAGGTAATACTTATTTCTTACTTTCATTTTTTTATTCATTACTTATCTATTTTTATTGTCGGTATTCATATGCCCTTCGGGGAAGTCTTGACACAAAAACATTTGAAATTAAAAATTTGAGATTAAGAGGAGAAGCTCCAGTGGAGCTTAGGTAAAATTGTTACAAGTTGATTAATAATTATATGTTCATTTTTATTCATGAGTTATTATTGTTTTTAAATGAATTCAGCTTGACGATTTATTTAGATTCATTCTGGGTTTGTCGAAGAATCTTATTTTCATTTTTGTCTTGACACAAAAACGAAACAAAAAAGTCAAGGCTGTAAACCTCTCTACTAAAAATGTTCTCATTCCACTAAAGATTTTAAAAACCCTACGGGCTAAAACCTTTTTAACGTTGCATTCAAACATTTTCTTAACGTGAGAGTTTTAATGCCGGTTTCTCCATCCTTTTTCAATACTCAGATTCACTTTTAACAATGGTTTTTGTCATTCATTATTATCGTCTAAGTCTTCGATACAACGTTTTGCAAACGTCACTCAGACTGACGATATTAGAAACTGAAATGAATTCAGGTTGACATTTTTTCGGTTTTCTTAAAAACTTGAAGTGTATGAATTTATAAATTAGACATGCATTTTATGTTTTTGACGCATTGACATACCTCCTATTTATTACGCTAAACCTAATTTCGATACAAACTTTAAAAATAATAAACTATGAAATCTATTTATTTAATCGTACTTGGGTGTTTTGTATTCAATAGCTGTATAGAAGATGAAAATATTCTTATTGAAACCCCGATTCGTTCAGAACGTATTACTATTACTTCTTCTAAAGATAGTATTAAGGATAGCATTCCTTTTAAAAACGACCCACCTCGTGATAAAGATCCCTATACGAGAACTATTGATGAAGATGAAAACTGATATTAGATGTTAGATGTTAAAAAGCTATTTTTTATAAATTAAAACTTCTAAAAGATGAGAAAAATTGCACCGTTTGTACAAACACTCATCTGCTACCTATTTATTATTTTGTTTATTTACGCAGCAGTCAGTAAGCTTATCGATTTTGAAACCTTTCAAACACAGTTGGGACAATCGCCCTTATTAGCCAGTTATGCGATTCCTATTTCGTATGGAGTTATAACAATAGAACTGGTAACAGCGGTTCTTTTGATGTTTGATCGATTCCGAACAATTACTTTACTAATTTCACTTTTATTGATGGTTATGTTCACTACTTATATAGTCATTATTCTACATTTCACAGCATTTACACCATGTTCTTGCGGTGGAGTTTTAGAAAAAATGGGATGGACAGAACATTTGATTTTTAATCTCGTATTTGTTGGATTAGCTCTAATTGCCATTAGGATAACAAAATCCTCTCAAACATGGAAAGGCTATATAATTGAACAAACTACTCTTACAATAATCGGAATTGTTAGTGTAACCATTATATACGGTTTATCTGAAAAAAAATCTCAATATAATAATGCTTTTACACGTAAATACATTCCGCATTTTGCAGAAAAACTAACTACACTCAATCTAGAGTCCACAGGATATTATATAGCAGGTATTGATAGTTGCTATGCTTATTTAGCTCATCCTAATGCACCTTTATTTCTTAGAACTTATGATTATAATACACAAAATGTGACTAATAATCGGATCAAAATAAAAAATGAGCTACTCCCTTATAAACGAATAATAACATACGTTAACTCCCCTTATTTCTACTTAGGGGATGGAACAGTAGGAATTATAGAAAAAGGAATATTATATGATTACACGACTTCTCTTGAAACTATTGATAATGCTTATTACAATCAATATGTTCCTGGAAAAGATGATCATTTTGGTCTTTCTGTAACAAGTCAAAAAACTAAACAAACAGCACTCGCTTTATTGTATAAAACAGTAGATGGATTTCAACTAAAAATAAACGATACAACTCTAAAAAGCCAACAAAATGGAGCATTTGATTTGGATGGATTACTCATTTGGAATGAACAACATCAGATTTTTTTATATGTCTATTATTATAAAAATGAAATTATCATCCTTGATTCTATGATGAATGAAAAAAATGTTATGAAAAGCATCGATTCTTTAAATGAACCAGAACTTGATGTTGCTTTTTATAAAAAAGACCAAAACTATCGATTAGGTCCAAAGACAATTCGAGTGAATGAAACGATAGCTACCTATGGTGATTATCTCTACATCCACAGCAAACGACTGGGAAATTTTGAAGAAGAACACCAAAGTGCAAGCATCATAGATGTATATGATCTTGTAAACAACCATTATCTCCACAGTTTTTACCTCTATCATAAACATAAACAACAACTTAGGGATTTTAAAATATACCAAAACTCTGTTTTTGCTGTAATTGATAATGAAATTTATCGCTATCAATTGAAAAAATAAATCGTTGCGCAGCGCAGGGGAAGACTGAAAACCTGTATAATAGAGTAAGTCACCACATTAAAATTATATAAAATGAAAACAAATTTTCTAAGAAAAACGCTACCTATCGGGGTAGGAATGATGGCTGTTGCTTTTGCATTTGCCACTGAAGGTAAATCTTCTTACAAATCTACAGAGTATGCAACTGCATATATTTACAATGATTTAGAAGAATGTGAACAGGTAGATGCCACTTGTAATAACATAGGAACTGTAAGTTGTACAATTGGTTCTAAAGAAGTATTTGAATTTAAAAATGGTACTCAATGTAGTCAAAACTTGATGCATTGGCAACCATAATTTAAAGGAAAGGAGCGTAATAGCTCCTTTCTCTTATTTTAAATATGTATTAAACCAACTTAAGATTGAATTATATAACATTTCTTGATTCTCTTTACGAGTTAAATAATGACCATCGTTATTAAATAAAATCAATTTACCTTCTTTATTTAATTTTTTCATTGCCATATACATATATATGCTTTGATACCAATTTATATTATAATCAGATTTACCAGCCCACAACAATAAAGGCGTTTTCATGTTTTCCACCTGATAGAAAGGTGAGTTTCTTATGTAGTTATTTTTATCCGTATAATAACTATCTTTCATTCGAAACTGCTGACTTTCTAACCTCCATGCTTGCTCTCTAAACCAACCTTCCCATTGTACATCATGCGACCAAGAAACCAAATCCATCACGCCAGAACCCGCTACAATTGCCTTAAACAAATTGGAATGTGTTGCTATAAATGCCGCTTCATAACCACCAAACGAATGCCCTATTAGTCCTAATCTATTCTTATCAATATAAGATCGACTTACTAGTTCTTCTACACTATTTTCTATATTCACGACAATTGATTCACCTAAATTCCCTATTTGATATTCTAAATTGGGTAAAAAAACAAAATACCCATCCAATATATAATTAAGAATGTTAAAACCGTCCTCCGTATGTTTTGTTGGACTTGCAAACTGATTTACTTTATACGTCATATTCTCGTATATATAGTAAATAACAGGATATTGTTTGGTAGGATTAAAATTAGTTGGGTAAAGTAAAATCCCTTTCGATTTGTTTCCTTTTATGTTCTTGTATTCTATACTTTCACTTTTACCTAAATCTAACTTTGCCAAATTGGGATTACTTTGATATACTATCTTTCTTTTTTTCGTAGCCAAATCTACACGCTCTATAACAGGAGATACGTTATACCTAAACTTCTTAAAAAAACACGTTTGCTTATTAATACATACAGCATTTTCAATCGTATTGGATTCTAAGACAATTGGTATAATTTTACCTTTTTCAAAAAAAGCAAAACCATTTTGCTCATCTTTAGTCGATAGATCTAACATCAACTTTTGATTGATATCAATGTGAGAGGTATTTTTTCGTTCTTTTTTATTAAATCTATAACTTATATCCCCTTTACTAGCTGTTAACCTTTTAGCAGTACCATTTTTTATATTGTATATCCAAATATCAAACTCATCATACACAAATACTTCATTTTCATATATAGACCACCCTTCTACTCCATATGGTGTTGGATGTTTATAATACATATCGTTTGTTTTATATAAAGAATAATTTGATGGTATGGTAATTTTAATGTGCTCATCATTTTCTGTATCATACCCCCACCAGTTTTTATCTTTAAAATACATGATATATTTTCCACTCGGTGAAAATGAAAGATAGTCGTAAGAAAAATAATGTGCAGGAACAATTAATTTCTCTTCTCCTTTTTCATAATTTTTTAGGTATAAATCGGCAACTGTATATTGTTCTGTAGAAGGTTCATTTTCTAAAAAGTCATACGCTAATGCATAACTATAGTTAGGTTTAATGATAACAGCATTCAATTTATTTGAAGTAATGATAGAAAATTCATTCGTTTTTGTATCCCATCTTATGCTCTGTTTATTCAAAACATATTCTTCAGCAACAGCTTTTCTAGGTGCGATTAAAGCATCTTGGGTATCCCAAATACTGTAATTATCATTTTTACTCTTTACGATATCTACATTAAAAAAGACTATTCCATTACGATCACTAGTAGTATCAAAACCATTTATTTTACGAACTACCTCATCAGAAAATAATGTTTTACAAGCCAAAGATTTTACCTCCTTATTTTGGGTATTAATCGTGTAAAGTATCCCTCCGTCGACCGTGTCTTCTAATAGAAGTATACTTTTTTGATCGCTTTGCCACCCTAATATCTTCACTTCATTTTTTGGAGTTATAAAGAGAGACTGCTGATTTTCTGAACCCGATTCCCATTTTTTTAATGTTTTAGTGTTAGAATCCATATTTGATGTTAGAAAAATTAACTCATCTTTGGCAGGATGCCACTGGTAGTTTTCAACATCGTGTATCGTATATGACTTGTTACTTTTCAAATCAAGTAACTGTAAATCTTTTTTCTCTTTTTCGCCCTTTCTTAGGTATGAAATTATCGTTTGATTATGATTTGTAAAATATCTTTTATGTAATACCTCAACTTGCAAGATTATTTTTAGTGTTTTTAAATCAATTAGATGCAAATTTGATTTATCATCAACAAAAGATAGTATATCATTATTTTTCAAAAATTTCAAAAGAATGATTGGCCCCAATTCTTTTCGAAAACCAGATTCTGTCTGTACAAGTATAACATTATTTTTATCTTGCATATCATTTACAACAACCCACTTTCCGTCGCTACTTACGTCTGTAAATAAAGTATGTTTAGTCCAATTCGAAGTTTTTTGATTCTCTTGCGCGTTTGCAAAGTATCCCGAACAGACAAACAGCATAACTAGTATTGAATTGACATATTTAATAGCCATCGTTTTGAGGATTTAGATTAGGATTAATCAATAATTCGCTTTCTGGAATTGGTAAAATTAAATCTCTTGGTTTCCAATTTGATTTTATAGGTTTTAGGGTTTCCTCGGCTATTTTCCAACGTTTCAAATCAAACCATCTATTTCCATGTTCTGTAAACAATTCTAGTTTTCTTTGAAGTATAAGTTCTTTTTTAATCTCATTTGGATTAGAAGAATTAAACGGATTTAACCCTGCTTTCTCTCGAATGATATTAATTTCTTTCACTGCCATGCCAATTCGTTTGTATGCAAATAAGCTTCTGCTCTCATCAAGACTATTTCTGACAAACCAAATACAATAGAAAACTCTTTGCTTGAACCTGTATTTGCATTTTCTTTATATTTATACGGTATATACCAAGATTGTGTATTTGTTGTATTGCTTACTTTCTTTGTCCAAAATGTAAACCTTTTATCCTGTGTATGTATCAAACTGATTTATAAAATCTTGTCGTAAAGCTACCCGAGTTGGAGGTCCGGTATTAATAATAAAATATGATCCTTCTAACGTATTTTCACCATTTATTGTCGATGAAAATTGAAATATTGTAGACTTGCTTTCTTTTTTATATTGATTTTCTATTGGTTGTTGAAATGAAAAGTTCTGATTTTGAACAATTCCTTGCGTTTCACTCACTACTTTGTCCCATTTTTCTTGGTATAAATACACCTTACTTAATAGGGTTGATACTGCATATATAGTTGCTCTGTTATTCGCATTAGACGCCACATTATTTACCAATAAACCTTTTGCTTGGAGCAAATCTTTTTCGATATTATCGTAAACAATCTTTATTTCATCACGGTAAACATATCGATTGATCTGATAATTGGGTGTAGTGATATAGGGTATTTTACCATATACATTCATTAAATTAAAGTGCGTAAATGCTCTTATAAACAACACTTCTGCTATCAATTTATTTTTTAACTCAAGGGATAAATTTGTTGAATTATTTAATGCCTCTATAGCTAAATTTGTTTCATAAATAATTCTATAATTATTTGCCCATATAGACGTTACCAGTGTATTAGAAGGCAATAATTGATGGGTATAAAACATTGAAAGGTTATTGCTCGTAGAACCATAAAAATCAAGTTCATCTGCATACAAACTAAATAATACGCTTGATCCATTTGTACTTCCCGACAACAAACCATCATTTTTCATGTCTTTGTAAATACTCGCAATTGCTGCATTAGCAGTTTGCTCGTTATTGTAAACCTTTTCAATTTTTATTTCTCCCTTAGGATCATCAGTTTCAATCCAATCATTACAAGCAGCCAATGTAAATATGGCAACTAATAGGATGAATCTATTTATCACATATATTGTTCTATTATTTTTCATGGTTTCAATTTTTTAAAATGAGATAGTTGTTCCAAATGCGATACGTTTTAAAGGAGGTAAAAAATCTTCAATTTGTTCGGGATCCCCTCCTTTGTATTTCGTAAGCGTTAGCAGATTAAAACCTTGTGCATACAAAACGACTTTATAATTTTTCTTAAGAGGAACATTGTAGTTTATCGAGAGTGATTTTAACCTCACAAAAGAAGCATCACTTACAACTCCAGTACTTGTATAAAAATAATTTTGAGCAACAACAGCATTTGTATTAGAGCCTGTTGTATAAATTTGCGTACGACCTTCATCCATAACCGAAACAGGTTGATTGAAGAATGTACCTGCTGCATTTAGTGTATGCAATTCGTTGTAGGCTTTCTTTTTCGAAAATTGAAAAAGTACCTCAAGATTCCAATTGTTATAACGAATGGTATTTCCTAAACTTCCGTACCATTTGGGATTGAAATCCGTATATACTTTACGATCATCGGCACTACTTATTTTTCCATCATTGTTATAATCCTCGAACATATAAGTTCCGTTTACAGGGTTTATCCCTATAAAATTGTATAGTTTTGTGATATTTATAGATTGCCCAATAACATATTGGTTGCTATAACTGGATTGAGCTAGATTTTCGAACGCTTTTAATTTATTCTTTGGAAATGTAATTAAAAAGGATGTTTCCCATTGCCATTTATCTTTCTTAATATTGGTTGAATGGAGAGCAATTTCTAATCCTTTATTAACCACTACTGCATCCAAATTTGCTTGAATTGTTTTAAACCCTGTTGTAGCAGGTAACGAATAACCTATTAGCTGATTATTGGATTGATTGTGGTAATAGTTTACTTCAAGATTTAATCTATTTTTCAGAAAAGCCAATTCTATTGCTCCTTCTATCTTTCGATTTTTCTCCCATGAAAAATTCGGATTATGTAAACGAGAAGGTGTTAAATAGGTTGTTCCATCATAACCGTCTTGTTTTATAGAATACGTACTCAAATACTGATAATCCCCTATTTGATCGTTTCCAGTAATTCCATAACTCCCTCTCAATTTTCCGAAACTTAACCAAGATGATTCGTTGAGAAAGTTTTCTTTCGAAAAAATCCAAGCAGCGCCTATTGCACCAAAATTTGCTAGTTTATTGGCTTCTCCAAATCGACTTGATCCATCTCTTCTTGCTGTAAGATTAAGAATATATTTTTGATACAAACTGTAATTAAATCGTCCATAGATCGCATTGTATTTATATTGTGAAGAAATATCTTGCAGAAATTGAAATGTTTTTGCTGCGCTCATCACATTCATTAATGCATTATCTGCAAAGCCAACTCCTCTTGTAACCAACTGATTTTGTTCGTTCATCATAAAAGTTGCTCCTACATTCAAGGTAATTTCACTATTTGTCCAACTTAAATGATAATCCAATTGCGGTTCTATTGACCATACTTCTTTTTCATTTTCATTCATTATGACACTACTATCAGCACTTGTATTACCATAAGCAGGGTTTCTTACTGTATGTAGATTGAAACTTTTATCTTTTAAAATTGAATGATTATAACCTAAATTCGTTTTAAATGTAAATTGATCCGTTAAAGCATAGCTCATATTAAAGCTAGTATTCAACACATTTGCATGACTACGATATGTACTATAAGTAGATGCTATAGGGTTTGTCCATGTATTATTTTCCCAATTTAAATTTCCATTTTCATCGAATAAAGCGGGTGCATTGGGAGCTAATTTTTTAGCTGTACGCGCTAAATTTTCTATTGGTAATACATTGTTATCATCTCCATAAATTAGGACAGTACCTACTTTAAATCTATTGTCTTTAGAAGAATGATTAAGATTGACAAAGGCATTCAATTTTTTATACTTATAATCCCCGTATAAAACAGAAGTTTCTTTCATAAAATTGGACCCAATCATAAAACTTGTTTGCTCGCTACCGCCCATAATATTTAGTCTTGTATTATTGGTTGTACCTGTATTCCCTATTAGTACTTTTTGCCAATCGGTGTATCGTGTTTGATCCCATGCTCCATTAATATCATACGCATTTGTTGGGTAGTTTGTAATACCATCGTTTTCAAATGCTTTCTTTCGCATCATGAGGTATTGTTCTGTATTTAGAAGATTTACTTTTTTTGTAATGGAATTGACACTAATTGAAGAATCTATATTAAATGTAGTTTTTCCCTTTTCTCCCTTTTTAGTGGTAATTAAAATCACTCCATTGGCACCACGCGAACCATAAATTGCTGTGGCATCCGCATCTTTTAGAACTTCAATCTTCTCGATTGATTTTGGATCGATAGAATTCAACGGATTAATGTTTGAATTGGGCATTACGGTATTGGAGATACTGGTGTAAGACATAGAATTCATATCAAACGGAACCCCATCTATTATAAACAATGGATCATTCCCCGCATTTATACTATTCTGTCCTCTTAACCGAATGGTATAACCACCACCTGCTGTTCCTGTAGTTGGGGTAATTTCTAAACCTGCTACTCTACCTTGCAAGGCATCTAACACATTATTCACAGGTTGATTCTCAATTTCCTTTGCTGTAACACGTGCTATAGAACCTGTACGTTCTTTGTCTTTTACGGAGTAGTATCCTGCATTCACCACCACATCTTTTAGCTGAATCCCCTCCTCTTCTTTTGTGAAACGTACATTTATCACGTTTCTATTCAACACCTCTTCTTCTCGAATTGGGAAATCCAATTGCTCAAAAATCAGTTTAGCATCATCCTGTTGTAAAGTCAACGAATACTGTCCATTTGAATCAGTAAAAGTGGAATTATCGGTTCCCTCCTCCTTTACCATTACACCCACTAGTGGGACTTGAAGTTCTTTTACCGTTCCAGTCACGGTTTTACCTGTTTGTGCTAACAATGGTGTTGCACAAAACAATCCCAATAATACAGTAAATGACTGCCTACTGAGTTTGAAGTAAAATTTTTTCATAATTTTACATAAGTTTTTTAATTCAACATTAGTTTTAAAAGCCACTCCTTTTCCTGTACATCGCGCCAACTTTGTTTTAGGGAAAGGAGGTTTTATTTTTTTTACGTTATAAGTTATTTTTTAACCACAATAGATACATAGGTTTTTATCTTTTTTTATTTTAGAGATTCCATAGTTCAGTAAACAGAAACATAGCGAGCTGCTAACTATGTTTAATAGATTTATCTTCTCTATTGCTCTTTATTTTTCATCATTCAGTTCTATGTATCTATGTGGTGAATATTATTTTCTACCATTCTAAACATGGGCACTGAGGCACTCGAAGTGCAGAATCTTTCTATTTTTTTTCTTCTAACTTTTACCTTAATGCAAAGTCTGTGCTAACAGAGTATGTGATTACAAAACATCAAGTCTTTGATTTTCGACGGTCAAAATAAGTTTCAGCCATTCAATGTTTTAAATCATTTGCTACACAAACAGTAAAACATTTTAACCATTCTCTTCAACTTTTTGACACTCGCCTCCAAATCATATGACATTTTTTTTCATCCTTTTTCAATATTCAAATCCACTTTTAACAACAAATTTCAAAACCGTCATTGCTGAAAAGTCGAGCGTCAATTCGGCGTAGTGAGAGTTAAAAATGATTTACTGTTCGCATTTCATATGCGAATGATTTAAAGCATTTAGCGAATAGCCGTTATTGACCGACTTGTAACAATTTTACCTAAGCTCCACTGGAGCTTCTCCTCTTAATCTCAAATGTTTTTGTGTCAAGACAAAAATGAACGTAATAAAATAATAACTCATGAATAAAAATGAACGTAATAAAATAATGAACTTCTAATTATCTTCTTATTATCACAAATTCCATTTAGAATTTCATCTCTATTATCACGCGCGCGTGAGCTCGTCTACTTTTATCCTATATTCCTCTTAAAATATCCCCCTCCGACAGGTTTTAAAAATTACATTAATAAATGAAAACTAAAAATTAACACTAATCATTTTATGAAGATCATTTATACTCTTTGAGTTGTCTTCGGGGGATAGAGTGTGAATCTGTTTACTCTTTCATAATTTTACATAAGTTTTTTAAATTCAACATTAGTTTTAAAAGCCACTCCTTTTCCTGTACATCGCGCCAACTTTGTTTTTGGGAAAGGGGTTTTTGTTTTTACGGTTTATGTGATACGCTTAACGTTTTACGTTTTTATTCTTATTATATTCAAATTCACTTTTTATAACGGATTTTAGAGTCGACATACGATTTGCAGACGAGTTTCAATCCATTGAAACAAGCGTAAAAAAGATTAGTGAGCGTATGCGAAACATTTAATCTTTTTAGTGCGTGAAATGGGAATTGAACGTCGAAAATCGCGGTCTTGATTTTTTTGGTTCGTTTTTTCATCAAGGAAAAAATGAATGTAAAATACTTTCTATCACTTTTTTATTCATTACTTATCTATTTTAATTATCAGTATTCATATGCCCTTCGGGGAAATGAGCAAAAAAGTAATCAAAAAACTCTTGGCCGTAAACCTCTCTACTAAAAATGTTTTCACTCCACTAAACTTTTTACAAACCCTACGGGCTAAAAACTTTTTAACGTTACATTCAACCATTTTCTTAACGTGAGAGTTTTAATGCCAGTTTCTTCATCCTTTTTCAATATTCAAATTCGTTATCACTTTCAACAACTCTAATATCTCAATTCTCAATTCTCATATCTAACATCTAATCTGTACTTATTACATACTACAATCCTCTCAATACTAAAATCTCACGTCTCATATCTAAATAAAAGGTAGCAGAACCCCAATAAATTTGGAAAATGATATGAAAGGCATTACTTTTAATGTGCGAAAAAAAGAGTATAACCTAGCTGTCAAAGTCTCCTTACCGAGGCTCTGATAGAGAGCGTGTAAAGAAAGGTTAGCCCTTTGCTTTACGTTCCGTTAAATGTTATAAAACGGAGGTTTGTTCTTTAAAAAAAGAAGTAACACCAACAGACTTTGTCTGGCGGTTTTTTACGGATGAATGGAAATTGTTTCGTTCTCATTTTGTGTTGGGTTTTATGGAACGATGTTTCTCGTGTATGAAGAAATACTTGCAAAAAAAGCAAGGCGGCTTCACACTTTAGACTCAAGGGCGACCAAACCCTACTTAAATAAATTTAAGCTTCTACCTAAAGCATATGTGAGAACCGCCCATGCCATATGCGAAAGTACAAAACTTTTGAGACATGGAGCGATTTCACGATACTCTCGATAGAAAATTGGTCGTTTTGAGTCGAGATTACATCGTTTAATTATGACTATTAAAAGTCTAATTATCAATTCGCTTATACAAATATAACAATAATTTTTAACTATTCGCTATGGCGAACACTTTTTTTTAAACAAAATGGAAAAAAACGATTATAAAAGTAACCTCAATAAAAAATTATGTGAATATATCACAATTCGCTTTTTATCCAATTTTAATAATATAAGCAATAATAATAGCCAAAATAAATACGCAAAAGCAGTCGGAGTAACATCTTCAACAATTAGTAAAATATCTAAAGGAGATGGGTACAATATTCCATTATCTACTATAGCTTTAATTTTAAAGTATGAAAAAATTAGCTTGTCAGATTTTTTTGAAGACTTTAATAAATTTTATAATAATTAATTTAAATAAGTAAAAAGGCTTCAGATGAAGCTTTTTTTATTCAATTATTATATATACAACAATGGTTATAAATTAGATTAATTTATATATTTGTTATTTATGCGAAATGTAAATATAGGGGATATTTAACGAAACTATATTTTACTTCGTGAAAAACAATGTTGTGTGCAATTTAACTTAACAAAATTCTATAAAAATATGAGATTAATTTTTTTTAATCATAAAGGTGGTGTTAGTAAAACAACCACTTCTTTTAATTTAGGTTGGAAATTAGCAGAATTAGGTAATAAAGTTTTACTAGTTGATGCTGACCCTCAATGTAATTTAACTGGTCTTATATTAAAAGATTCATTTGAAGAATACTACATTGAAGACATTACAAAAAATAACAATTTAAAAGATGGAGTAAGTCCAGCTTTTGAAAGTAAACCTGAAGCAATATCTTCGTTTGATTGTTATCAAGTTCCAAGAAATCAAAATATTTATCTTTTACCTGGGCATCCTAATTTAACTGAACTTGAACCTCAATTAAGTTTTGCACAAAATTCAAATAATGCATTTTCTACAATGCAAAATCTTCCAGGGGCTTTTAATTCTTTAATTGAATTGATGGTTGAAAAATACAATATAGATTTTGTAATATTTGATGTTAATCCAGGATTAGGAGCTATTAATCAAAATTTATTTTCAATTTCTGATTTATTTTTAATTCCTACTAATCCAGACCCATTCTCTTTGATGGCTATTAAAACACTTTCATTTGTATTGCCTAGATGGGGGATTCAAGCTCAACAAATGCATACTATGTTTTCCAATTCTTCTTATCCATTTCCTCAAAAAACACCGAAACTTGGTGGATTATTAATCCAAAGATTTAATATACGAAATGGTAAGCCAAATGCTCCATTTAGAAATAATATGGATGAAATTTTAGAAGAAGTAGATTCTTCTCTTGTTCCTGCATTAAATAGTTCAAATATGCTATTAAATAATGATGCGTACCTGAATAATATTATTCCAAATCATTATTGTATTGCTGAAATTCCTGACTTCCAAAGTTTAATTCAAAAATCAAGTCAATTAGGAATACCTGTATTTGCTATTGAAGATGAGGAAATGGGTCATTCAGGCACAGTTTTAAATCAAATGAAGGATAAAAGAGACTTCTTTAACAATATGTTCAATGATTTCGCTCAACAGATAATTCATATAAAAAATTATGTTTCAAGCCAAAACACAATTTGATAAAAACATTGTTAGAATTAAAGAGATTCATGATTTATATAATCATTTAAAAAATGATTTACATTTTAATAGTTCTTTTTTAGATGACCTTCTAAGAGGAGAAATTGTATATGCTGTTTCTGGTTTAGATAAATTTATTCACGATATAGTTAAAGTTGGAATTTTAGAAAGTTATAATCATTTGAGGCCTACCACCCCTTCATTAAACAATTTCACTTTCAATTACGCACAACTTAAACTTATATCATCTCCAACACCAACAATTAATATTAACAATGAAATTGAAAAGATAATAATTGAAAGTCATAAACATTTGTCATTTCAAGACCCTGAAAAAATTTCATCAGCATTAAGTTTAATTTGGTTGGAAAATCATAAATGGCAAAAAATTGCTTCAGCTATGGGTATGAATGAAAGTAATCTTAAAATTGAACTTAAAAATATAATTATCAGAAGAAATCAGATTGTTCACGAAGGTGATATCGATTTATTTAGTAATACAATACAAACAATTAATCAAATTGACGTGGAAAATTCTGTAAATTTTATCGATAGTTTAGTAAATGAAATATATAACTTAGTTAAATTATAAACTGCACACAACATCGGTAACTGTTGCACAACTCTAATTTTAGGTACAAAAACACAAAATAGTATAAATAACAACCTCTTTAAAAGAAATTTTAGAGAGGTTTTTTGTTTTACGTGAAACCGTAATTTATTGTTAAATGGTTGTTGTATGTTTAAGAAGTATTGTACAAAATGTAGATGTGTTCTCTAAAACTTTAGTATCTTTAATTTTAGAGAAAAAGAGAATATATAGCATTAATTATGAAAGGTAAATAATGAATGAACTAGCTAATAATATATATGAAATTATTAAAGATTACAGAAATCACGATGGTATTTATATAACACCTGATTATATTATAGAATGGGCAAATCAATTTGGAGGTGATGCTTTGCTTGTATTAACAGAATTAAATAAAATTTTGCCTGAAACATATATATCAAGAGATAAGGCTAAACAAAATATATTGAGTCATTTAGAATCTTATTTAAAATTATATTCATACACTAATATAACTACTTTTCTAATAGAAACTCAGTTCATAGATTGTCAATTACCACATAAAAGTCAACCAGCAATTTTAAATTTACTTGAAGAAGTTCTAATGGAGAACTATCAAGAATCCTATAAAAAATATATTGATTACCCTAAAAAAAATTATATATATTTTGATGATGTTTTAGCTTCTGGAAGTACCATTGGCAAGCATTGCGTAGAATTTTTAATCACAAAAGATGATAAAGAAATATCATTCGCGCAAAAACTAGAAAATAATGAAATAAATTTATCTATTAGTGTCTTTTGTATGCATATTTGGGGATTTGAATTTCAGAAATTTAGAATTTCAAAAACACCGACACTTTCAGAAAAAATTTCAAAAAAGATTAATTGGTTTTGGAATTATGAAGTTCAAAATCACGCCAAGTTTAATCATCAATCCTTAAATGTTGCTCGGCCAATCAAATTAGCTAATAGTAAAATTAACAGGTATTTAGAAAATCTTGATGCTACTAAGTATGAAGATTATGCTTATCGAAAAATTAACACTCCAGTTAAAGAAGTATTTTTTACAACTCCTGAAAATAGAATTAATTTTGAAAATATATTAATAGAAAAAGGAATTGACATTATAAACATGATACAAGGCGATGTGAAGCCAAATATAAGACCTCTAGGTTTAATTAATCCAAATTATAAAATATTTGGATTAGGTACACATTTTTTTACGTGGAGAAACATTCCAAACAACTCACCATTAGTATATTGGTGGGAAGTTTCAGGTCACAACTGGAAACCATTATTTTCAGTTGCAAATAGAGGATAACTAATAATTATTCATTAATTTAGCAACATGGACACGAACTTCAGAAAATATGATTATAATGATATAATTACATTTGCCAAAACAGATGGTAAATTTGGTGGACTATCTAATATGTCTCCTGGTTTTACCTTGTTTATCAATGAAATTAATATTCAAAGTTCTGAAATATTATATCAAGCTTGTAAATTTTCTTTATTTCCTAACATTCAAGAGGAGATAATTAAAACACAAAACCCAATGGATGCAAAAAAAATTAGTCGTAAATACAATCAATATGTACGTCAAGATTGGGAAAAAATAAAATTTAAAGTTATGAGGTGGTGTTTAGAAATAAAACTAATACAGAACTTTAATAAATTTTCTAACATATTGTTATCAACAAATGATAAGATTATTGTTGAATTTTCTAAAACAGATAATATTTGGGGGGCTATTCCAACAGATAATAAAAATGTTCTTGAAGGAAAAAATGCTTTAGGAAGATTATTAATGGAATTGAGATCAAAGATTCAATCAGGTATTCTTAATGAAAATTCAATAATTTATCCATTACCTATATCAGGTTTTAATTTATATGATTATCCTATTGAGGAAATTAGAGGTATCGATTACTTTATAAATGATTTAGACGAAATATACGCATATTAAGCATATATAGGCTTCCTCTTTTACGAATTAAAAAAAATAAAATATAAACCTCGCTTAAAAACTCTAGCGAGGTTTTTTTACATTAATAACTAAAAATATAGTTAGATAATTTAGATGATTCCCTAAAAATCTGATTTATATGCTAATACTTCTGGGTTGTTTTTTATAAAAGATGTTACTGTTAATCTATGTACTCCTAATATGCGACCAATGGCACTGTATGAAACATTCTTTTCTAATAACTCTATAATTTGTTTTTCTTGCCCTGTTAATTTCGTTTTAGACGACTTTCTGCCTTTAGGGCGTCCAAGTATAACACCTTCTGCTTTTTTGCGTGCTAAAGCTTCTTTGGTACGTTGAGAAATTAAATTACGTTCTATTTCAGCAGAAAGACCAAAAGCAAAAGCTAATACTTTTGAATTAATGTCGCTACCTAATCTGTAATTATCTTTAATAGTCCATACTTGTATGTCTCTATTCATACATTCGTTTAGTACCCCCATTATCATTAGTAAGTTACGTCCTAAACGAGATAATTCGGAACATACTAAAATGTCGCCAGGTTTCATTTTTTTTAATAATTTACCTAATTTACGATCTTCTACTTGCTTGGCGCCTGATATTGTTTCTTCTATCCATTTGGTTACGAATAATTGTTGATTATCGCAGAACTGATTGATCTCGAATCGTTGATTTTCTACTGTTTGTTTGTCTGTACTTACTCTGATGTATCCGTAAATCATTCTTCATTAAAATTTTTGCAAAAATGATGAGAAATTGTCTAAAAAAAATAAAGACTATTTTTTTATACAGAAATAAAACTACTTTAATTATTCAATAAAAAACTGATTAAAATAATCGACCGTTACTACGTGGACGTGATATTAAGCGTTATTATTATGATTTTGCGGATTTATACATTATAACAACCTTTCCTAGCCTAAAAATAGATATTGAACTATATCCTGCTGTAAAAGAGCATCTTTTAAGTTTTGGATACGATAGATTAAAACAAACTGGAGATAAAGGAAGTCGAAAAAAGACAAATAATAAGTGGTTTGAAACCCAAGATAGTATAAGTTATTGGGACGATTTTTCTATACAAAAAATTATATATCCTAATATGACAAAATTTTTACCTTTTGTATATGACTTAGATGGTGTTTATGTAAATCAAAAATGTTTTATTATCACTGGGAAAAATATAGCTTATCTGACTGCATTTTTTAATTCTAAAATTTTTAAATGTTGTTTTAAGGATAACTTCCCAGAACTTCAAGGGGGAACTAGAGAATTAAGTAAGATTTTTTTTGAAAAAATTAAAGTATTAGAAGTTTCAAATAATATCAATTATGAAATTAATGTACTAATTGATAAATACAGAAATAATGAAATTAAAACAGATGAATTGGATTTAAAAATTGATAATTTATTGTATAATCTATATAATTTAAATGAAAATGAAATAGAATTTATTGAGAGTCTATAAATTCTATTTCATTTGAATCAAACTCAAATTTTTGATATATAAAATAATTGATATCTGATTCAATATTCTTTCTTTGATTCTTAATCCCATTATATAAATCATCTACTTTTGATTCATCTTTATTATCAAATAAAGGAAATTTTAAAGGTTGTATAGCTTGAACACTAATAAGTAAATCACCAGTTCCTGTTTTGGGTGCATCACGTAGTTGATAATGCCCTATTTTAGAATTCAATAATAGAACTAAATATTTAAGATTAATATTACCTGTTAAGATACAAGTACTGTCAAGTCCGTAATTTTGATTTTCATCGAAAGAAAATCGTATAATAGAACCTATTCTTTTCCATATGATTTTCTGCATAAAAAAATCGTCCATATAAGCACAGTTCCTTAAGTTGTAAGGTGTATCTCCTTTATCTGATCTTTTTTCAAGTTGAGAATAAAATTGATCTAAATGTGCTTTAATCGCAGGGTAATTATTTATATCTATTGGTTTTATGCCCTTTTCTTTGATCCCATTATGGGACGTAATTAACCATAAATCAGCAAAATCATAACTGTATTTTTTGATGTCCCTGCCTCGTAAAATAGGTCGTATAATTTCGGCAGATTTTGGGTCTTGCTTAATCAGTTCTTCACGCTTTTTTCCATCAATAATAAAGGCATCATTAAATCCAGTTTTAATCCCGTAATTTATTCTAATATCCCAATCCTTTAAAGGTGTGCCAACTGCCTCAATTTTAGCTTTTATGCTTTGCTCTATAGGTGATAAAACTACCCAACTGTCAGATGAATTGAAGTCGATTAATGTTTGGTTTTGTCTAAAATAATCCCCCAAATTATTTATTACTTTTTCTTTTACGATACAAGCAAGAGTTCGGTATTGATTCTGTTGTTTTTTAAACATTAGAATATTAGTATCAACTGTTGCAGAATCAAATATTTGAATTCCTCCAAAATCAATTAAGACTTTAGGATTTGTTTGCTCAATAAAATATTTTCTTAAACTCTCTCCATAGGCAGCACGCATCCACTTATTGGAAGTAATAAAAATTAAGCATCCATTTTGTTTTAAAATATTATTTCCTAATTCGTAAAACAAACTATAGATGTCTCCCGTTTTTGCAAATGAAGCATAATTTAATTTTTGAAGCATATTACTTGCTTCTTTCATTTTTTGTAATTGAATATAAGGCGGATTCCCGATGATGACATCAAATCCAACATAAGAACCATCATCTGCTAATACTTCAGGAAACTCGAAGCGCCACTCGAAACTATTCTGAAACATGACATTGTCCAAAATTTCTTGTTTCTCTTTGGTTAATTTCTCTGCTTTTAGTTTCAATTTTTTTAAATTGTCTCTATCTGCTTTTTTAATCTTTTCTCCGAATAATGTTAAGTTATCTAAACGTGATTTTTCGTTTTCATATTCACCTACGGCTTTAGATATTTTTTCTTTGATTTTAGCATCTAAAGTTGTTCTAAAATTATTTTTGATGTTTCGGATAATGGTTTCTACTTCAGCTTTTTTTGCTTTACTATTCGTGTGTTTGTACTCACTAACCGCAGTTTTATAGTCGTTTATTGAATATGTAACTTCTTTATTTTTAAACGCTTGTTTTAAACTGTCGTCTAGCTTAAATCGGTGAACTAACGAATTACCACATTTAATATTGATATCGATATTTGGTAATGTTTGCAATTCGCCTTCAGTTGTGTAATATGCATTCTTTAACAGCTCTATCCATAAACGTAAACGACAAATATTTACTGAATTGGGATTGATATCTACTCCAAATAAACAATTCTCAATTAGGGTTTGTTTTTCATGAAACAATGTTTTTTGAATATGAAGACTATTTACATCTTGTCGATTATACTCGAATAATTCACCCTCGTTATAAGCAATATATAACTCATCATTTTCAATTGAAACTTCACACGGTATTCTTTCACCTTGTTCATTAGAAAGGATTCCTAATTCACTTTTTACAGCAATTAATTCATTTAAAGCAGAAACTAAAAAGTGCCCAGAACCTACAGCGGGATCACATATTTTTAAAGTATTGATGGTATTATTTAACTTGATTCTATCCTCTTTTTTAAAGAAACTTTGACAATAAGCTTTTACATCTTCAAAAGTTTCGATAGAATGATGGTATTCTGCTTTGAATTTATCCACCACAGCCTCTCTAATCGCTTCTTTACACATAAACATTGTAATGTACCCAGGTGTATAGAATGAGCCGTCTTTGTATCCATTAATTTTCTCGAAGATTAGACCCAAAACCGAAGCATTAATTAAGGTTTTTCCATTTTGTTCATCTTCAATATCTGTATTGGCATCAGCCGAAAAATCGTATGAATCTAAAAATCGGAAGATATAATCGAGCGTATTTAATTTACCATTTAATTTTTTACCGTTATTATCTTTTAAAATTGTACCTGAAAAAACTTGCATTTCTTCATCTTTCAGTGCAGTAATATCAAATGTTAAACGCTCCATTTCACTATGTTCAAACAAACTACTGTTTAGATAAGGGATATTCTTGAAACGTTCCTTGTTTTTATCGTGTCTTTCATTTAATGGTCTTGCTAATGCTGAAAAGAATAAATCGTTTAAAGCATCATAACCATTTAGAAAATTAAAATTTAAGAATTTGTATTCTTTGGATTTGTTATAACTGACTAACTGTGATTCTAGTAATTTAAGAAATAGAATACGGTTGATCCAATTAATACATAACTCTAACCCTACATTGAAAGCTTTCTCTGGAGAATTTGGTATATTCGTTATACGATCTAGATAACTTTTATCTTCTAATGTATAAATTGTATTTTCTAGTATAGAAGCATAATCACGTTCTTTAGGATCTTTTCTTACAATTATCTTTTTAGACCCTGTTTTCTCTTTTATTTCTTCTAAACCGATAATATGAAGTAACTCTTTGTAGAAATCATTGTTTAGCTTATTACTATCATTACCAAATGATTTACCTAATAAATGCGTATCAGAAAATAATTTATATAGGTTACTAATTTTAGTATCATTGTATTTTGTTATTTCTTTCGTGTCTAATTTAATGTGTACATAGGGAAGTTTGTCTTTTACCTTCTCAATATAAATTGCGGCTATTTCTTTATAGAATAGCTCGTTTTTAGCAGTGTCTTTTAATCCATCACGGAAACGCGCATATTCTTTTATTAATTCTGTATTTTTATAAAAATAATCGTAAAAGTCTTCCCCTTTGAAAAAGAACCATTCAATCCCATTGGTAACTATAATTTGCTTTATGTTATTATTCTTATAATCGATCCGTTCGCGTAAATAATATAATAAAACTTCTTGTAACGCTTTTTTATTGATATTATTCGTTGAAATAAATTCGGCTTTATTACTCGGTCTTTTGGCTTCTATAATAACACCAACATCACTTTTAGCTGTCTTATCTAAATAAATAGCTAAATCAATTCGATCTTTGGTATTGATTAAATTCTTTTGATAAAATGTATTGGTTAAGAACTTCTTTATAGGTTCTTTTAAATGTTCTTCAGATTCATTTCTACTATCACTAATTCCAATCGATTCTAAGCAAGCTAATAATTCAGATTTGAAATTTTCAACTTCTTTGCGGATTGGCTTAAATTGGCGATAAGCGGGATTTAATGCTTTAACGATAGATATCATTTCATATTAGTTTAGTTATTAAATATAACAATATATCTATAAAGAAATAAAATTTTAACATATAAAACTATCTAATAATTACTTATAAAGTTTAGTGTTTTTAAATATTTATCTCTATAATAATATTGTTATAATATTTTGGCCGCATCAAGAATGAATAAAACTAAGATTTATATCAAAAATGCTTAAAAAGCTCTTATCCTATAATTTTTTAGATATTCATCATAATTGGTGAGTTTGTTTAAAATGCACGAATTACATCAAACTCGTTGGAAATTCTTCTTCAATCATTTCAATTGATTCTATAGTTGATTTTCTTTTTCTGTTTTTATATAGTATTCTACATCTATTATTCCGTTATATCTAGTTAGATTAGAGTTCAATTCAGAATTACTATTTTCTAAACTAATAATCTTTTTTTCGAGTTCAGAAATTTTATCAAATTCTTTCTTTTTTAAAAAATCAAATATTCCCATCGCAATTAATTTTCTTGATACAACAAAACTACATAGAGCGTTACAATCTGATTTACGTGAAACCGTAAGTTTATAAAAAATTCGTTTTAATTCTTCTACAATCATTTTAATTGATTCAATTTTTAATTGTTCTTATAGTCGTAATCATTACCTTTATTCCAAAGTAGATGCTATGTGTTTTCATGTAAAAGTTACCAAAACAAAAGAACAGATTGAAAAGAAATCGAGGTTGAAATTCAAACCCGAGGTTACATTTACGCCAAATCCTCATTTCAAAGGTTTTGATCATCCAAAGTTGCCTGTTATCACCAATCAACAAGATTTTATTCATTTGTTGGAATGGGGTTTAATTCCGCATTGGGCTGGAAATGATTTTAATTCGAATAACACCTTAAACGCACGTATTGAAACTATAGATGAAAAACCATCTTTTCGAGATGCTTACACCAATCGTTGTGTGATATTGGTTGATGGTTTTTATGAATGGCGACACGAAGGCAAAGACAAAATCAAATATGATATCGGAATCAACAATAATTTGATGTGTTTAGCAGGATTGTATTCAGATAACACGTTTACGATTGTTACGACTGAAGCTGTCGGCATTATGGATTATATCCACAATACAAAACATCGAATGCCTGTTGTATTTAATGATGGTGAAAACTTAATGAATTGGCTTAATTGTAAACCTATTGTACCATTTACAGATTTCAGCTACCAGCGTGAAGATGGTCAAGTGAGTTTATTTGGATAATTCGGATTTTATATGTCGAAATAAGATTTTTCGGACATCCTTATTATCTTGTTTTTGTTCAATAAATGATTTCATTTCGTCTAGATTATCAAGTAAATGATCGCAATAGCCAAAACCTTTGTAAACTCCTTTTTCAATTAATACAATACCTTTTTCATTTTCAGTTCTTCCAACCAATTCAAATAAAAAGTCCTTTTTAGGTAAATGCACTGTTTTCAAAAATTGACGAACTCTTTTGTTGTAAAGTTTCACATCTTCCTTATTTACACAAGCTCCATTACATTCTTCTAAACTATATTGAAAACAACTTGATTTGGTTTTATATAAACCATTTACTTTTTGACAAAGCTTATATTTATCTGTAATGTAAAATAAATAATCTTTTGCTTCATTTTGTGATGTAAATGAAATGATTTCGTTCCCAGAGTTATCAATTTTCTTCACAATTAATGCATGATAACCATCCGAATTTATTTCTTTATATAATGCGTAAAAGAACTTAATCTTGCGTTGAGCTCGATTAAATATTGGCAGATTTTGTTTGATTAATTCAGATTCTCTCAACAAAGCAATCAATTCATTTCCTGTATTTTCAAATTGTATAGAATGCGTAAAATGCTGAAGTTTAATTTCCTTTTTATCAAGTGATTTGAAATGCTGAATCAATCGTTTTCTAATGTCAATACTTTTTCCAATGTAGATAATATCTTGCTTGTCGTTGTATAAATAATACACGCCACAAATATTTTTTGGAACTTGGTCAACCAACATTTTCAATCTATCATTCAGTACCATGGCACAAATTTACTGAATCAATTTCTAATTATTATTTTTTAACACTTTTCCGCGACACCTTGTAGCGCTTTATTTGCTCAACTTTGTAACATGATGTATGCTTTAGTTGACTGCAATAATTTTTATGCTTCGTGCGAACGAGTATTCAATCCGACGCTGAATGGAAAGCCAGTTGTGGTACTTTCTAACAATGATGGTTGTGTGATTGCACGCAGTAATGAAGCAAAAGATTTAGGAATTCCAATGGGTGCTCCTGCTTTTGAATACGAGAATAATTTTAGATTAAATAAAATCAATGTTTTCTCTTCAAATTATGCTTTGTATGCGGATATGAGTAATCGTGTGATGACTATTCTGAAATCCTATTGCCCTGATATTGAAATTTATTCGATTGATGAATCTTTTCTTCTTTTCAAAGGCTTTGATAACTATGATTTGGTGAAATGTGCACAAGAAATTAAACAAAAAATATATACCATTACCAAAATTCCAGTTTGTATTGGTATTGCTCCTACAAAGGCTTTAGCTAAAGTAGCAAATCGAATTGCGAAGAAATTTCCGAAACATCATAACGGCGTTTATATGATTGATTCGAAAGAGAAAATAAACAAAGCTTTAAAATGGTTAAAATGTGAGGATATTTGGGGAATTGGACGACGTTTAGCTAAACGTTTATCTTATATCGGATGTCGTAATGCATATGATTTCACCTTGCTTGAAGATGAATACATCAAACGAAATTTCTCCATCGTCGAATTGCGTTTGAAAAAAGAATTATTAGGCGAAAGCGTTTTAAAATTAGATGAAGTTCAACGCAAAAAATCAATTGCCACAACTCGAAGTTTTGAGAAAACAATCAATGATTATGAAAATCTGAAAGAGCGTGTTTCTACTTTTGCTGTTTCTTGTGCCGAAAAGCTTAGAAAAGAACAATCAAAATGCAACATTATTACTGTTTTTGTGATGACCAATCGTTTTGATGAAAAGCAATCATTTGTTTCAAACTCATTAAGTACAACCTTAGATTTTGATTCGAATTCGAGTATCGTTTTGTCAAAAACAGCTTTATTTTTATTGGATAAATTGGTTCCTGCAGAAGGCAAAGTTCCTGATTATAAAAAAGCTGGCGTTATCGTTTCCGCTATTACGCCCGATAATCAAGCACAGATGAATTTATTTCATACAGAATCTCCAAAACATAAAGCGTTGATGAGTGTGATGGATCAATTAAATGCAAATTATGGCGATCATATGCTTAAATTAGCTTCTCAAGATATACATAGAAAATGGAAAATGAAGCAAGAACGATTGTCACCTTGCTACACAACAAGATTTACAGATATTTTAAATGTTTATTAAATGGTACATTTTATTCAAGTTCCGAAATTCTCAGAAGAGTTAATCAATATCCCTATCAAAACAGATGGTGAAAAACGATTTGTTCAATTTTTTGGTGATGTTTCAGCAGGTTTCCCCTCTCCTGCTGCTGATTTTGTACAAAATAATATTAGTTTAGATGAAATTTTACTGAATCATCCCGAAGCAACTTATCTTAATCGTGTGGGTGGCGAAAGTATGTATCCTGAATATCTGAAAGGTGATTTACTTATCATTCGATCTGATATCGAACCCAGACATCATGATGATATTGTGGTATCGGTCAACAATTCCGAATACACGTTCAAACGTTATGATGACATCAACAAACAATTGATTTCTCTAAATCCGAAATACAAAAATTGTATTCAATTACAAGATGAAGATGTTGTCATTATTTTGGGTGTGGTTACCGATTTGGTGAGGCATAAGAGGAATTAAAAAAAACTATAAACTATTTTGATAATTTATATATAATCAATAATTTTATATCATAATTCAATCATCAAGAGTACATAAGGTACACCAACCGAGTTTAACAAACCACGGTGGTAAAGCGATGAGGGCTGTTCAGTCAAAATATTGTTACTCCCTTTATTCTTAATGATTGATACTGTTTAATAAATTAAAGTATCAAAACAATGGAAAATTTAACTGAAAAATTTGAAAAAAACTTGATTTCACTTTCAGATCAAGAAGTAATTAACTCCTTCAATAAAGAGGTGGGTAATACTGGATGGGTTGCTGCACGAGCTCACTTTCTAAAAGCACTAACTAATCAATTCGAATCAAGAGAAATTGACTATTCAATCATTAAAAATGAAAATACAATTTCTTTCGCGAAAAAGGTTTTACTAAAGGAAAAAAAATTACACTATTAAAAAACATGAGCCGATTAGCATAAATAATCGGCTCATTTTATAAATTTATAACAATTCGTAAAGCTTTACCTCTCCTCCATTTTTTTCTTCGTAACTATTCGCCCAAGTAAAATAATCATATTCAATTTCTGACCAACTATTAGCTTCATATTCGAACCCATAGTTTAGGTTTACTTGATTCAATTCAATCGAAACTTGCAACCGATCTTTGTCTTCAAAATCAATTGATTTATCAAACAGCGTATTGTTATTTAGTTTTTTTAGTACAAGTTCAACCAAATTATTTGGATTATACTTTTTAATAACATCATCTAACATTATTTCGCCGACAATTACAAGGTCTAACGCTTCATTGTAACGATACAAAACCCAGTAATTTTTTAATGATTGAACTTGATCGATTTCAAAATCAGAACAGGTACAAAACGTGACATCAGAATAAACTTGACACATCAATTTAAGTTTTGATAAATATACTTTTTTATTTCAAAAGCTTCTATCCTATTCTATCTCTTTGTTATACATTTATTATCCAAACGACTTATTTTGACGTTGTGAATATTTATGTTTGTTATTATCATTACAAATAGGCTTAATAGGAAGTAATTATCTTTTGTTATGATTTTATTAGCAGTAAAACGATTAGTATATTTACAACTTTAGTACAGAATAACAATATGGCGAAGAAAGTACAAACCAAAAGTACAGAAGAAATCCTGTGGGATGCAGCAAATAAATTACGTGGTTCGATAGAACCTTCAGAATATAAACACGTGGTATTGAGTTTAATCTTCTTGAAATTTGCAAGTGATAAATTCATCAAACGCAGAGAAGAATTGATTGCAGAAGGTAAAGAAGCCTTCTTAGAAATACCAGAATTTTATCAGGCAGAAAATGTATTCTATTTGCCTGAAGAATCGCGATGGGATTACATTATTGAAAACGCCAAACAAGAAGATATTACGCTTAAAGTAGATACGGCACTTAAAACCATAGAGCGTACCAACAAATCATTGGAAGGTGCATTACCTGATAATTATTTCTCTCGATTGGGATTAGATCAATCTAAGTTTTCGGCTTTGTTGGATACCATCAACAACATCGATACGCTTCGTGATGAAGCTCAAGATATTGTGGGACGTGTGTACGAATATTTCTTGAGCAAATTTGCCATTGCCGAAGGAAAGGGAAAAGGAGAATTCTATACCCCAAAGTCGATTGTAAACTTGATTGCCGAAATGATTGAACCCTACAAAGGAAAAATCTATGACCCTTCTTGTGGTTCGGGTGGTATGTTTGTACAATCGTTGAAGTTTATTGAGAAACATCAAGGAAACAAAAAAGATATTTCCATCTACGGACAAGAATTAACGAATACAACGTTTAAACTGGCAAAAATGAACTTAGCCATTCGTGGGATTTCTGCCAATTTAGGAAACAAAGCAGCCGATACGTTTGGTGACGATCAGCACAAAGAATTGAAAGCCGATTACATCATGGCAAATCCGCCCTTCAATTTAAAAGATTGGCGCGCTGAAAACGAATTAACAGACGATCCGCGTTGGACGGGTTACGAAGTTCCTCCAAAATCCAATGCCAACTATGCGTGGATTTTGAATATGATTTCGAAATTGTCGCAAAACGGTGTCGCTGGTTTTATCTTAGCCAATGGCGCCCTTTCGGGTGGTGGTGAAGAATACAAAATCCGTAAACAAATTATTGAAAACGACTTGGTTGAAGCGATTGTGATTTTACCAAGAGCGATGTTTTACTCTACAGATATTTCGGTAACACTTTGGATTTTGAACCGTAATAAAACAGAACGCACCGTAGAAGTAAACGATGGGGTGAAAAACTATCGTAACCGTGAAGGTGAAGTCTTGTTTATGGATTTACGCCAAAAAGGAGAACCGTTTGAAAAGAAATTCATTCAGTTTTCGGAACAAGATATTGAGCAAATAGCCGCAACGTATCATAACTGGCAACAAAAAGAGGTTGAAACCACTTACGCGAATGAACCTGAATATTGTTACAGTGCTTCTTTAGAAGAAATTCGTAAAAAAGATTATTCGTTAGTACCAAGTAAATACATTGCGTTTGTCAACCGTGACGAAAACATCGATTACGATTCCCAAATGCAGTCGTTGCAAACCGAATTGAAAGACTTGTTTCAGCAAGAAGAAGTCTTGAAACAAGAAGTAGCAAACGTATTTAAATCGTTGGGCTATGAGTTATAAAAAGTTGGGTGATTATATTCAACAAGTAAATAATCGTAACAGAGATTTACAAGTTGATACATTGCTTGGTGTAAGTATTACAAAAAAACTGATTCCATCCATTGCAAATACGGTTGGAACGGATATGTCTACATATAAAATTATTGAAAAAGGACAATTCGCATACGGAACCATTACATCAAGAAATGGAGATAAAATATCTATTGCTTTAGCTGATGAATATGAAAAGGCTTTAGTTTCTCAAATCTATATTGTTTTTGAAGTAGTTAATACAAACGAATTACTACCTGAATATCTGATGATGTGGTTTTCTCGACCAGAGTTTGACCGATATGCTCGTTATCATTCGCATGGAAGCACAAGAGAATCTTTTGATTGGGAAGATTTATGTGAAGTAGAATTACCTATTCCATCCATCGAAAAACAACGCGAAATTGTAGCCCAATACCAAGCGGTAGCAAACAAAATAAAAGTCAACGAACAAATCTGCGAAAAGTTAGAAGCAACGGCTCAAACGTTATACAAGCATTGGTTTGTGGATTTTGAATTCCCTAATGAAGAAGGGAAACCTTATAAATCTTCGGGAGGGAAAATGGTTTTTAATGAGGAATTGGAAAAAGAAATTCCGGAGGGATGGGAGGTTGTAAAAGTAAAAGACTTTTGTGATGAAATGAAAAACGGAGCTACTCCTAGTAGAGATAACTTAGATTATTGGAATTCAAGAGATATTCCTTGGTTAAAAACAGGTGAAATATCAAACAATGTAGTATTAGATTCAGAAGAATACATTTCAAAGGAAGGGTTTAAAAATAGTTCTACTAAAATAATTCCGTCTGATTCAGTTTTAATGGCAATGTATGGTGCAACAGCTGGTCAGTTAGCGTATTTAAAAAAGGAAGTAACAACTAATCAAGCCTGTTGTGCTATGATAAGTAAAGATAAGAATAAAATGTCTTTTTTATATTATGCTTTATTAAATCAGCAAAATCATATTGTTACACTTGCTAATGGTGGAGCACAAGCAAATTTAAGTAAACAAATTATTGAAGAATTAGACTTGATATTACCACAAGATATGGATAAAATTCCACTAGAAAAATTTTCATATCTAATTGAAGAAAAAGCTATAAAAACACAAGAAAACCAAAAACTCACTCAGCTTCAATCGTTGTTGTTAAGTAGGTTGGCGAGGTTGGAGGGGTAAAGGAAAACTAAACTACTAATAACTAAAGGAAACGCTATAAATTATGGAAAGTAAAACTGAAGAGGAAATAAACTATTCATTTATAAAAAACCAACCATTAGGTGAAGATCTTTTTGAAAACAAATCTCAGGAAAAAATTGCAAAAGTAATTAGTGATAAAATTATAAATGATCCTAATTTCAAAATCATAGGTATTGATGGTGAATGGGGAGCTGGAAAAAGTAATTTAGTTAGATTAATAGAAAAAAAATTAGATAGTTCTCATAAGTTCTTTGTTTATGATGTTTGGGGACATCAAGAAGATGAACAAAGAAAGGCTATTCTTGTTGAATTAACTGAGTTTATAAAAAATGAAACGGACTTATTAAAAAAAGACAATCAAACATCATGGGATAATAAATTAAAAGGTCTTTTAGCTAAATCAAAAGAAACAACAACAATAAATCAACCTTATTTAAGTGTTGGTTTCATATTTAGTTTACTATCAATTGTATACATTCCAACAGTAAATGTATTTAAAGATTCAATTAAAAATTTCTTTGAAATTGAGTCTTGGTTTTGGAAATTAGTGCTAGTAGCTTTCCCTATATTTATTGTAATTGGTATTTATTTGTGGAATGTAATAAAATATTGTTGTGGTAAAAAGGGATTTTTGAAGTCTTTTAAATTAGCTGCAGAAGAAACATTCCAAGTTTATACTAACAAACAGAAAGAAGAAACAAAAATAGAAACTGTCTCTGAAGAACAGCCATCAGTAAGAGATTTTCAAAATTGGATGGAAGATATAGATAATGATTTAAATAAACCTATCGTTATCGTTTTTGACAATTTTGATCGATTGCCTAAAAAACATATACTAAGTATTTGGTCATCGATACATATTTTTTTCGCTGAGAAAAACTATTCAAATATTAAAGTCATTATACCTTTTGATAGAGAACACGTGCAAAATGCTTTTAAAGAATTAAATGGAGATGATAAAAAATTCGGAGATGACTATATAAATAAAACATTTGATATCGTATTTAGAATTACTTTACCAATTATGTCTGACTGGAAAAAGTTTTTTGAAGAACAATGGAAAAAAGCATTTAAAAATTATGATGAGGAAGAATATAGGTTGGTAGTTCAGGTTTATGAATTTTTAAATAGAAGAATTACTCCTAGAGAGATAATTTCATTAATAAATGAAATTTTAACAATAAAACTTTTAGACAATAATTTTAAAGAAAGGTATATAGCAATATTCGTACTTAAAAAAGATGAAATTTTAAAAGATCCGCTTAAAGCTGTAACTGACTTTAAAGATATTTTGAAAGGTTTAACATCTATTTATGCTAACGATCCTAATTATGCAAAACAATTAACAGCAATAATATATCATATCAATGTTGAAGATGCTTTAGAATTAATTTATAGACAAGAATTAAAAGATTCTCTCATAAAGAATGATAGCGAACGATTTAATTCTATTTGTGAATCAGATTTTATTGATTCCATTTTTATTTCGGCTATATCTGAAATAGAAGTTTTTGAAAATCCAATTATAACTTTGGTTTCACTTAGAGACGATTCAAAGGTGTCATCACAACATATAAAACAAGTTTGGGAGATATTTTACAATAAGGTAATTCAATCAGAAGCTCCGGTCAATACATTGAAAATTTCTGAATGGCAAATTGCATTGATTAAGAACAGTGCCAATAATAGATATCTGTCTAATTTGTTAGAAGGCTATTTTAAGTTAATTGATGACTCTAATATTGAGCATTATATTGACCTAATTGATGAATTAATAATAGATTTTGGAGAAGAAAAAATCTCAGGTCTCTTATTTAATAGAAATATATCAGATAAAAATTACATAAAATCAATTGAATATTGTGGTTCTTCATTCAAAAAATACAAATTATCTACTGATTATAAATTACTTGATCAATATCTTTCTAATTTAACTATTGATGATATTTTAAAATTTAGAAATATTAAATTTTTACCGAAAAATTATGAATTTAAAAAATTACACGAATTATTAAAAGCAAGTTTAAATAAATTTATAGATCAAAATAATATAGGATCAGCAAATGATACATTAATAAAGCTAAAGGAAAGTTCAAATCTATACGGAGATTTTAAAAATATCCTAGATGATAGTAAAATTTATAATTTATACGCTAACAACCCATCATCACAACTACCTATTATAGATGATTTAATAGCAATGAGAATAGCTAAAGGTAATAGCTTTAATGCCTCTTATGCATATTATTTTACAGATATGCTTAATATAGAGGATGAAAAAAGAGCTGATGCGGTTGCAAATACTATTTTGAATTATATCAATTATGGGGATTTACTTCTGTCTTCTAATCATTTTAAAACTTATCCACTTTTTAAACAAATTATTTTATTAATGTTTAAAAAGTCTGATTTGCGCAAGTCGGCTAATATTATTTCTTTAATCGAAAAGTATTCAGAAATCAAACATAACCTAGAAATTAAAGATTATTCTTTAATTAAAGAATTGAATAAATGGGAATTAGATAAAGATAAATTAGATGTCAATAAATTAAATGATGAGTTTATCAATGACTGCCTTCATAATATTTCATTGAGAATTTCGAAAGATTTCTTAGAAGTTTTTAATAATGAATTTAAAATATTAGATAAAGAAGGATATGAAACTGTTTTTAATGATGGTAGTGATATTCATTTTAAATACTTCAGTAATATAGAATTAGAAAATCATACTCAAGAATCACTAACTGTATTTGAAAATAAACTAATTGAAAAATTAATATCTACAAATGACATTAATAAACAGTGGTGGAATATTTTAGATATATATGAATCTAATAATTACAATATATCTATAGTTAATACTTTTAAGAATATTTTAGATAAAATTTTAACATCTAAAATTGATTTAAAAGTTGAATATGCTAATATATTATTACCATACTTTATTAAATATAATCTTTTGGATAAACACAGTGATATTTTTAGACTTCTTATTAAAAATGACTTCTTATCAAATTCAAAATTTCTTCAATTATTGATTTCAAATTCTGACTATATTAAAACTCTTTATTCAAAAGCTATTAAATCCGATAAGGATAATTTTAGAAATTTATTGAATGAGAAACGAGAAGATAATACAGAATTTGAAACTTTAGCAAAAGTATTAGATATCAGAAAAAGTAAAAGTAAATCTGAATAAGATTAAGATGAAATACACCGAATCACAATTAGAGCAAGCTTTTATTAACCTTCTTGAAACAGAAGGTTATCACTATATTAACGGAAAAGAATTAACAAGAATATCCAACCAAGAAGTGCTGTTGAAAGATGATTTACGTCTTTTTCTTTTCAAAAGCTATCCTGATTTAGAAGAAGTAGAAGCTGAAACGCTAATTAATGAATTAGCTTATCAGTCCACTTCTACCTTATACGAATCAAATAAATCAATATGTAAACTCTTAGCTGATGGTTTAATTTTTAAACGAAATAATCCCAGCAAAAAAGACTTGCATATTCGCTATATTGATATCAATATTGTCGAGAACAATACATTCAAAATCATCAACCAATTGGAGATACAAGGATCAGAATTACGTATTCCTGATTTGATTTTATATATCAATGGTATTCCAATTGTTGTTTTTGAATTTAAGACAGCTATCGAAGAAGAAATAACTATTCACGATGCCTACAAACAATTAACGACTCGTTATCGTCGTGATATTCCTGAATTAATGAAATACAATGTATTTTGTGTAATCAGCGATGGCGTAAATAATAAATCAGGTACAATCTTCTCGCCTTACGAATTTTTCTATGGTTGGAATAAAATAACAGGAGACGAAAAGAAAGCGTTATCAGGGATTGAAACGACAACTTCTATAGTACACGGTATGCTAAACCAAAAGCGTTTGGTAGATATTATCCATCATTTTGTTTTGTTTCCTGATACATCCAAACATGAGTTAAAAGTTTTGTGCCGTTATCCGCAATATTATGCAGCCAATAAATTGTATCAGAACATTAAAGCTCATCGTAAACCAGAAGGTGACGGAAAAGGTGGAACTTATTTTGGAGCAACAGGCTGTGGGAAAAGTTATACGATGTTATACCTTTCTCGCTTGTTAATGCGTTCTACTGATTTTGCTAGTCCTACGATTATTATTATTTCTGATCGTACAGATTTGGACGATCAGTTATCCAAAGATTTCACCAATGCAAAGAAATTTATTGGCGATGAAAATATTATTAATATTGAATCAAGAGCGGATTTAAGAGACCGCTTGCGTGGAATTGAAAGCGGTGGAGTTTATTTAACAACCGTTCAAAAGTTTGCCGAAGATGCAGAAATTCTATCCAATCGTACCAACATTATTTGTATCTCGGATGAAGCCCATCGTTCGCAAGTCAATTTGGATTTAAAAGTTAAAATTGATGATGAAAAAGGAGTTACAAAATCTTATGGTTTTGCCAAATATTTACACGATTCTTTACCAAATGCAACTTATGTTGGTTTTACAGGGACGCCTATTGATAAGACTTTAGAGGTTTTTGGAGATGTGGTCGATCAATACACCATGTTCGAATCGGTTAATGATGAAATTACAGTTCGTTTGGTCTATGAAGGTCGAGCTGCAAAAGTGAATTTAGACTACAATAAAGTTCAAGAAATCGAGAACTATTATGAAAATGCAGTAGCTGAAGGTGCATCGGAATATCATGTAGAAGCCAGCCAAAAAGCTATTGCCAATATGGAAGTGGTTTTAGGCGATACCGATCGTATAAAAGCCATTGCAAAGGATTTTATCGAACATTATGAAAATCGTTTAGAAGAAAATGCAACCGTTGCAGGAAAAGTAATGTTTGTATGTGCTTCTCGCGGAATTGCCTATAAATTATATCAAGCTATTTTAGCTTTACGTCCTGAATGGGGAGAAATAATACAGTCTGAAGGTTTAAATGAAAAAGAACAAAAGGAAATAAAACCGATAGAGCGTGTAAAAATGATTATGACACGCAACAAAGACGATGAAAAGGAATTGTGGGATTTATTAGGCAATAAAGAAGATCGTAAAGAATTAGATCGACAATTCAAACAAATCAAATCCAATTTCAAAATTGCGATTGTGGTGGATATGTGGTTAACAGGATTTGATGTACCGTTTTTAGATACTATTTACATTGACAAACCTTTACAAACCCATAATTTAATTCAAACGATTTCTCGTGTCAATCGCAAATACCAAGGAAAAGATCGTGGTTTGGTAGTCGATTATATTGGTATTAAAAAGAACTTAAACAAAGCTTTAGGCATGTTTAATAATCAAACGGCTGATGATGATTTTGAAGATTTAAGCCAAGCCGAAACTATTGTTCGCGATCAAATCGATTTATTGCGTCAGTTTTTCCATCAATTTGATACGACTTTGTATTTTCACGGCAATCCTGTTGAGCGATTAAACTGTTTGAATAAAGCATCTGAATTGGTTTTGCAAACCGAAGATTCTGAAAAGTTTTTTGTAAATATCACAAAAAAACTGAAATCAGCTTATAATTTGGTTAGCGGATCTGAATTATTTACAACAAAAGAAGTGGATGAGATTCATTTCTATTTTGCCGTAAAATCAATTGTGGTAAAATTGACAAAAGGTGAAGCGCCTGATACCGCTCAAATGAATGCTAAAGTGGCTAAGTTGGTAGAAGAAGCCATCATATCGGAAGGCGTTGAAGAAATCTTTAAACTAGACGATAATAAAGCTAATGCGATTGATTTATTCAACGATAAATTCATTGAGAAAATCTCAAATTTAGAACTGCCGAACACCAAAATTAAAATATTAGAACGTTTATTAAAGCAAACTATTACCGATTTTAAAAAGGTAAATAAAGTAAAAGGTCAGGATTTTTCGGAGCGTTTACAATCGATTATCAATCGTTATAATGAACGTAGTGAAGGGGATATCTTGGATTATGAAGGTATTCAATTTGATACTGCCGAACAAATGTTGGATTTAATAATCAAACTTCGTGTTGAAATGGATTCGTTCCAAGATTTAGGTATTGATTATGAAGAAAAAGCCTTTTACGACATCTTGGATATGATCTGTAAACAATATGGTTTTGAATTCGACAATGACAAAATGCTGGAATTAGCTCGTGAAATAAAAATAATTGTAGAAAATACAGCTAAATATCCTGATTGGAGCGATAGAGATGATATCAAAGCGCAATTAAAAATGGATATTATTATCAAACTTCATGAGTTTGGATATCCACCTATCACGCAGGAAGATGTTTACAAAAATGTATTAGAACAAGCGGAGAATTTTAAGAAAAATAGGTAAAAATGGAACAGAAAAAATTACTTGAGATTTCAGATGAATTATTGGATTTACTTCTTGATTTTAAGAAAGATCATCCAGATTTTACTTTTTCACTAAGAGAAAGAGATAGCCCGCAAGCAAAAGATGTAAAACGATTAGAAAAAGGTCAATGGTTTCAAGGTTCAAACTATATTTATGTACCACTTTTCAGAAAAGGGGATAATGCGCGTAAAATAAAAACAATTGGATTTGTTGTAGGTTCAAATAAAGAAGGAGAACAGACTAATTATATCGAAGTTTCATTTAAAAAAGGAGATTTTACAAACGAAGAAATTAGTTTCCATAAAGAACTCTCCGAAATTTTCGACATAAAGCTAAATAACGAAAATGTTGGATATTTTCAATTCGACGATCCTAAAAACTATATTGAAAATCTTGGCTTTTACTTAAACGAGTTTAGAACTACTGCTTTTGAGTTATTAAAATCATATAAATTAGAAGATCGATTTTTAATCACAGAAGATAATTTTCAAAAAAGATTAAAGAAGATTTATGAAATTAAGAAAGTTTTAGGTGATCCTAGTTATAGTGTAAACAATCTAAATACAATTATTAAAGAATCTGAAGAAAAAATAATGAAACAGCCTCTCAACCAAATCCTTTACGGACCTCCTGGTACTGGTAAAACGTATAATACAATTAATAAAGCGATTGAAATTGCGAATCCAAAATTTAAAGCAAACGAAGAGTTGGATGAAAAAGCTATTAGAAACGCTTTTAAAGAAGAATATAAAAGATTGGTAAACGGAGGACAAATCTTATTTACTACTTTTCACCAAAGTATGACGTATGAAGATTTTATTGAAGGTATAAAGCCTGAAACAAAAGATAACAACGTTATTTATAACATTAAAAATGGGATTTTTAAAGAAATTGCAAATAAATCTCTTGACAATTGGAAAAGTGCTACATCAGGCAAAACCAAAATAAAACCGTTTGATAAAGTATTTCAATTATTAAAAGATGAATGGGAAGAAAATCCTTCCATGTATTTTGAAATGAAAAGACAAGGCTATGATTTTCAAATTCTTGGGTTTTCAGATAGTTCTATTAATTTTCTTAAATCAAGTGGTACCAGTAATCATACATTAAGTATTGATACTCTTAGAGATTTATATTACGGGACAAGAGAATTTAAAAGCTCTGGAATTGGTATTTACTATCCTTCTATCGTAGATAAATTAAAATCATATGATGCTGATTTAAAAAAAGAATCAGTTACTAATGAAAAGAAAAATTATGTTCTTATCATCGACGAAATCAACCGAGGAAATGTTTCGCAAATTTTTGGTGAATTAATAACGTTGATTGAAGAAGATAAACGCTTAGGAAATGATGAAGAGTTAGAAGTTACTTTACCATATAGTAAAGAGAAATTTGGAGTTCCTTCTAATCTACATATTATCGGGACGATGAATACCGCCGATCGTAGTGTTGAAGCTTTAGATACTGCTTTGAGAAGACGTTTTGTGTTCGAAGAAATGCTTCCAAAATACGAATTGGAAGAACTTCAACAAAATCTGTATGGTTTTTCCGCATCTGATATTTTGAAAACAATCAATCTACGTATTGAAAAATTACTGGATCGAGATCACCAAATTGGTCATGCATATTTCATCCATAAAAATGAAATAACAATTATTGATTCATTCTATAAAAATATAATCCCATTATTGCAAGAATATTTCTTTGGAGATTATGGCAAAATTGGATTGGTATTAGGGAAAGGATTTATTCAGGAAGATAGCGATTTTAAAAATAATAAAATTGAAACTTCATTTTTTGCTAGTTTTAATTATGATAATGCTGAAGATTTCGAAAACAGAATATCTTATAGAGTATTAGGCTTAAATGATAAGGACTTTGATTTCGAAAATGCGATCAAATTATTAATGAATAAGAAATGATTGTGATAAAAGAAAATCGTATTACTGTTTTCGAACATGATAAGCTTTTCTTTAATCTGAAAAATGACAAAGAAAAACAACTTCATGATGCTTTAGAGCTCTATCACGGAAATTATACACCATTTTTTAAACTCATTAGAAATGGTGTGCAATTCAATGAAAATGTTGGGGTTATTCAAATAGGGAAAATAACCATTGAAGTTTTGCCCAAAGTCGATAAATCAGGTGAAGAAAAATGGCGTAATTTATTGATTGGAATGATCAAAACGGTATGGGGATTTGATGTAAAATCAACAGGTTGTAGTTCATTAAAACTAAAATCAAACTCTATGTTAGAGCTTTATTTTGAATTATTTATTTCTGAGGTTGAATATTTATTGCACAGAGGTCTAATCAAAAGATACCGAAAGAATGAAGGAAATCAAACTTCATTAAAGGGAGCTTTACAATTTTCAAAGCATATTTCGCAGAATTTGGTTCACAAAGAACAATTTTATGTAAAATATACGCAATATTCTAATGAACATACGATTCATGAGATTCTTTTTAAAACAATAAAATTATTAGCTAATCTTAATTCAAACCCACAATTGAAAGGAAGAATTGGATCATTATCTCTTAATTTCCCTGAAATGGGAGAGATAAAAGTAAATGAATCTACTTTTAATAAAATTGTATTAGATCGAAAAAACCAACACTACCAAACGGCTTTAGAAATCGCCAAATTATTATTGTTAAATTATCATCCTGACGTTTCTAAAGGGAGAAACGATGTATTGGCTTTAATGTTTGATATGAATAGTTTGTGGGAACAGTTTATTTTAGTGACTTTAAAAAGAAAACTAAAAACACATAATGTAACTTCTCAAGTGACCAAGAGTTTTTGGAAACCTGATTCTGGTTACTCATCCAAAATGCGTCCTGATATCATTCTAAAATGCAAAGAAAATCATCAAATTTTTGTTTTAGATACAAAATGGAAAAATCTAAATGGTTATAACCCTTCACCTGAAGATTTGCGACAAATGTATGTGTATCACAGATTTTATCAAGCTAAAAAAGTTGCTCTTGTATATCCTTCAGATCAACATTCAATTCAAAAAGGAAATTATTTCAGTTCAGAAAATCATTTAGAAATGTCTGATAAAGAATGTAGTATTATGCAAATTGCAACGGCTTCAGATATTAAAGTTTGGCAAGAGGAAATTGTAAATCGAATTAAAATATTATTAGATTAATCTAATTTTTTGTCACAAAAATCAACAAAATTTGTGACAATTATTACAGTATAAATATGACAGAAAAATCTAAAAATCAAATAGAAACAAAAATTTCAAAATCACCTTTTGGCGAAATAATTTTTTGAGTTTACAATATTCAAAATTTTAAAATCCATAACTTAAAATGTCCGTTATTTCATACAATTTAATATGTTTTGCATGTAATAACGGACATTTAATATTTGAACATTAATTACTTCTTAAATACCTTATAAATTAACTAATTGATCTAATTGTTTCTGAATTTCTTCATTTTTTATTTTACGATGCGATGCATTGTACACACATTTTCCATCTTTTATAATAAGGATTTGCGGTGATTCGTGCTGAACATTGTATCGTCGTTCAATCTCATTAGAGAGTGGTCTAAACGCTAATAAATCTAAATAATTCAGTTCAAAGTCGCTTTCTTTTACAATATCCCAAATAATATCACATAATCCACAAGTTGTGCTGTGTTTATAAATAATTTTTGGTTGATTAAAAGATGCTTGATCAATTTGATCTAAGTGATCTAAAGTTGTAATATTTATTTTTTTCATTTTTATTTCTATTATTTCACTTATAAAATTACGTCGAAAAGAAGGAATAACCTACTCTATTTTCCTTATATGATAAATTATAAAAAATGCGCTAAGGAAATCTTCTTGTTCATTTTTTTTACTCTGTAACTATTCTTAATTTCTTCAATCGATGCTGATAACTTTGCAAATAATTACGTTTTAACTTTTCTGATAAGTACGATTTATCAATCAAATCTTGTACTTTATCTTCTTTGGATGTTAAATTTTGAATGACTTTTATAATTGATTTTTCTGTCATTTCAGCTTTCTCTCCTAAAATAAATAATTGGTCTATTATTTTACCTTTTGAGATTGATTTTGGTAATAATCCTTCTTTTAATGCAAAATCTGCATCGTCAATATGAATTTTGGTATTCAATAAATCATAAGCTGGACTTAGTTTAAAATCGCCTTGCTGAGTTTCTATTAAAGAAAAATTCTTTAAATGAGCATCTCCATTTGAAAACAGGTAATTGAATACGATTAATGTATATAGCTTAGGTGCTTCTACTTTCCAAGCTGGTACATATTTTTTCAAGGCATCAAACAATTCTAAGTAATTACCTTCGTACTTGTATTGTTCTCCATCTGTCGCAGGTGATTTCCCTAATAAAGAAGCGAAATCCTCTACTGCTAATTTATTTCCATATCCATCATAATCAAATCGTTTAGTAAAGTATGCTGGACTTCCATCTTTAAAAAAAACTAACGCATTTTCTGCTGTTTCAATTTTAAAAATTTGTTTAGCAATTTGCATCGTCAAATGTTCGTTAGCTGGTGCAAATTCACTGTTTTTAGGTAAATCAGAAATCGGTTTCAGTATATATTGACCGCTTTCCTTTTCATTCGTTAATCGTAATTCATTTCCATCAAGAATTAAAGAATATTTCTCTTGAAATCCCGAAATAGAAATATGTGTTTGATTTTGGTTAAAACTACTTTTATCCTTACGATCAGTTGGCGAAGTATAATTTAAAAATGGACTTACCTTTTTACCATTAAACATTTTCTTTAGAACAACAGGACTGTACGCATTAAAATTTTCTTTTAAAGAACCTGGGCAATTATTTAATTCTATTTTCATGTTACATTCTTTCTATTGTTACTGCACCCACTGTATCTACTTTAGATGCTTGTAGTAAAATACCAAAAGCATCATCTTCGTCGATCTTGAACGTTTTACAAATCATTCGTTTATTTACACCTTCAGGTAATAGATGATAGAAAAAAGGAAATAATGATTCTGATTCGAATTCAATTTGATTTTTAGGCAATGTTAAACTTATAGAAGGTTTAGAATCATCCGATAACCAATCTTGAATATAGCTAAAATGAAAGCTACCATTATCTAATTGAGATAATATGCCTGCTTTTTTGCCTTTGTATAGGATATTTGCTACTCTCATTATTCAATCGTTTTAACTTCTAATTTCAACTCTAATCCCAATGCATCACACAACTTTTGAAGCGTTTCTAAAGTTGGATTACCTTTACCACTTTCAAATTGTTTTAATGTACGTAAACCTACACCCGAAATATCTGCTAAAGTTTCTTGTGATATCGCTAAAACTTTACGTCGTTCTTTTATTTGTTCAATTAACAATAGTGTCATATAAAGCACTTTTAATGTAAATTTAGAAAGAAATTTGATACAAAACAAGAAAAGTGCAACTAATTGCACTTTTTGAAGAATATTTTAGGTTTGATATGTAAGAATCAATAAATAGTGCAATATATTACACTTAATAAATCTTAATTTGAAAACAGAACAAAATAATGGGGAGGTTAGATGGATTTGAAAAAGCTAACCCAAGCTATATTTGTAAACTTATACACTTTAAAAGACAGTGCATTTTTAAAGAAATAGGCCAAAAAAACGTGAAAGATGAATTCATAAATCTAATACATTCTACTGTGCTACAATTAAATAATGTAGTCATTCAAAAAACAATTAAAGTACACCCCTAGGTTTACAAGATGATCTTTTCAAACTAGCAGCAGATGATGAATTTGGGCGAAAATTACAAGATATAGAATTACTATATTTACATTTTTAAAATTAAATTTTGTCACAAATTTTCACTAAATTTGTGACATAAAATTAACCAAAAACAAAATGAAATCAGCTAAAAATCAAATAGAAACAAAGATTTCAAAATCATCTTTTGGCAAAATATTTTTTTTAGCTGATTTTTCAAAATATGGCTCTTCAGATAACATCCGTAAAGTACTTTCTCGTTTAGAAAAAGAAGGTTTAGTTGAGCGTTTAGCTCAAGGTATTTATCTTAAACCTAAAAAAGATCCGTTGTTAGGTACTATTTATCCCACAACTGAAGAAATAGCGAAACAAATCGCACAACGAGATAAGGCACGTATTTCTCCCTCAGGAGTTTTGGCTTTATATTTATTAGGATTAACAACTCAGGTTCCTTTAAAAGCTGTATATCTAACTGATGGATCACAACGCGAAATAAAAATAGGGAATCGTACCATTCAATTCAAAAAAACAGTTCCTAAAAGCTTTGTCATTAAAGATGAATTATTACACTTAATTGTTCAGGCTTTTAAAGAAATAGGTCAAAAAAACGTGACAGATGAATTCTTAATTCAAATACAACCTAACGTGCAACAATTAAATAATGAAGTGGTTCAAAAACAATTAAAGTACGCTCCTGTTTGGATTCAAAAACAAATTATTAATATCATTAAAGAGCAAAACAAATCAAGAATTATTTAATCAGTAATATTAAATTGTAATAATTAAGATTGATTCTTTTATCGGATATTGCTAATATTTCGTTAAAATATTAATACTTTTTGTACACCAATAGTACACCACACTCCCCTACACTATTGATAAATAAAGGCTTTTATACTTTCTGCATCGGGAAGTAACACTTATTAAAAATTATGTTATGTCGTACTTCATGACTTCGTAGACTTTAAATATAATTATTTTAGTTTAGATTTTAGTATTTCATAAGGTGTTTATCCTTTAAATGAAAAATGTGGTCTATTGAAATTATAAAATTTTTCCCATTGTTCTAATTTTTGATTTAGATCGACATCATCAGTATAGCTTAAAAGTTGATAAAACTCTTTTTTATCAGTTAAATGAGATCGTTCAACTTTCCCATTTAACTGAGGCGTTCCTACTTTTATAAATCGGTGTCTCATTCCTAAATCTTGAACATGCCAATGAAATTTTGATTGAAATTCATGTCCGTTATCTGTTTGAATTGTATTAATTCTGAAAGGAAATTTATCTACAACATAATTTATGAAATCAATTGAACTTAATTGATTGTGCTTTTCATAGATTTTAAGCGCTCTAATTCGTGTAGCATCATCAATTGCTGTATATTGAAATCTCTTGATTTTATGGCCATTTGCATCTTGAAAAATTAGAAATTTAACATCAACCTGTACATGATGACCTGGTGTTTCTTTTTCATATCGAATACTATGCATAGCTCTTCTAGTTGCCTTTCTGTCTAATCGACCTACATTATTGCGTTTTAGAATACGATAAACACTTGATTCTGATATTAAAATATCATGATAACGTTCTAAATACCATTTAATTCGCCAAGTCCCTAATTTATGTTCTTTTCGAAGTTCTAATACTTTATTTACAATTTCTTGCTTGATTTGATTGGGAAATGTACGAGGAGTTGGTTTTTTTCTAAGTAAACCTTCTTCTCCATGTTCATCATATGCCTTTTTCCATTTATAAAATGTACTCTTTTTCACGCCAAAAAATTTATATGCTATAGAGTTATTTCCATATTCTTTGGCATATTTTAGAACTTGTAGTTTTTTACTATAAGTTAAATAAGCTGCTATTTCTTTTGTCTTTTTAATCATCATAAAGCTATATTAGTTTTTTACTAATTTAGTCTACGAGGATATGACGTACCCACAATGATTTACATCAAAATTCTGTTTGGATTGATTATCAACATTATTGTTTTGATCAAAAACTAAAACAACCTTCTACATAAGTTGGTATTTTTACTTTTCTAAAATTAAGCCAAGCATAGCAAAGTCCTCCTAAACCAGCAATTGCCAAACTAGAAACAATTGTTTTATTTACTTTTCCCATCTTCTACTCTTTTTTATGTTCGATATTTAACAAAAACTCAATCAAATCCATATTCAACTGTTCTTTATGAGTTATATTCAATCCATGCGGCGCATCGTCATACACAATGTAAGTCGATTTCGCGATCAATTTTGCAGCTTGATCTCCAGCTGTTTTAATTGGTACAGTTTGATCCTCTTTTCCATGAATAATTAATGTTGGAACATCTATCATTTTACATTCAGCTCTAAAATCTGTGTCCATCCAAGAGCGTGCAGCTCTCAAAGTTGCAATAGGTGAAGCATGCGAAGCAACCGAAAAATCAAAATCTAATTGTTCTTTGCTTACAGATTTTTTTAACAAGCCATGATTATAAAAACCTTTATGAAAACCTTCTAAAAATTCTAAACGATTTGTTTCAAGTTGATGAACAATCTGATCTAAGTCTTTTTGTGGAACGCCGTATTCGTTATCATCAGTTTGTTTTACGAGTGGAATAATTGAACTGATCAATGCTATTTTCGAAATATTACTGTTTCCATAATTGGTAATATAACGCACAACTTCTCCTCCACCCATCGAAAAACCTACTAACACAACATTTTCCAATTGTAAATCATCAATCAAGGCATGTAAATCTTCAGCCAATGCATCATAATCGTAACGATCCCATGTCGCACAAGATTTTCCAAAACCTTTTCGATCATAGGCAATACAACGAAAACCAGCTTCTACAATTTTAGGAATTTGATATTCCCACGATTGTAAACTAAGCGGCCAACCATGAATCAAAATAACGGGTTGAGCAAGTTTATTACCGTAATCGATATAATTTAGTTTATAATCTTTTCGTTTTAATTTAGCCATAATAATATTTTTAAGTGGTTTATAAATAATAATCTAACTGATAGATTATGATCATATTCATCACAATCATTAAGCCAATTATGAAATATTAGCGATTTCTGTAATAAAAAAGTCAACAATCAAAATTTGGCTTGATTTTTTAGGTAACTAAATTTCAACTTAAACAAGTTCGCAACTATGGATTTACATTCTGGATTACCTTATTGGATTGTTAAAAACGAATTTTTTGATTTATATCATCCTCTTCGAAATGATTTTAAAATAGATGTTGCTATAATTGGCTCCGGCATTACAGGAGCTTTAGTTGCGCACGAATTATGTGAAGCAGGTATAGAATGTGCTCTTATCGATAAACGAACAATTTCTACAGGAAGTTCTGCAGCAAGTACTGCTCAATTACAATATGAAATTGATACCCCGTTAAGTAAATTAGTAAATATTGTTCCCGAAAAAATTGCTATTGATGCTTATTTTAATTGCTTGGATTCTATTACAGTTATAGAAAATATATTCAAAAAAACTAATATTGATGCTGATTTTACACGTGTTCCTACAGTTTTATTAGCGAGTAATCAGCAAGGTGTGAAATTGTTAGATGAAGAATATACAATAAGAACAGAAGTCGGTTTGCCTGTCAAGTATTTAGATGCTAAGCAATTGAAAACTTACCAAAATATTGACGGAATTGCAGCATTGCAAAATGATACTTCTGCTCAGATGGATGCATATAAAGGCGCTATCAATTTATTAAAGTATCATCAAGAAAAACATCAATTACAGATTTTTACCCATACAAAAGTGGAAAAAATAGACGAAAATAAGAACAATTGCGAACTATTGACCGAGCATGGACATACTATTTCGTGCAAATATGTAATTGTTGCTACTGGTTTTGAAGCAGGTCAATTTCTACCTAAAAAAGTAATGAATTTATTATCTACTTACGCAATTTGTTCGGCTCCCATTGATAAAAAAATGGTTTGGCCAAATCGTAGCTTAATATGGGAAACAGCAGAACCATATCTTTATATGCGAACAACAAAAGATAATCGATTGATAGTTGGTGGTGAAGATGAAGATTTTCAAAATCCTGATAAAAGAGATGATTTACTTCGAGCAAAAATTAGAACTCTTGAACGTAAATTTAGCAGATTATATCCAGAAATTGAATTTAATACTGAAATGGCTTGGTGCGGAACTTTTAGCTCTACAAATGATGGTTTACCTTATATGGGTCCTTGGAAAAAAGGTGACCGAACATTATTTGCATTAGGTTATGGGGGAAATGGGATTACTTTTTCGATGGTTGCAGCTCAAGTTTTAAAAAATATTATTCTTAACCAAAAAGATAGTCGCTTAGAAACTTTTGGTTTTGATCGACCAACTAAATAATTAAAAGTAAATTTCTATTCTTATTTTATAACTACATTCATAAAATTAGAAAGATTATTTGATTTAATTGGACGGCAAATACTAAATAAAATATTATTATGAAAAAGAAAACGAAACAAAATATAGCTCGTTATAGCCTAGGTGCTTTTTTAGTGGTAGCGGGTATTACACATTTAACAATTGCGAGAAAAGAGTTTAAAGCTCAAGTTCCTAATTGGGTGCCCTTAGATAAAGATGATACTGTTGTATATTCAGGAGTGGTAGAAATAGCACTTGGTAGTTCAATTATATTAGTATCGGACAAAAAGAAAGAACTTGTAGGTAAAGTTATTGCAGGATTTTTTGCTGCTGTATTCCCTGGAAATTGGGCACAATATAAAAATCATAGAAATGGATTTGGTCTAGATACGGATCAGAAGCGTTTAGCAAGACTATTTTTACAACCATTACTCATGCTTTGGGCAATCAAATCAACTCAAAAATAACCATATTCAATAGAGATCAATATATGAATACATCAATATTTTAGAAAATATTAATATGTAAATGATGTATTTGATTCGAAAATTCAACTTATTATTTATAAATAAAATCATCAAAATGAACACAACTAGAATTTCTAACACATTACAAAAAGCTCTAAATGATCAAATCACTTTAGAAGCCTTTTCTGCGCAAATGTATTTGATGCTTGCTTGCTGGGCAGACGAAAATCAATTAGATGGAATCAAAAATTTTATGATGAAACACTCACAGGAAGAGCGTGTACATATGGCTAAAGTTATGGAATACGTTCAAGAAAGAGGAGGAATTGTAAAAATCGAAGCTATACAAAAACCTGGTCCTGAACCAAAAAATGTATTAGAGTGTTTTCAAGCTGTTCTAAAACAAGAAATTGAAAATACAGAATCCATTTATAAAATTGTCAAAATGAGCATGGATGAAGAGGATTGGGCTACATGGAATTTCTTACAATGGTTGGTTGCTGAACAAAGAGAAGAAGAGAAATTAGCTTTAGACTTGCTAGATAAAGCTAAATTAGCTGGTGGTGCTAATATGTCTGATGCTGCAAAATTTGATTTGAATAAGACTATTGGTCAAACAGGACAGGAATTTCCTACTGCAGACCAAATCAACCCATTAGCAGAATAAATTAATTCTTGTAAAATCAAAAATCCCTTAATTTTAATAAAACTTAAGGGATTTTTGATTGCTAGAAAATAAAGAGAAAATATTAGGTATTTTCTTCATCACTGGATTATCAACCAAAGAAGGTAGCAACAAAATTATTTTTCCATCCAAATGCTTTTTGTCATCACGTAAATCTATTGTTTTGTACTCAGGTAATGTAACACCAACACTTTCGTAAGCCTCATTCAATTTTGCAATGGAATAATGGACATTTAACTCTCCAATACCCTCCAATGCTTTCATAATACGCTGCGATTTCCCTAAAGAATCCCCTATAAAGACCGAAGTTTTTCCTTTCGCTCTATTATGATCTACCCAATCACGTATGTTTTTTTCTTGTTCTGCCACAGAAAGCCAATTGTAAACAGGAAGACCGAAGGTACTTTCGGTAATGAATTCGTGGCATTTTACAGCTTCAAAAGCCGTAGAAAGCCCATCATCTTGCAATTTATAATCTCCAGAAATTACGCTTACATAACCTTTATACTCTATCCTAATTTGTGCTGAGCCGATTATGTGACCTGCAGAATGTAATGAAACTTTAACCCCATTTATAGTTAGTTGTTCGCCATAACCAATACTTTCGCATTCGATATTTCTACCAATTCTTGAAAATAAAATAGGTTTAGTGAAATGATGACACAAATATTTTTTCATTCCACTTCGGGCGTGATCGGCATGTCCATGCGTGATAACTGCTAAATCTACAGGTCGCCAAGGATCAATATAAAACTTCCCTGGAATGCAATAAATACCTTTGGATGTGAATTTTAGCAGTTTCAAATTAATTTGTTTTTTTTGATTTATTTTTTAAATGTTTCGCTACAAAAAATCCTGCAGCGAATACTAGCGATGTTCCGATGATTTTTTGATTTGTTTTTGTTGGTACTGGAATAGCCATCTTTCCATAAACAGCATGTGGATCCGTAGAAGGTTGTAAAACATTACCTTCATCAGCCTTTCCTTTTTTCACCTTCATCATCAGCCTTAAAACACCTGTTGCTAAATTGGTAAAGGTTTCTGGAAAAGCTCCATGTGCAAGCTTTAAAATAAATGATGTGGCGTCTGGAAAGGTATCATTTTTAGGTTTGTTTATTAAATTATATATCACCTTTGCGGTATCTTTAGGATCGGCTGCAAACGGAGGTATTTTAAAATCTAAACCTGAGAATTTAGCGGAATGCATATTTCCTGTAGATTGTTGAACTTGTGGATAAACGTTGCAAATATGAATTTCGGGATACACACTATACTCACTTTGTAAACCACTCATCAACCCTTTTATTCCTGTTTTAGTTGCCGAATATACCGAACTAAATGGAGCTGGCATATATCCTCCAATGGAAACATTATTAATTAAAATGCCTTGATTTTGTTCTTTAAAAACGGGTAAAACGTAGTACGCTCCGTGCATATACCCCATTAAATTGGTTTTGATTACTTGTTCGTTTATGTCCATAGGAATTTCCTCAAATTTTCCACTTGCCATAACACCTGCATTATTCACCCACACATCTATGCGTCCAAATTCTTTCAGAGCAAATTCAACTAAATCTTTTACTTCATTTGCATTAGAAACGTCAGTTGATTTATAAACCGCTTTTCCACCGAAAGCATTGCATTCTGAAACCGCCTTTTCTAAACCTTCTACACCTCGTGCTGCCAAAACCAATTGATATCCATTTTGAGCAAATAAGTGTGCTGTAGCTAAGCCAACACCACTAGAAGCGCCAGTAATTACCGCTGTTTTAGTAATTAAATCAATGACTGTATTTTTCATAATTATAAATAGTAATATTAAACAAAAAGTCTCAGCGCTCTGAGACTTTACAGTATTTTAATCGTTAATTAGACAGTCTATTTTTTCGAAATCATTCTATACACTGCTAGACATAAAACTGCTCCAGCAATTGCAACTAAAAAACTAGAAATATTAAATCCGCTTACATCGACACCTAAAAGCATCGATCCAAGCCACCCACCGACAACAGCTCCAATAATCCCAATAATTATTGTTACTATCCAACCACCTGGATCGTTACCAGGGTGTATTGCTTTTGCTATTGCTCCGGCTATAAGGCCGAAAATTATCCATGTTAGAATTCCCATAATGTGTGATTTTTAAATATTAATAAATTGCGTTAATAAAAATAATATTTCAAATGCAATGCCATAAATAGTTTGTTTCTGCATTTTTCTTTAATTAATTAACATTGTAGAAGACAATAATTTATTCTTTATAGTTTCAGTTCTCCTTCAATTCCTCCGTCTTCAATTGTACTTCCTGTAACGGCGGCAAAAAGCATTTTCGACATGGCAATAAACTTATTGTCTTTGGTTTCGTAATAATACCCATCGTTTGGCGAAACTTTTATTAGACTGATATTAGGATCGTCTTTTCCATCAAACCAAGCATTTGCAAAATTGGTCCAATATTTATCAATTAAAGTTTTATCTTTTGAAACACTGGCTTTTCCTTTAATAAAGATGTATTCGTATTTAGAATTATTCATAAAATACAGTTCTACATTAGGATTGGCTTCAATTTCATCATTTTTCAGTGAACGAACATCACTCAAAAACCAGAGGTTACCAACCTCATCTACTTCTTGAAGAGCCATTGGTCTACTTGTAGTATTACCGCCAATATTGGTGGTAAAAAAGCAAGTTCGGGCAGTTTCAGCAATAGTTTTTATCTTTTCAATGGCTTTATTTCCGCTCAAATTTTCTGTCGGTGACTGTGCATTTCCCATAATTTTATTTTTTTATATCTGAATTGTGATTAAAACAATTTTTCTCCTCATTGATATGAAAAGTAAAATTTGTACAAACTATAATGTCATTGCTATCAAAATGTTTTACAATGCCATTTTTTTCCATCGTTACAACCCAACACGAATTTTGATGCATACCATAATCAATTATAAAAATAGTACGACCTCTACCAATAGGGGTATCAACAAGTATTGTAGGACTAAGTTGTAATATCATTCGTCTAAATTTTATATTTATATCACGTTAAACATTTTATTATGAAGGAACCTTCCTTTCTTCTTCACGGTCCCAAATACGATGTAATTTCATTACTTGAATAAAATCCGCAATCCAATTCTCATTTTCATCTTCTAAAATCACTCCTCTATCAAGTTTAACAAATGAATTATCCATTAACGAACCTGCTCCTTTTGCAAATGCTAATATTTTACAATGTCTGTAAGAATCATTGATAAATTCATAATAATCTGGATTCAATTTTAAAGATTCTATTGATTTGCCTGATGGTGTAAACACTGCATCATAACAAACAGATGGATCTGTAAGATAACTATGGGAAATCTTTTCTTTACTTCCTTCTTCATAAGTTAGCTCTCCAACTTTAGATGAAATTAATACCGCTTGAGCTCCCTCTTTTTCCAATGCTTTTTTTAATTGATCTACACTTTTTTTAGAAACACCATTATCTACTAAAAAGGCTACTTTTCTGGTTTTAATATTCCCTTCACCTTCTTTTACTTTCATACTCAGTGCATCAGATGAATTTATTTCTTGTTTTTTAGGCTTCAGAGGATAATTGGGATGATTTTGCCTTGCAAAACTTAATGTCAGCTCATCCAACTTTTTTGGAGGGATAATACCAAGACTATCTCCTACTTTTTGCGCTAAAGTTTTATCAATTTGATAAAGTATAGCAACTTGCCTCTCTCTAATTTTTGGATCAGAAACCTTACTCAATTCAAAACTAAAAGCATCTATAATATGTTGTTTCTCTGGTTTGGATTGAGAATTAAAAAACAAAGTTGCTTGCGAGAAATGATCAGCAAAAGAATCAGATCTAGCCCTTACTTTCTTCCCTTCTACCTTTTGTTCATGAGATTGAAAACCTTCCTCTCCCTTTAACATTGCATGATATGGGCAACCAGAAGCTTTGCTGTTAGGAAAATAACTTACACCTCCTTTCAGTATATCAATTCTCCCTGTTCCATCTTTTTGATTATTATGCTTTTGGTTTAATGATCTATTAATAGGTATTTCATGGAAATTTGCTCCACCTAATCTATAATTCTGTGTATCCATATACGAAAAAATACGACCTTGCAATAAAGGATCATCAGATAAATCAATACCTGGGATAATTCTTCCAGGGTCAAAAGCCACTTGTTCAGTTTCAGCAAAAAAATTGTCGGGATTGCGGTTAAGGGTCATCGTTCCAATGATTTTTACAGGAACTAATTCTTCTGGAACCAATTTCGTAGCATCCAAGATATCAAAAGAATATTTTAATTCATCTTCTTCAGGAATTAGCTGAACACCTAAATCCCACTGCGGAAAATTTCCTTCATCAATAGCTTCCCATAGATCTAGACGGTGAAAGTCAGAATTAAATCCTGATATTTTTTGAGCTTCATTCCACGCAACAGAATGCACTCCTAATTTAGGTTTCCAATGGAATTTAACAAAAGTTGCTTTACCTTTCTCATTAATCAATTTAAATGTATGTACACCAAACCCCTCCATCATTCTAAGGCTTCGAGGAATTGCTCGGTCAGACATCGCCCACATTATCATATGTGCAGATTCAGGCATTAATGAAATAAAATCCCAAAAAGTATCGTGCGCTGAAGCAGCTTGGGGAATTTCTTTATCTGGCTCTGGCTTAACAGCATGTATTAAATCAGGGAAATTCATAGCATCTTGAATAAAAAATACAGGAATGTTATTTCCAACTAAATCATAATTACCATCTTCTGTATAAAATTTTACTGAAAATCCTCTAACATCCCTAGCTAAATCTGTTGATCCTTTAAATCCTGCAACAGTTGAAAAACGAATAAATAGTGGTGTTGTTTTACCTTTTTGAAGAAAATTTGCACATGTATATTCACTTATATCCTCATGTATTTCTAATATTCCGTGAGCTCCACTACCTCGAGCATGTACAACTCGTTCAGGTATTCTTTCTCGATCGAAATGACCCAACTTATCAAAGTATATATGGTCTTGTTGTAAGGAAGGTCCTCTATCTCCAACTTTTAAGGTGTTATTATTATCATAGATAGACACACCATCATTAGTCGTCAATTTTTGATTCGAATTATCAATTGTAAATTGACTCATTTGTTCTGATTTAAGGTCTGATTTTTTTGATTTTTTCATATGCTAATATTAATTAATGAATTAGAAATGACGAATAGAACGTAATAAGAAAAAATAAAATCAACACAAAACTTATAGCTTTATTGTTATTTATTTATATTATACATAAATTTATTATGACATAAATCAATTAAAGTGCCATTTTTTCTTAAAATGATAAAAAAGCACCTTTATAAAAACAATAAACTATTTAAAAAACCCCTTGTGAATTTTAAATAATTTGAGTTTTTAGATTTTTAATATTTCAATTAAAGTAATTTTATTAATGTACTGAATCACTATTAGTGCAGTAATTTTAGCTGGAATTCTGGTTTTAAACCTTTCAAAAGTCGTTGCATAATTGCGTCTAATCATAAACTGATCGCATAGTTGAGATTTATATCATTCAAAAAATGAATATCATAAACAGATGCGTGATTGATATCAATCCCCTGGAAAACACCAGCTAAATTTCAATAGATCACATGGATCATTTAAAGGAAAAACTCCATATGAAATACTGAAATCAATACTAAAATAATTATATTTATTGTCTACGAAGTGATGAAATACAACAATAATAACCCTGCATTAAAGTTTCTCCCATTCCATTTTGCCAGAAGTAAATAACAAACTATAAGAACAACAATAATAAACATTGTTCTTGAAACTATATACCAATTTGATATATAAATTTCTTTCGCTTTGCGCTTAGCAATTGTTTTGTAAAAAATGAAAATGGTTCTATTATAAATCCTTTATAACAGAACCATTCTTATATTAATATTTTTGATTTATATACACTTCTCTGTAAATAGCTAATCTTTTAAAAACATTTTAAGAATCTTATATGCAAAATTTAGATCTATTAGCTTAATAGCATACTAATAACTGATAGAATCACTTTTAACAATTAAAAGTCTATGTAGAATATTTGAATTTAATCTATAATTGTTAAATGTTTAAGATTATAATAAATAAAAATCATCTATTTTTTCTTCACATAAAGTTTTGATTACATGTATCCATGAATCATTATCATTTAGACATGAAATATACTCATAAGCTTCTCCCCCATTATCAATAAATATTTCTTTTCCTTCCATTGCTATTTCCTCTAGAGTTTCCAAACAATCAGATACAAATGCAGGGCAAACAACTGCCAATTTTTTTATTCCTTTTGATGGTAAAACTTTTAAAGTAGAATCTGTATATGGCTCAATCCATTTATCTTTTCCTAGTCTAGATTGAAATGAAACAATTGTTTTTTCGCGAGATAAATTTAATTTTTCTATAACTTTTTTTGTTGTCTCAAAACATTGATGACGATAACAGAATTGATGACTTGGATTAAATTCTCTATCACAACAGTCACTTAAATTACAAGTCCTTGTAGGATCTGTTTTATAAATATGTCTTTCTGGGATACCGTGGTAAGAAAATAACAGCCCATCAAAATCATTCGAAAACTTGTCTTTTATACTTTCAACAAGACAATCTATATATATATCTTTATTATAAAATGGTTCCACATAATTTATTTTAATAGATGGAAATTTCTCTTTTCTTACTTTTTCTGTTTTTACAACTACAGATTCTGTTGTACTCATAGCATATTGAGGATACAATGGAAATAATACAATTTTATCTACACCTTTCTCAACTAGTTTAGAAATTCCATTTTCTATACTAGGCTCAGCATATCTCATTCCTATTTCAACAGGAATATCAACAATATTTTGTAATTTATTTTTTATTTTTTCAGTAATGACTATTAAAGGAGATCCCGCATCTGTCCAAATTTTCTCATAAGCTTGTGCGGATTTTGAAGGTCTTGTGTTTAATATAATTCCTTTTACTAAAAGTGTTCTTAGAATCCAATTATAGTCAATAACTCTTTCATCCATTAAAAACTCTCCAAGATACTCTTTTACGTCATTTACGGATGTAGATTTAGGTGATCCTAAATTAACTAATAATATTCCTTTTTTACTCAATTTATTTACTTTTATGGTTACTAATTTTTTTTTAATCTAAATCTTTGATAGAAAGTTTTTACAAACCTCACTTTTACTAAAGACAATAAGGTGCTTAATTGAATCCAGCTTGAAATTTCAGTATGGATGTAGATACCTTCTAGTGAAGTTTTGATATTAATTCTTCAGAAGCAGAAAATGTGGAAAAATATATTATAATCGTTTAATATTTTAAATCATTATTATTCTTTCATTTTAATCCTTCAATGCATCGTTAAAAATGCTTAAAACTCTGTTTCGAGCAAAATTATGAGGAACTATAGGAGAAGGATAATCATCAGTTTCAAATTCTGAGACCCACTTTTTGATGTAAAGATATTCTTTATCAAATTTTTCTGTCTGAAGTGTTGGATTAAAAACTCTGAAATAAGGAGCTGCATCACAACCTGATCCAGCGACCCATTGCCAATTTCCGTTGTTTGCAGACAAATCATAATCGTTTAGTTTTGACGCAAAATAAGCCTCGCCCCACCGCCAATCGATGAGTAGATGTTTGCATAAAAAACTTGCAGTTATCATTCTTACTCTATTATGCATAAAACCAGTTTGATTAAGTTCTCTCATTCCTGCATCTACAATAGGATAACCTGTTTTTCCATCGCACCACAGCTTAAATTCTTGTTCATTATTTCTCCATTTTATTTCATTGTATTTAGCTTTAAAAGGTTGGTGAACAACATATGGAAAATGGTAGAGTATTTGCATAAAAAATTCTCTCCAAATTAATTCATTGAGCCATGTTTCATTTAGCTCTATCGCTAACGCAACACATTTTCGTACACTAATCGTTCCAAATCTAAGAGCTATACCTAATTGGGTCGTACATTGTAAAGCAGGATGATCCCTATATTTATGGTAATTTTGAATAATTTCCTTATCTAGCTTTGGCTGTTTGAATAAAATTGATGTTTTTAAAAAACCAATTTCTTTGAGTGAAAGAATCGTTTTGAATTCTGTTTTCAAAAATTTGCTGTAATCAGGGTCATAACATTTATAATCTTCTGTTTTCAAAATTTGTTTCCATTTTTTTGCATACGGCGTATATACTGTATAAGGAGAACTATCTTTCTTTAAAATATCTTTCTTGTCAAAAATTACCTGATCTTTAAATGCTTTAAACGAAATGTTAAATAACTTAAAATAATTGTAAATCGAAGTATCTCTTTTAATTGCCAAAGGTTCATAATCACGATTACAAAATATAGAATGAATAGCAAACTCAGTAGAAAGTTGCTGAAAAATTTTGAGAGGATCACCATAATATACATTGAGACTTGTCCCAAAAGATTTTAATTGATTATTAATCTTTTGAAGCGCTTGATGAATATAATCCACCCTCCTATCTTTCTTGTCATCCAGTTGTCGTAAAATACCTTCATCAAAAATAAAAATAGGTAACACAGGAACTCCAGATGAAAGAGCGTGGTACAGCCCAACATTATCTTCTAAACGAAGATCTCTTCGAAACCAAAAAATGGAAATTTTATTTTTCATTTAAAAATGGATTATCATTTCTATTATGTTCTACCCAAACCAAATTGGATATATCATAACCAATTTCTGAAGCTAATGCAAGAAAGTTTGTTTTAATATTCTCTGGAATATCTTTCGTCCTAGATAAAATCCATAAGTAATTTAGATTTTTACCTATAACCAATGCATATTGATAGTTTTCATCCAAAGCAATTACGTTATATCCAGCATAGAAAGGTCCAAAAAAGCTTACTTTTAGCTTTCCAATTTGCTTACCGTCTCTAAATTTTGCTTTACCTATAGCTTGCTTCCATACTTGTTTATCCTCATTAAATCCGCTATTTGAAACCACTATATTCCCTTTTTTATCAAAACTGTAGTTAGCGGAAACATTATCCAAGTTCTTCTCAAAACGAAAATCTAAACGAGCGATTTCATACCAAGTACCTAAATATCGATCAACTTCAAAATTTTGAACAGCTTCTGCCTTTTTAGGAATCGAGGAACATGAATTTGAAAGTATCAGTAAGCCTACACATACTACAATTAATAGTGTTTTATTTTTTATTTTCATGTGATTTTGATTTAAATTGTTTAAAAAAATAGAGAACTAAAAGAAATTGCGTATATCCATACACAGAATCTTCTATTGGTATAGTTCCCATTCTGATTCCCAAAAAATCATCAGGATTATAATTTACAATTGGTGATTCTAATCCTGTACCTGTTAGAATACCATTTACAGGAAAAAAACCAAGCATAAGAATAGTGAAAACAAACGAAGCTTTTCCTATCCAATCGACACGACGAACAAAGTGTAAGTACATTAAAACAACCAATGTTATAACAGCTGTTAATAGTGTATAAATTCTATCATAATAAAGTAAAGCGACAATTGAACAAACAATCACACTAAAAAAAACAATCAGGTTATTAAAACTGGAAAGCCAGTCTAATTTAAAAAATTTATCAAAACAGAAATAGGTAAATATACATGAAAAAGGAATACAAATAAAAAATAACCACTCTTCTATGGGTAAGCCTCCTATTACAAAACCAAGTGTATAATCAGTATTAAACCACCATACACCCAAAGATGTAAACCAAATATCCCATGCTATAAATGGAATAGCTACTACACATGCAGCTTTTATAAATGAACCAAAATGACGGTTAAAAAGAATACGAGAGTCAAAGGATGATATGAAACAAATGATTATTGTAAAAAATAAAATCAAAATATAAGTATAAGACATCATTTTTGAGTAGAATTAAAATACATTTTAAAATATTTGAAAGGAACATAAAGAAATCCAAAACATTCACCATCTTCTTTAGTAAGGTGTTTATGATGTTGTTTATGAGCCCTTCGTAGAGCCATAAAATAAGGGTTTTTTACTCGAGTAAAACATTTCAGTCGTTGATGAATAAAAACATCATGCACAAAAAAATAAGCCATACCATATAGCATAATACCAATCCCAACAAAAAATAAGTAATTATAACTATTGATCGAACCAAAATACATCAAGGTAATTGTCGGAATGGCAAATATCACAAAAAAATAATCGTTTTTTTCAACTGATCCTTTATGGCTATGGTCATGATGATCTTTGTGGAGAAACCATAAAAATCCATGCATCACATATTTATGAATAAACCATGTAACAGGCTCCATAAGCACAAATACTAGCAACACCAAAAATAAATTCATACACCTACTTATTAAATAATTGCTTTAAGACTTGATGACGATAATCAAATATTTTATTCAATTTTTTTTTCACCAAAAGAGAATGAACAACATTTCCAAAAACTCCAAAAGGAAGCTCGTATTCTACTGTATCTTTCATTAAAATCCCCTTTTCATTGGGAATAAATTCATGAAAATGTTTCCAATATTTATATGGTCCTTTTTGTTGAAAATCTGTAAAGCTTTGCTGCAGATCTACTTGAATAATCTTTGTCTGCCATTTCAAAGGAATACCCAATAGTGGTGACACACTATAATTGATGAGCATACCTTCAAAAATTGGCTGATCCTGATCTTCTGACAAAACTGTAAAAGCCATATCTTTTGGTGTAATTTCCGAAAGATTCATTGGAGAAGAAAAAAATCGCCAAGCTGTATCAATATCACAATACAGCTGTTGTTCTCTATACAAACGGTACTTCATCACTTATTCGTTTAAAATTTTTTCAATATTTCTAAGCAAATTTATAGACGATATTTTATGCCTGTTTTCCGATAAGATTTGCGTATCTTCTTCAACCTTTGAATAGTAGTTCAAAAATGAGGGTGTGTTTTTTTGTACTGATAATCTAATAAACCTCAATTCTAAATTTTCAGGTTCTATACGTATAGCCTCCTCTATATTCTTTTTACCTTTATTAAAAGTTTTAAGCTTATTTAATGGATTAGACACGTGCTTGGAATTAATTGTTTGAGCACCACCTAAATACCCCAAATAAATAGCAGATATATTTTTTATATGGTCCAATTCAACTATTACATTTGCACATAATTCTTTGTCATTAGATAACTTAGCATAATTAGCCCTTAGCTCTTCTAGAACTACCTCAGTTTGATTTATAAAACCTATAAATCCCACCATGAGAAACCCTAACATTTTAATCATAACCAAGCAGCTTTATATCTTATGTAACTTTTAAACGCAACAAAAACTTTTTCAGAATTAGCTATTCTAATTCTTCCATTTAAAATTTCTTTGGATGATTTTTTTTTGATCTTCTTAAACAAAGAAAGATAGTATTTATATGCTAGATAAACACCAAAAATTGAAGAAGCTGGAAGTTTTTTAATCCCAATCAACGCTTCATCAAATTCTTCTTCTATTTCTTTTTCAATTGCGTATTTTATCTTATTATCAAAACCACTTATATCCACATTCGGAAAATAAGTTCTTCCCAAAATATGATAATCCTCTTTTAAATCTCGAAGAAAATTAATTTTCTGAAAAGCAGAGCCCAATTTCATCGCATAAGGTTTTAATTCTGCATACTTATCTTTATTACCATCTGTAAAAACCTGTAAACACATGAGTCCTACTACCTCAGCAGAACCTAAAATATAGGTTTTGTATAAGTCCGAGTCATATTCTATTTGTTGCAAGTCCATTTCCATACTACTCAAAAACTGATCGATAAGCTCTTTATCAATCTTATAATTATTTACAGTCTCTTGAAATGATTGTAAGATGGGGTTAAGCGATATCCTCTCATTTAATGCATGCAAAGTTTCTTTTCTCAATCTTTTTAAAAGTTTCTCTTTGTTATATCCATGAAAACTATCTACGATTTCATCTGCCAACCTTACATAACCATAAATCGCATAAATAGCCGATCGAATAGAAGGTTTTAAGGCAAGAATACCCAAAGAAAAACTTGTGCTATATTTTTGAGTTGTCATCTTACTCACCGAATAAGAAAGCTCATCAAATAATTGTTTCATACGGATTTAATTTTTTATTTTGTTGATCTCATTGGCCACTATTTTACCAGATATAATAGAGGGAGGAACTCCTGGTCCAGGAACAGTTAACTGACCAGTATAAAATAAATTCTTTAGCTTTTTATTTCTTATTTTAGGTTTTAGTACTGCTGTTTGATTAAGTGTATTAGCTAACCCATAAGCATTACCACCATAAGCATTATAATCGGACACAAAATCTCTGACACAATAGCTTTTTTTAAAGTCAATTTTAGACTGTAAATCTTGAGTACCTGTATGCTTTTCTAATCGCAAGAGCATTTCCGTTAAATACTTCTGACGTACAAATTCACTGTCATTTATTCCTGTAGCAATCGGCATTAGTAAAAACAAATTTTCTTTACCATTAGGTGCTACTGAATGATCTGTTTTTGAGGAACAACAAGCATAGAACAAAGGTTTTTCAGGCCATCTTTTATCTTCGTATATACTATCTATATGCAGATCTAAGTCATGTTCAAAGAATAGTGTATGATGTTTTAAATGCGGAATGGTTTCGTTAAAACCTAGATAAAAAATAAGACAAGACGGTGCAAAAGTCCTTTCTCTCCAATAATCAGCGGTATAATTTCTGTACTCTTCGTTCAAAAGTGTTTCAGTATGATGATAATCAGAAGAAGCAATTACTTCATCAAATTCATGGATTTTACCATTTATAAGAAGCGAACTTACTTTTTGATTTTTTACATTTATTTTTTCAACATTCGAATTAAAATGAAAGTTCGCCCCTTGTTCTTCTGCTACTTTTTTCATTGCTAATACCAGTTGATAAAAACCTCCTTTGGGATAATAAGTACCTAGTACATAACCGCCATAATTCATCAAGCTATACAAGGCTGGAATCTTTTCAGGAGATGCACCCAAAAATATTACGGGGAACTCCATTAAAGCTCTCAATTTCTTATCTTTAAAATACCGTGCAACATAGGCTCTAAAATTAGATAGTAAATCTAATCTCAATGCACTTTTAGCAATTTTAAGAGAAATAAATTCACTCCAATTTGCACAAGGTTTATGTACAAAATCCTTCATTCCTACTTCATATTTGAATTTGGCAGATTTCATAAATTTTTCTAATTGAAAACCAGCACCTTTCTCTATTTTTTCGAAGGTTGCTTTTAGTGCTTCAAAATTTTCAGGTACATCTATTTTTTCATCGGAAAAAATCATCTCAAATTGAGGATTTAACGATATCAATTCAAAAAAAGAAGAAGTAGTATAACCAAAATCCTCAAAGAAATCTTGTATAACATCTGGCATCCAATACCAACTAGGTCCCATATCAAATACATAACCTTCTTCTGTTTTTAATTGTCTTGCTCTTCCGCCTGGCTGATTATGTTTCTCAAATACATGTACTTCGTGTCCTTCTTTTGCTGTATAAGCAGCAGCTGATAAACCAGAAAATCCAGATCCAATAATGGCAATTCTTTTTTTCATATCTCGTTTTTAACTTCCTTTATATGTAGAATAACCATATGGAGATACAGTCAATGGTACATGAAAATGATTATTCCCTTTAATACGAAAAACAATCTCGATGAAAGGATAAAATGTTTGCAATTTTTTACTATCAAAATAAGATTCAATATGAAATACGAGTTTATAAACACCGTCATTATTCTGACCATAAGGTAAAAAATTCCCTATTCTACCATCTTTATCTGTAATTTGTGTACTTACCTTAGTCCACGAATTGTCCACATTCATTTTCTGTAATGTAACTGAAACAGATGGTGCAGGCTCTCCAGTAGAATTATCTAAAATATGACTGGACAATTGATATGTTTTCGTTTGTGAAAAACAGTACAAAGAACAACAGAAAATTAGAAAGAAAAATACACTCTTTTTCATAGTAGTTATTTTTTTAATTAATATATTTGTAAGCCTCATCTAATAAATCTTCTGTATCAAAATTCTTTTGATAAATATCTTGATGAAAAGCTTCAAGTTTGTTGAGTAGATTTATTAATTCTATTTTTTCAGCATAAGTTAAATTACCTGCTACAATTTGTGTTGCTAGTCTAATTTTTTCCATTTGTTCTTCTAAAATTTCTAAACCTACGGGACTAATCTTAATAACTTTGCTTCTTTTATCAAGCTCAGAAGAAGCTTGATCAACCCAACCCTTAGCAATTAAACGATTTATAATTTGCATCCCTACAGGTTTTTCATGTACATTTTTCTTAATCAAATCCATCTTAGACATTTCTCCAAATGCCTTTAAATTAATTAAGTAAATAAAATCTTCTTGAGAAGAAAAATCTGATCCTATAATAGCAGACTTTGAATAACTTTTTGCATATCTATTCATATGAACAAGTAATGTACTTATAACACTTTCAGCCGATCTCATTTTTTCTTTTCCAATCCAATGAGGTACATCACAAGAACTTTCTAGATGATTATTTAAAATAATCCACTTTTTAAAATCATCAATAGAAGCATTAGAAATAAACTTATTTTCTTTTTCAAATTCTTCTATTAAATCAACTACATCTTTGATTAATTTGAAATTCATTTCTTGTATTTAGTTTACAAATATACCATTTTAAAACAAATAAAGAATAATATTATACTAAATATTAAAAATAATATCCGAGCTTATTAAAAAACTATGTCATTTTATAATTATAATTCTAATTTATTTTAAAGATTTATTTTTGTGAAGTCGGTATTAACATTATAATTTAAATAATCGTTAAAAGTTTATAATTAAGAAAGGAATACATAGTTTCACTTTTTTATTTGATGTCTCAATTAAAATTCCATAGATTTAAAAGAAAAAAAAATCAAGTTAGAAGCTCAAGCACTATTATTTTATTAGTAAGTCAAACATTTTTTATAAAAATTAGTAAAGATATTTTATTTCAATATGTTAAATTTTTAATAAACTTAACTACACCAAAACTACACTACACCCCCTTACACCATTGATAAATAAAGACTTTTACACTTTCTGTATCGGCAAATAAGAGCCAAATACCGCCTTTGAATGCCACTTTAAAAATATTTTAAGTATGCGGATATGTTAAATCTTAATGTAGTAAAAAACTAGAATATTGTAATTAAATTATCCAATAGTAGGGATTAGCCCACTATTGAGTAAAGTTTTTTTATAGTTAAAGTATTGTTTGTGTGTTTTTTACGAGTCACCAACACATCTGATACACAAGGTTATCAAATGAATTGATTTTAGCTGTTTTAAGAGCATAAAAATACCCAATAGTAGAGATTATCCACTATTGGGTTAAGTTATTTAATGGTTAAATAATTGTCTTTGTGTTAGTTGTGTAATAACAACATATTTGGAACACTGCCGGTTGCATCTTTTCGTGCTTGTATCATAATAAGTTAATTATTTTTACGTTACTAATGTTGTGTATTAATCACATAGAATTTGTAAGATGGAAGGAAAACTCCTAAGTTAAACGATTTGAAATACTTATCCTTAACTCCTTTTTAAATTATATATTTTTTTATGACTTAATTCCATTGGAAAAACATGGTATCGAAACTACTTTCTAAAAATAAAGACTTAAAAAATGCTCTTAAAAGCCCGATGTCGCGGATTTGCAATCCGTGACTTTATCTATACAATTCTACTGTTGTTATGGTTATAAAATATACACTGCTACTATCGGTTGCTTTGTATTTTGTTGACATACTACACTTTTATTTCAATGAACTTATTTTCTATTTTTATGTAGCACGGATTGCAAATCCGCACGATCGGGATTACCTTTTTTTCCATTAAACATCTTCTTTACTACAATAGAACTGTAGGTATTAAAATTTTTCGTACTTCATCACTTCGTAGACAATAGAATATTTTTTATAAACTTAACAAAAACATTATTATACATAAAAAAATCCATACATATTCGCATGGATTTTATATTTTAATCATAATGAAAACGGCATTTAGCAATAAGTATTTGTCCGTCTTCATATTTATATATTAAACGATGTTCATCATCTATTCTTCGTGACCAAAACCCCGAATACTTATGTTTTAAAGGCTCTGGCTTCCCTATTCCTGTAAAAGGTGTTCTAGAGATGTCTTTTAATAGATCATTGATTCGTTTGACTTTTTTTTTGTCTGTTTTTTGCCAAAACAAATAATCTTCCCAAGATTCATCTACGAATATGTATTTCATTTATTCTTCGATTAATTCTTTTTCGAAAGATTGATTACTTTTTAATTTTTCAATGGCTGAATCAAGTCTTGATTCATTGATACGAGAAGATAATTCATAGTTTGTCGCCATTAATGAATTGTATTCTTCAAGAGACATTACAACAATACCAGAATCTTTTCCTCTGTTGATAATTAAAGTTTCAAAATTTTTTGAAACTCTATCTAAATAAGATTTTAAATCTTTTCTAAAATCTGAAACACTTGCTATTAACATATTCATGTATTTTATTATGTACAAATATATGTACAAATTATGAGATATAAAAACATTCACTGAATTCATAATACGTTTTATTATATTTAAAAATTAATTATTTTTACATCAGTGATTTTATTTAAATAATTTGAATTCGACATTTCTTATTTTATTTTATAATTTTATCAACTGATATTTGGGCATAAGTGTTAAAATTTTTATAAAATACACAAAACCAAAACTACACCACACTCCCCTACACCATCGATGAATAAAGACTTTTACACATACTGTATCGATTAGACAGCTAAATACTGCCTTTGACTACCATTCTATAAAATATTTTAAGTATGCGGATATGTTAAATCTTAATGTAGTAAAAACTAGAATATTGTAATTAAATTATCCAATAGTAGGGATTAGTCCACTATTGAGTAAAGTTTTTTTATAGTTAAAGTATTGTTTGTGTGCTTTTTACGAGTCACCATCACATCTGATACACAAGGGTGTCAAATGAATTGATTTTAAATTTTAAAGAGCTTAAAAATACACAATAGTAGAGATATAGTCCACTATTGAGTAAAGATATTTTATAGTTAAAATATTGTTTGTGAGCTTTTACGAGTTACATACACATCTGATATACTACTAAACATTATAAACAGTGAGATTATCACCTTCTGCATTGGCAAATAAAACTTATTAAAAATTATATTATATAGAAAAAGGTTCTCAATTGAAAAATTGAGAACCTTTTTCATTTTCTGGTTTTGCGATTTCATCTTAATTCAATTTAAATCTACTCTAAATATCAATATTTTAGAAAGTATTAACATTTAAATTAATAGTTTGGTCTGAAAATTCCAATCTAAAATATCATAACTAAATAATCACAAAAATGAATACAACTAGAATTTCAAAAAATTTACAAAATGCTTTAAATAAACAAATTACACTTGAAGCTTTTTCTGCTCAAATTTACTTGATGCTTGCTTGTTGGGCAGATGATAACCGATTAGATGGTATTAAAAGTTTTATGATGAAACATTCGCAAGAGGAACGTGTTCATATGGCAAAAATTATAGAATATATACAAGAACGAGGTGGTAGTGTAAAAATTGAAGCCATACAAAAACCTGGTCCTGAACCAAAAAATGTTTTACAATGTTTTGAAGCAGTTTTGAAACAAGAAATTGAAAACACTGAATCTATTTACAAAATTGTAAAAATGTGTATGGATGAGGAAGATTGGGCTACTTGGAATTTTTTACAATGGTTAGTAATGGAACAACGTGAAGAAGAAAAATTAGCTTTAGACTTGCTAGATAAAGCTAAATTAGCTGGTGGTGCTAATATGTCTGATGCTGCAAAATTTGATTTTAATAAGACTATTGGTCAAACAGGACAGGAATTTCCTGTTGCAGATAATATTAATCCTCTAACTGAGTAATTTATTTTTTGTATAATAAAAACTAAAGAATTAAAAACCCACTGAATTTACTAAAAAATCATTGGGTTTTTAATTAGGAAATTAATCACACATCAATCTTGTTTTGTCCACGTTAATTGGGAAACATCATAACCTTTTTCTTCTGCATATCTCAGGTAATTTTGTTTTATATTTTCTGGTATGCTTTTCTTTCGGGATAATATCCACATATACTCGTGGCTTTCACCAAAAACTAAAGCTGTTTCGTACGCTGGATCCATCATCACAATATTGTAGCCTGAATAAAACGGACCAAAAAAAGAAACCTTCAATGCTCCTCTTCCTTCTTCTCCGTTAAAAGTTGCTTTTCCGTGTGCTTCTTTCCACTTCTCTTCTTTAGCATCATACCCACGATTATGAAATTCAATTTTTCCATTTTTACTCAGAAAATAAGTTGCTGTAACTTGACTTAGATTTTTTTCATACTTAAAATCCAAACGAGCCATTTCGTACCATTTTCCCATGTATTGTTGTGGATCAAAATTCTCTACGACCTCAACAAAATCTGGTATTTTTACTTTTCTACAATTTAACCATGCATAACAAAGTCCTCCTATTCCTGCTATTGCTACCCCAGAAACAATCGTTTTATTTATTTTTCTCATTTCTAATGTTTCTTATGTTCGATACTTAAAAGAAATTCTATCAAATCCATATTCAACTGTTCTTTATGCGTAATATTCAGTCCATGCGGTGCATCGTCATACACGATATAAGTTGAATTCGAAATCAGTTTTGCCGCTTGATCACCCGCCGTTTTAATGGGAACAGTTTGGTCTTCTTTACCATGAATGATTAACGTTGCCACCTCAATCATTTTACATTCCGTCCTAAAATCAGTGTCCATCCAAGCGCGTGCAGCTTTCAACGTTGCAATAGGTGAAGCGTGCGAAGCAACAGAAAAATCAAACTCTAATTGTTCTTTATGAACCGATTTTTTAAGTAATCCATAATTGTAAAATCCTTTATGAAAACCTTCTAAAAACTCTAATCGATTTGTTTCAAGTTGCACCACAATCTCATCCAAATCCTTTTGTGGAACACCATGTTCATTATCGGGTGTTTGTTTTACAAGCGGAATGATTGAACTGATTAATGCAATCTTCGAAATATTCTGATTTCCATAATTCGCAATATAGCGTACAACTTCTCCTCCTCCCATCGAAAAACCTACCAACACGACATTTTTTAGTTGTAATTCGTCTATAAGCGCATGTAAATCTTCTGCCAACGCATCATAATCGTAACGATCCCAAGTAGCACAAGATTTCCCAAATCCTTTTCGATCATAGGCGATACAACGGAAACCAGCTTCTACAATTTTCGGAATTTGATATTCCCATGATTGTAAACTCAGCGGCCAACCATGTATCAAAATAACAGGCTGTGCAAGTTTATCACCGTAATCAATATAATTCAGTTTATAATCTTTTCGTTTTAATTTAGCCATAATTTTATTTTTAAGTGATTTATAATTAACAATCTAACCGACAACTTCTTATTTACTACATCGCAAGCATTAAGCCAATTATAAAAAACTAAATGTTAAAGTACTTTTGTACCCGAAATATTTTGGCTCGATTTTTTCGGTAAATGATTTGAAACCAAACAAGCTCGCAACAATGGATTTACATTCTGGATTACCTTATTGGATTGTGAAAAATGAATTCTTTGATTTATATCAACCACTTCGAAATCATTGTAGCATTGATGTTGCGATAATTGGTTCTGGTATTACAGGTGCTTTAGTTGCTCACGAATTGTGTGAAGCTGGAATAGAATGTGCATTGATTGATAAACGAACAATTTCTACAGGAAGTTCTGCCGCAAGTACAGCTCAATTACAATATGAAATTGATACACCTTTGTGCGAATTAATTAAAAAAGTTCCCGAAAAACATGCTATAAATGCTTATTTCGATTGTTTACAATCCATTACAAGTATTGAAAATATTTTTAAAAACACCAAAATTGATGCTGATTTCACAAGAGTTCCGACTGTTTTGCTGGCAAGTAATAAAGCGGGTGTAGAGTTGTTAGACAGAGAGTTTGCCCTTAGAAAAGAAGTGGGATTACCGATTAACTATTTGGATGCACAACAATTAAAAACATATCAAAATATAGATGGAATTGCTGCGTTACAGAATGATACTTCTGCCCAAATGGATGCTTACAAAGCTGCAATTAGCTTACTAAAATACCATCAACAAAAACACAGCTTAACAATCTATACGCATACAAAAGTGGAAAATATACAGGAATCAAAAAATGGCTGTAAGCTTTTAACAGAGCATGGGCACATTATTTCTTGTCGATATGTAATTGTGGCTACTGGTTTTGAGGCTGGTCAGTTTCTTCCTAAAAAAGTGATGAATTTACTTTCTACTTATGCAATAATTTCCTCGCCTGTTGATGAAAAAATGGTATGGCCAAACCGTAGTTTAATTTGGGAAACAGCTGATCCTTATTTGTATATGAGAACAACAAAAGATAATCGTTTGATTGTTGGAGGGGAAGACGAAGATTTTCAAAATCCTGAAAAACGAGATGATTTACTTCGTTCGAAAATCAAGGTTCTGGAACGAAAATTTAAGCATTTATATCCTGAAATTGAATTTAAAACAGAGATGGCTTGGTGCGGAACTTTTAGTTCTACTGATGACGGTTTGCCTTATATAGGTCCTTGGAAAAAGGGAGATCGTACTTTGTTTGCTTTAGGCTACGGTGGAAATGGAATTACTTTTTCTATGATTGCAGCAGAAGTTCTAAAAAATAGTATTCTTAACAAAAAAGATGAGCGATTAAAAACGTTTGGCTTTAATCGATCATCTAAAAAGTAGATCTTTATAAAATTACTTCATTTTCAAGGTAATCATTAATCAACTTAAAATGAGATGATTAAGAATCTTTATCTAAATGAAATTGGACGACATCAATAGCGTTAGAAACAGCATCACTTAATGCGACAATAAAATCACCTTTTTCGGCTTTTTTTATGGTATGTTCAATGGCTTCAATTTCGTTGGGTATGATTTCGTAAGGAAAATCCTGTTGAACTTCGTTGATCCCTTTTACAAGCAACTGTATTATTTCTTTTTCTGTTCGCCCTCTTAGGTGTCGTTCTTGTCTAATAATGATATAATCAAACATTTCGGCAGCAATTCTTCCACAAGATTGGATATCTTCATCTCTGCGATCGCCTACCCCAGAAATAATACCAATTTTTTTATTCGCTTTTACATTCGATAGATAATCTTTTATAGCGATATATCCGGCAGGATTATGGGCGAAATCAATTAAAATTTTAAACTCTTTAAATTGAAAAATATTCATTCTACCAGGAGTTAATTTTGGGCTTGGAAAAAAAGTCTCCAAAGCTGTTCTAATCGTAGAAATATCTATACCTGATAAATACGCTGCCAATACAGCTGCCAGCACATTCTGAATCATAAATGCAGCTTTGCCATTCATCGTCAATGGAATATTACTTACGTCTGCAATACATATTCGTTCTGTTTTGGTTTGGATTACAATGGCATCTTCTGTATAAAATGCAACTGTACTTCCATTTCTTATATTGTTTTGAATCTCTATATTTTTTTCATCCAAAGAAAAATACGCAATTTGACATTCTAATTTTTTAGAAATCTTCATCGAATACTGATCTTCAGCATTTAAAATGGCCCAGCCCTCTTTTTTAACACTTTCTACTACCACAGACTTTACTCTCGCTAATTGTTCTAAAGAATGAATATCCTTTAACCCCAAATGATCTTCGGTAATATTGGTAATGATTCCTATATCGCAAGTGCGAAATGCAAGTCCTTCTCTAAGAATTCCTCCTCTTGCTGTTTCTAAAACTGCAATATCTATGGTTGGATCATATAAAATTTTTCGTGCACTAATCGGTCCTGTTGTATCCCCTTTTTCCATCAGCTTATTTTGTATATAAATACCGTCTGAAGTTGTATAACCGACATTTTTTTTATGTTGTTTAAATAAATGAGCGATTAGTCGTGTAGTCGTAGTTTTACCGTTGGTGCCAGTAACTGCAATTATGGGAATAGTGGTGGATTTTTGAGGAGGGAAAAGCATATCTACAACCGAAGAAGCTACATTTCGAGCAATCCCTTTTGTTGGAGATAGATGCATTCTAAAACCTGGCGCTGCATTTACTTCAATTACAACTCCTCCGGATGAATACAAAGATGCTGATAAATTGGAAGCAATAATATCTATTCCGCATATATCTAAATTAATAACCTTAGCAATTCGTTCGGCTAAAAGAATATTATCTGGATGAAGTTCATCTGTTACATCAATTGATGTTCCGCCTGTACTAAGGTTAGCGGTTGATTTTAGATAAATGATTTCATCCTTTTTTGGAATAGATTGTAAATCGTAGTTTTTTGATTTTAATAATGAAATCGTATGTTGATCAACTTTTATTTTTGTTAAGACTTGTTCATGGCCTTCTCCTCTATTAGGATTGTTATTTTCAATCAGAATCAATTCGTTGATGGACAGTTTACCATCTCCTATGACATGAGCTGGTATCCTCTTCGCTGCAGCCACTACTTTTTTATTGATGACCAATACTCTAAAATCGTGACCTTCTACAAATTTTTCTACGATGACTTTTTGACTAAATTCTTGTGCGTATTGCAATGCTTTTTCAGCAGTTTCTAACAGATTGATATTGGTGGTTACGCCTCTTCCATGATTGCAGTTGTAAGGTTTGATGACAATAGGATAGCCTATTTCTTCGATTATACTTTTTAACTCTTCTTGATTTTTACATAATCCTCCGTCTGCAATAGGGACAAATGCATCTTTCAACAACTGCTTGGTTCGAAATTTATTACATGCAATTTCTACAGCCATGTAATTGGTGTTTTCTGTAATCGTTGCTTCTAATCTAACTTGATTTTTCCCATATCCTAACTGTATATATGAATGTTGATTTAGTCTTGACCAAGGAATTTTTCTCTTCTCTGCTTCATTAATAATACTTTGTGTAGAAGGCCCCAATTTATTCGCATTCCATATTTTAGCCATTGTTTCAACATCTGCTGAAATGGAGTAAGATGAATTAGAAATTAATGCTTCGGCTATTCTTACGGCTGCTTTTGCAGCATATACCCCTACTTGTTCATCTTGATATGCAAAAACAACATTGTACGTTCCTGATGTGTTAGTTTCGCGTGTTCTTCCAAATCCCGTATCCATTCCTGCCAAAGTTTGTATTTCCAATGCGATATGCTCAATCACATGCCCCATCCAAGTACCTTCTTTTACGCGAGTAAAAAATCCACCCGCAACCCCTTCCGAACAACGGTGTGAGTGCATGGAGGGTAACCATGATTGTATGCGATCTGAAAAACCATTAATTTTATTGGTGGGAAATTGTTCTAAACGACCCAAATTTAATCGCATTTGGATTAGTTTATCTCGTTCTATGCTCCAATAATTTGGACCTCTAAGTATTGATATGTTCTCTATTTTCATTTGTGGTAAGTGTTAAAAAATTTAATAAATCATTACAATAACTAGACCTATTTGTCCTATTAACACGACTTTATCATTTTTTTATGATATAATCTGTACCTGTCTGTTTTATATTAATTAAATTGAATATAAAATTTTTTATAATGAGTATAAAAGGAAAATTAATTATTGTTGGTGGTGGTATTAATACAGCTGAGAACATTCCACCTCATTTACCAAAACAAGAAGTACTGAATGATTTCTTTTATCAAAATGGTATTCTAAAAAAAATTATAGAAGAATCTAAACATAAAGAAAATTCGCGAATTGAGATTATTACAACAGCTTCACAAACGCCTAAAATTGCAGCTGAGTCGTATATTAAAGCTTTCAGTCTTTTGGACGCACACAATGTTGAACATTTAGACATCAATACACGTTTAGATGCTATTCATCCTGAATCACTGAAACGATTGGACGAAGCGGATGTTGTTTTATTTAGTGGTGGCGATCAACTCCGATTAACTTCTACCATAGGCGGTACCCCTTTTCAACAAAAATTACTTCAAAAATATTACCATGAAGAATTTATTTATGCAGGTACTTCTGCTGGTGCTGCGGCTGTTTCTTCCAGCATGATTTATCAAGGAGTGAGTTCAGACGCATTACTGAAAGGAGCTGTAGAAATGAATAGCGGTCTTGGATTAATTGATTCCATTTTAGTGGACACACATTTTATTCAAAGAGGAAGAATTGGACGTTTATTTCAAGCTGTAACTGGAAATCCAATGAAAATTGGGATTGGTCTAAGTGAAGATACAGGGTTAATCATTAGCGAAAATAACAACAAAATGACAGCAATAGGTTCTGGATCTATCATACTGGTTGATGGACGAGAAATTTTAGACACCAGTCTTTCTCAAATTGAGATTGGGTATCCGATTTCGATCAGTCATATTATTTGCCATGTGATGACGCGAAATGACGTTTTTCATTTTGATCAAAATAAAATTTCAATCAAAGATTCTCAATACAACAATCAATAACTATGAAGTTAATTATTCACGGTGGTTTCTTTTCCGAATCATTGACAGATCCTGAAACCAAATTTCAAAAACAAAATGCATTAATTAAAATAGTTCAAAAAGGCTATGATTATTTAACCACTCATACCGCTACAGAAACAGTCGTTTATACAGTCAGTTTATTAGAAGATGATCCGTTATTTAATGCAGGATTAGGGTCTCAAATACAATCTGATGGTAAAATAAGATTGAGTGCAGCTTTAATGGATGGAAAAACACTTAAAATGTCTGGTGTTATCAATATAGAAAATGTAGAACATCCTATTTTGGTGGCCGAAAAATTGATGTCTTATGAAGATCGCATTTTAGCAGCTAACGAAGCAACTGAATTTGCTCGTAAAATTGGATTTGATTATTTTGATCCTGAAATTAAACAACGTAAAAAAGAATACGAAGAAAAATTAAATTCAGCTAAAACAAGTACTGTTGGATGTGTCTGTTTAGATGCCGAAAATAATATTGCTGTTGCAACCTCAACTGGAGGAAAAGGTTTTGAACTACCTGGTCGTGTTTCAGATTCTGCAACTGTTGCTGGAAATTACGCCAATCAATATTGTGGTATTAGCATGACTGGCGTTGGAGAAGAAATTGTAAGTGGCGCAATGGCTGCAAAAATTGTTACCCGCGTAACGGATGGCATGAGTATGGAAGATGCATTTGCCAAAAGTTTTGATGAACTAAAACATGTGAATGGATTTGCAGGTGCAATTGGTATAGATCGCAATGGAATTATTTTTCATCAAGATAGCTTTCCAACAATGGTTTTTGCATCATTTGATGGAATAGAATTAAACTATTTTGTTTGATTTTTTATAGCTCATCATTCAATAAATCAAACAATTTTGTTTGGATATATTCTACTACCTCCATTTTTTCTTGATTAGACAATTGTACATCAACATGATCATTTACATCATTTACATCACCTCCGTCACTTATAATCACTCCTTCTCGCGTATCAGTTTTACAATTTTCTGACAACTGGTTTTTATTATTCTCGTAGCCTTTTTTGTAAGCTCGGTTGTACAATTCAATTAATAATTCTTGAATTTCGTCTGATTTTAACTCTTTTAGTTTCATTTGAATATATTTTTAATTAATATTTTTTCGAATTCTTGTTGCTGTATAAAGTCCTATGCCTATAATTAGACCAATTGAGACTAATCTTTTGGTAGAATCTGAAAGAAGTACCGTACTTGTCTCTCCATAGACTTGATGCGGTTCTTTTGAAGGTTTTAAAATATTACCTTCATCATCTTTCCCTTTTGCTTGCTTCATCATTCCTCTCATCACAGCAGTTATAAGATTTGTGAATGTATGCGGAAAAATCCCGTGAATAAGCTTTATCATATAAGAACTAACGTCTGGAAAAGTATCTTTTTTAGGTTTTAATGTCAACTTGTAGATTACTTTTGCTGTTTCCATTGGATCGGCAGCAAATGGAGGAATTTTAAAATCTAATCCTGAATATTTTGCTGAATGCATATTCCCTGTAGATCGTTGTATTTGAGGATAAATATTACAAATATGAATTTCTGGATAAATACTTAATTCGCTTTGTAAACCACTCATTACGCCTTTAATTCCAGATTTTGTAGCCGAATATACAGCACTAAATGGTGCTGGCAAATAACCTCCAATTGAAACATTATTAATTAAAATGCCTTGATTTTGTTGTTTAAAAACAGGTAAAACATAATAGGCTCCATGCATATAGCCCATTAAATTTGTTTTAATTACTTGCTCGTGAATTTCCATCGGAATATCTTCAAATTTTCCACTCGCCATCACTCCCGCATTATTTACCCATACATCAATTCTTCCAAATTGACTAAGACAATATTCGACCAATTCTTTCACCTCTTCAGCAGAAGACATATCTGTTGATTTATAAACAGTATGACTACCTAAAGCATTACATTTTGAAACAGCCTTTTCTAAAGCTTCGACACCTCTTGCTGCTAAAATTATATTGTATCTCTTTTTTGCAAATAACTCGGCAGTTGCTAAACCAACCCCACTTGAAGCTCCAGTAATGACGGCTATTTTTGTTGTTAATGATGTTTGACCTCTATGTTTCATATTTTTTCTTTTAAGAATATTATTAAAAAAGTGAATCAAATTTAAAGGCATTGAACTTCGTAATACACAGTATAATTGAATATTAGTGCTTGTAAAAATTTAAAAGTATTTCAATAAGATGTTATTCAAAAAGCTGCATTGAAATTTATTTATTTGATAAATTATTGTAGAAAAAATCTCTCGTTATGATGGAACTTTTCTTGCTTTTTCGCGGTCCCAAATACGATGTAATTTCATCGAATTAATAAACTCATCTACCCAGTTTTGGGTTCCATCTTCTAATACAACTCCTTTATCTTTTTCAACAAATGATTTTTTTAATAAATCTTCGGTTCCTTTTGCAAAAGCTAATATTTTACAATGTCTATAAGCCTCATTAATAAACTCATAATAATCTGGATTTGAAATTAACGAACTAAGAGATTTACCTGATGGAGTAAACACTGCATCATATAATACAGAAGAATCCGTAAGATACGAATGGTAAATATTTTCTTTATCACCTTCATCATAGATTAACTCTCCAACTTTAGATGAAATTAAAACACCTACTGCGCCTTCTTTTTCCAATGCTTTTTTTAATTGATCTACACTTTTTTTAGAAACACCATTATCTACTAAAAAGGCTACTTTTCTGGTTGTTATAGTTCCTTCACCTTCTTTAACTTTCATACTCAAAGCAACAGATGAATTTATTTCTTGTTTTTTAGGCTGCAGAGGATAATTGGGATGATTTTGCCTTGCAAAACTTAATGTCAGTTCATCCAACTCTTTTGGAGGTACTATACCAAGATTATCACCAACTTTTTGAGCAAGAGTTTTATCAATTTGATAAAGGATAGCTACTTGTCTTTCTCTAATTTTTGAGTCGCTCACTTTGCTTAATTCAAAACTAAAAGCATCTATAATATGTTGTTTTTCTGATTCAGATTGAGAATTAAAAAATAAAGTGGCTTGAGAAAAATGATCCGCAAAAGAATCAGATCTTCCTCTTACTTTCATTCCTTGTACTTCTTGTTGATGAGATTGAAAACCTTCTTCACCTTTCAATATAGCATGATATGGACATCCTGATGCTTTACTATTTGGAAAATAACTTACATCTCCTTTTAAAATATCCATTCTATTTGTTCCATCCTTCTGATTGTTGTTTTTTTGATTGATTGATCTATTAATTGGTATTTCATGAAAGTTTGCACCACCTAATCTATAATTTTGAGTGTCCATATATGAAAATACTCTACCTTGTAATAAAGGATCATCTGACAAATCAATACCTGGAATAATTCTTCCTGGATCAAATGCAACCTGTTCAGTTTCTGCAAAAAAATTGTCTGGATTACGATTAAGTGTCATTGTCCCAATAAGTTTTACAGGCACTAACTCTTCTGGAATAAGTTTCGTAGGATCTAATAAATCAAATGGATAGTTCATCTCGTCCTTTTCAGGTATCAATTGAACACCCAAATCCCATTGTGGAAAATTTTCTTTTTCAATATTTTCCCATAAGTCTTGTCTATGAAAATCAGAATTAAAACCTGAAATTTTTTGTGCCTCGTTCCAAGCTACTGAATGAACTCCCAACTTAGGTTTCCAATGAAATTTAACAAATGTTATTTCACCTTTACTGTTGATTAATTTAAACGTATGAACACCAAAACCTTCCATCATTCTAAAACTTCTTGGTATCGCACGATCTGACATTAACCACATAATCATATGAGAAGATTCTGGCATAAGTGAAATAAAATCCCAAAATGTATCATGGGCAGAAGCTGCTTGTGGCATTTCAGTATCTGGCTCAGGTTTTACAGCATGTACTAAATCAGGAAAGTTCATGGCATCTTGTATAAAAAATACTGGAATATTATTTCCTACCAAATCGTAATTTCCTTCTTCTGTATAGAATTTGACTGAAAAACCTCTTACGTCTCTGGCTAAATCGGTTGAACCTTTGAATCCTGCAACTGTTGAAAATCTTGTAAAAAGAGGTGTAATTGCTCCTTTTTGTAAAAACTTTGCTCGAGTAAATTCAGAGATATCTTCATGAATTTCTAATATCCCATAGGCTCCACTTCCGCGAGCATGAACCACTCTTTCTGGAATTCTTTCTCGGTCAAAATGCCCTAACTTATCAAAATAAATGTGGTCTTGTTGTAAAGATGGTCCTCTAACTCCCAGTTTCAACGTATTGTTGTTGTCATGTATTGCAACTCCATCATTTGTAGTTAAAATCTGGTTGCTATTATCTACAATATATTTTTTTATTTGTTCAGTTTTCTTATTTTTCTTCATTTAAATTTGGTTTAATTAACTAATAATCAAAGATTAATCCATTTACAACTTTTAGATAAAATGATTTATATTTTGAACCTCTCCGTGTGATTAGCAGAATCTGAATAATTTGCTGTCATTTCTTTTGTTTTCTACAACTTATTCTTATGACACCAAATAAGGGTACAAGGCAGGTAATAATTTTGATAAAATATATTTCTTGTGTTTAAATAAAATGACAATCGATTTCGTCTTTATATTTTCAAAATTAGAAGGAGAAAAATGCTAAGAATATGATTACAATCATATTAGACTTTAATAAAATGATGTATTTAATAATCATTGGCGATAGCTTTTATTTCTTAAGACTAAAAAAGTAAATACCAACATGATCCTACTCATAAAATGAAGTTTAATCTGATATTACCTTAGATAGACGCTAATCAAAACTTTTTAATATGCTAATTAACAATGAATTATTACTAAAATTTGGAGGTGTAAAAAAAACATACAAACAAGGCGATATAATAATGAAAAAAGGGAAATATGCAGAGTTTTATTATCAAATTTTAAAGGGGAAGGCTATTAGAAATAACTTTTATCAAGAAAAAATTATTCTAAAATCTATGCTTGTAAAAGGACAAAGTTTAGGAGAAGCTTTTTTATTTACCAATAACTCTTATTCGATTACAATTCAAGCGATTGATGATTGCCATATTATTCGATTAGAAAAGTATAAATTTTTCAATCTTTTAGAAGAACATCCTCATTTATATTTGATTTTATGTCAATGTATGAGTGAAAAATTAGTTTACAAATTCAGCAAAATACAATCTATATCTACTAACACATTACGCAATAAATCTCGATAATTTTTAAAAAATTAATCTTATGAAAAAAATAAAACACGAAAAACAACAACAAAATAGACCTGGTATTGAAGAAAACATGAAACCTATTCCCAAAACGGATCCTATAATTTATGCGAAAGAAGGAAAATTAAAAGGAAAAGTAGCGTTAATTACTGGTGGTGATAGTGGAATTGGTAAAGCAGTTGCGCTGCTTTTTGCGAAAGAAGGGGCTGATCTTGCAGTAGCTTATCTTAACGAAGAAATTGATGCGAAGGCAACTAAAAAAGAAGTTGAAAAGTATAACAGAAAATGTTTACTGATCAAGGGGGATTTATCAAAAGAAGAAAATTGTCTTGCCGCAGTAGAAAAAACAATTGAATATTATAAGCAGATAGATATTTTAGTCAATAATGCTGCATTACATTGGGAAAGCGAATCTTTGGAAAATATAAGCAGCGAACAATTGATTAAAACATTTCAGAACAATGTGTTCTCATACTTTTGGACAACTAAATTTGCTTTAGTTTATATGAAAAAAGGAGGTTCTATTATAAACACCACATCTGTTACAGCTTATCGAGGAAGTCCAAAATTAATCGATTATGCTGCTACAAAAGGGGCTGTTGTTTCATTTACTAGAAGTTTATCGTCTAATTTGATAGCAAGCGGAATTCGAGTAAATGCTGTTGCTCCAGGTCCAGTTTGGACACCTCTTATCGTTTCTTCTTTTGATTCTGAAAAAGTAGCCAATTTTGGTACTGATTCTCCAATGAAAAGAGCAGGAATGCCAAATGAAGTAGCTCCTTCGTTTTTATTTTTAGCTTGCGAAGATTCTCAATTTATAAGTGGACAAGTCTTGCACCCGAACGGTGGAGAAATAATAAATGGTTAAAAAAAAGATATGCATATATATAAACTGGAAATAACTCAAACAGAACACGAATTTTTAAGTTTAATTCATGAATTTATATTCGGATCAGCAACAGCGCATTTATTAATTGATCCTCCATTTATCATTCAATCTATTGATAAAATTAGTCAAAAGACGAACTGCACACAGAAAAAAGAATTTCTAAATCAACTGATTGCAGAATACAAAATAAATGCTCTTGAATATGTTAATCAGAACAACATTTCAGATGAAGGAACTCTTTTTACAAAAAATATGCTTATTCGTTTTTACTCAAAATTCTCTTATTATAAAGTCCAAAAAGAACAGGAATTAATTCGGATCATCCATAACGAGTTCTTAGAAATATAATGCATTAACAAAAATTAGCCAATTATCACATAACAATGATAATTGGCTAACACAATAATCAAATTATTTTCTTTTATTTCTATTCTTTTTTCGCTTTCTGAGCCAAAAAAATAGAAAAATCCATCCACCTATAAGCAAAATTATATAGGCGAAAATATGTAAACTTGATATAAAAAATTCTTTAAATTGTGGAAACATAATCGTTGATTTAGGATGTTAAAAAATTTACTTTTTAATAGAGTATTTTTCCTTTATGCAACCGTAGCATGTCTTGAGATTCCATTAATTTTACTGTGCGTATAACAGTTTCGACACACATTCCAGTTAAACCAGCTAATTGTTGACGAGTAAGCTCTACTTTGAACGAAAAAGGTGTTTTGATTTCTACTGTATCATTTTTTAAATAATCTAATAATCCTTTTAACCTTACAATAGGACTGTTAATAGAATTATTTTGCATCATCAAAAACTTGTAATATAACTTTTCTGAAATACATCTACTCAGATTTTTATACAAGTAGGGATTCGAATTTAATAATTCTAAAAAAACAGATTTATTTAATCGTAAAAGAACTGTATCTTCTAAAGCCTCTGCATTTGTTGGATATTGATTATCCAGAAACAAGAAACATTCTCCAATACTTTTGCCTGGCGAAAGAATATTTTGAATAGATTCTTTGCCTTCTTCATTAAAATGGTTAAGTTTTACTTTTCCGACAAGGATTTGAAAATAAAAAAATGGATAACTACCTTCTTTAAAAATATATTCTCCATTTTTAAACGAGACCCTTTCTGCTCCATACTCGTACAATAGTTTTTCATCAATCAGCATAGTGTTAATTTTTGTGGTTTGTAATTTTTTATAGGCTGTTGAGAGAAGATAAAAATATCACATATTATTTTCAATAAACATACCATACAAACAATCAATTTGTTAAACTTTATCGATGTAATGTGTAAAAAACCAACAAAAAAGATCTCTTATCATAATTATTTATCATAAATAGTCATAAGAGATCTTATTTCAGCACTAATTTTCTTCTGCTTCTGCTTCGAAATTGATTAAAGTTTCAGCAATATCGGTTAGGTCATCATCCGTTTCCTCCTCTTCAACCAATGTTTTTTCAAGTAACTCAGCTACTTTATGATGCTCCATTGTAATTGCCAATTGTACCAAACCACCATAAGTTGCAATTTCATAATGCTCTATCTTTTGAGCAGCAATTATTAAAGCAGCATCACGTGTCATTGATCCATCTTGTGTCGATTTAATCATTTCTTCTGCTTCTTTAATTAGCCCCTTTATCGCTTCACATTCTTTCTTCTCTGTCTTTTCATCCAATAATCCAAATATTTTGTCTAATCGACTAATATGTTTTTTGGTTTGTAACTGATGATCTTCAAAAGCATCTTTTAACTCCTCTGTTGTTGCAAATTTTTGCATTTTTTCCAAACTATCAATTAATGCGTGCTCTGCATAATAAATATCTTTTAATGCAGAAATAAAAAATTTGTGCAAAGCTGACTTTTTCATTTTTTCATCAATATTTTCAGTTGATTTATCCATTGTATTATTTGGATGAGATTCTTTCTTTTCCATACTTTTTTATTTTTAATAAAATTGCCCCTCCGAAAAGAGGCAAAACAAAACAATTAATCATTTCTTCTTCCCCCGAATCCAGAACGACTCGAATTTGAAGATCGTCCTCTTCGATTTGAAGAACGCCCCCCTCCATGAGATGCTTTACCTCCCATGCGAGCTATACGTGTACGTTCCGCTTTACTCATAGATGCAAAACCTCTTTTTGAAGTTCCTGATTCACTATCCGAATTTCTGTTGTTTCCGCTTCGAGAAGAACGATTATGAGAAGAGGAATTAGAAGATGATCTTCGGTTATTAGATTGTGATGAAGAAGAACGACTTCCACGGCCAGAAGAACGATTATTAGAAGAAACAAATCGACCCATACTATCTCTTTCTGGCATATTTCTTCTGTTATTTCTTCTATAATCTTGATAATCATTGTCATTATAATCATCATCATAATCGTCGTCATAATCGTCGTCATCATAATTATCTTCTTGATAACCACTTGTAAAATTATCATAATCGTCTTCATAATCAGAAAAATCATCATCATAGTCTTCGTCTTGCGAAGCATCATTAAAACCATGATCATAACCCAGCTGATAGATTTCTTCTAATGTAGATTTTGAATTGTGCGAATTGTGATTGTTTGAATTACTCCTTTTCATAATTGTAGTTTTGTAATTTACTACATAAATAGACTAGTATTATTCATGTAGCAAATTGGATTTAACTTTTATTGAAATACTAATTAGATTTCTTTCTATGGCTAAATTATTCACATAAAGATTGCAATATTATGATTCAAATCATAAGCGTTTACAATCGTTTATAAATCTTAAAACCAGTTAAATAAACAAATACCCGTCATAAATTACGGGTATTAGAAAAGAATAAAACATTAATAAGTGTGATATGTAAAAGTAATTAATTTAACCTTGATTTTTACCAATAAGGAGACGTAATACTAATGAAATAAAAGCCATAAACAATAGAAAATGTACTACACCATAATACGAAATTCGCAATACTAAAAATAAAAAAGCCCAAAAAATGACTAAAATAACTGCTATTAAAATAAATGAATTTTTCATCATGAAGTAATTATTTAGACCAAAATTAACCTCATCTATTTCTTGTTTTTATGATTCAGGTCATATTTTATTAAGGAAAATTTGAATTTCTTACTTCGAGTTATTGTATAAAAAAATAAAACAAGCAAAAACGATTTATACAAATAATTTGTAGATTTTTAGGTCTAAAAAAAAAGAAATAAAGGACTTTTTAATTAAAAGAAATTCAAAAATGCATTCTTATATCTGCAAAAATCACCTTGCAGTTTGTTGATTTCAATACGTAAAATAAAGATACTTGAACCTAAAATAAAGTAACCAAAGATTAGTTTTGAACGCATCAATTAAACTATTTTCAATAGATTATTTCACGTTTATTATAGAACTATTTTCATCATAATTTAGCTTCTAATTCAATGAAAATTTTAAATCCATAAGCGATAAGTTTCTGCCACAAAATTTACGTTTTACATGATTAATGATTATTTTCTTACTGAAAGTGTATAAACCGTATAGGGAAAAATCCTTTTTGATAAAAAATAACTGACAAAAGTTAAGGCAATTAAAGGCAACCAAAGTACATACGAATTAAAAATTCCGAAGGTTAAAAATATAGCAGTGAAAGGAGCGTGCAATGTAGCTCCTACTGTTAATGCTACGCCTAATATTACAAAGTTTAAAACCAATACATCAGGCACAAAATACATTTTAGTCAACATTCCCACAATTAAACCTAAGCAAGCACCTGCAAAAATACTTGGCGCAAAAACGCCACCATCACCACCTAACTTCAGTGTTAAACCAGTTGTAAAAGGTTTTATAATGACCAAAATTAACGCAAGCAACGCTATGCTAAGTATATAGCTTTTTTCTTGTGTAAATTGAATAATGGTGTGATATCCTGATCCATATAATTCGGGTAAGAAATACAAAATACTTCCCAAGAAAATAGAACCGATAAGTAATTGCAATAATGGTCTGTGTTCAAAAAAAGAAGCCTTCTTTGAATATGTCACAACCTTTGTCATATATACACCGTAAACTCCCGATAACATACTTAATACAATAAAAAATGGTAGAGCTTCATACTTCCAATCGTGAACATACTGACTGAGATCGACCAACGGATGAACATTCATTAAGAAAAGTATGGCGGTTGCAAAAGCCACGCTAAGAATATGTGTAATCCAAAACACTTTTGTTTTCTGTTTCCTTATGGTTTCATACGAAAAAAACAAACCTGCCAACGGACTACAAAACAAAATAGTGACACCACTGGCAATAGCGGCTCCCATAAATTCTTTTCTGTATTTTTTAAAAATCACATCTTTTCGCGATGCCATATCACCCAAAGTTGCTGTTGCCACAACGGTTGAAACTTCTATTCCTGTGGTTCCACCAAAAACAACGGTAAGAAATCCATTAAAGAAATGCGACAACACTTTATATGAAGGAATCTTTTTCTTTGATTGAACTGCTTCTAATACTTCTGAAATTCCTTTATTCTTCTTTTTATTAAATACAAATTGACGTAAAACATAAATCAAGGCTAAACCAATAAAAGGAAAAACAATAAAAAACAATTGAAAATCTTTTGCTTTGTGTAGCAATAAATGTTCGTATTGTTCCACCAAAGTTTTAAACATTAACGTTAGCAAACCTACTACTATACCTACCAATGCAGAACACAAAGCAATACGACTCCATTTTACCCATTGGTAATTTTTTCTGGATACGTGCGTTTTAAAATTCATAAATACAAAAGGAGAAGCTTAGCTCCTCCCTACTTAATTAAACTTTATTATAAAGATTTTGGCCCAAATTCTTCAAAGAAAATTTGTTCCTCATTAACTTGGTTCGTTTTTAAATCGCCAATCATTTTTTCGATAAATGGACGAGGTCCGCATACATAATATTCAGCGTCGCTATCAAATTTCCAATCTTCTATTTTTGTAAAATCGATATGACCTTTCAAAACACTTGCATCTGCTACCGACTCTTCTACTATATCGTAAAATTGATATTTACGAACGTTGGGATGATTGTTTTGAATATTTTTGATTTTATCAGCAAATGCATGTACTTCTTTGTTACGACACGCATGTATCCAAACCAAATCTTGTTGCGCTTCTTCGTTCAAATCTAAAGTTTCTAACATAGACAACAAGGGCGTTTGACCAATTCCACCGCTGATAAATACTTTTTTGTTTGTATTTTCTTGTAACACAAAATTACCTGCAGGAGCGCTCAGTTCAACTTCACTACCTTCAACAATATGATCGTGCAAAAAATTACTAATCATACCATTTACTGCAATGTTTGGCCCTTGTTCACGTTTTACAGAAATACGGAAATACTCAGCATTTGACGCACAAGAAATGCTATATTGACGAATTTGTTCCAAATTCATTTCAGGTAAAAACACTTTGATACTTAAATATTGCCCTGGTAAATGATTTGGAATTGCTTTTCCGTCTTTTGGTTTTAAGTAAAAAGAAGTGATTTCGACAGATTCTTCTACTTTACTTTTCACAATAAATGTACGCCAACCTATCCAGTTACCCGTTTCTTCTTTTTTGTTTTGATACATTTTCTGTTCGTGCCCAATCATCAAATCTGCCAATTGATTATACGCTATAGTCCATGCTTCAAGTACTTCCTCTGTAGCTGCGTCCTGTAAAACTTCTTTAATCGAAGCCAACAAATGTGTACCTACGATCTCATATTGTTCAGGTTGTATATTTAAACTGCTATGTTTGTGCCCAATCATATCTATAACAGGCATTAATACTCCTGGATTTGCAATATTTTCGGCATAAGCCAAAACCGCCATTGCTAAAGCTGTTTGTTGTTTTCCCGAATGCTGATTTCCCATATTAAACAGGTTTTTCAATTCAGGATGATGTGTAAACATTCTCTTATAAAAATGTTTGGTAAGTGTCACTCCGCCTTCTCTTAATAAAGGAACAGTTGCTAAAATTATTTGTTTATTTTGATCTGTAAGCATAATTAATTTTATAATTGTGCGGCAAATTTAGGCTGACAATTTATAGTGCTTCTATGACTGCAATCATAAAAACATGTTGATATTTTTAATTACGACCATGGTTGAATTAGCTGTTAAAATGAGTGGTGAACGTGTATTAGTTTCAGTTTTATAAAGAGATATAAATGACAGTGTTGAAATGTCTTGATAGATAAATTTGATGTGATATTAATAAAACAATTGATCTAAATTTGAAAAAATAAAGCGATTATATGAAATATATCACCAGAAGTACAATTATGATTAAAAGACTTATAAAAAAAATCCGAAGAAGTAATAATTTCTCCGGATATGATAGTTAAAAATATAGTGCTTAAAAACGAAATTAATTCATTTTTTCTTTTATTGAATCTACAACATAATACACCATAGGTACTAAAAAAACTGTCAATGCCAATGATGAAAGTAAACCTCCGATAATTATCCACGCCAAGCCATTTTTCCATTCTGATGCTGTTCCACTCGCCAATGCAATAGGCAACATCCCAATCGCCATAGATAAAGTTGTCATCAAAATTGGTCGCAAACGTTCTTTTCCTGCTAAAATCAAAGCTTCTTTGTAATGTATTCCACTGCTTTTTAGTTGATTTGTAAAATCTACGATTAAAATTGCGTTTTTTGTGACTAATCCCATTAGCATAATCAATCCAAGTAAAGCAAATAAACTCATGTTATTTAAAGACAAATTCAATGCTAAAAATGCACCAATAATTGCAACAGGTATAGCAAATAGCGCCACAAAAGGATAAATAAAGCTATCATATAAGGCTACCATAATCAAATAGATAAGTAAAAATGAAATCAATAAAACCGAACTCAATGCTCCAAAACTATCATTTTGTCGTTTAATTTCGCTTCCCCAAGTGAGTTCCATATTTGCAGGTAAAGGGTTATTTTCAAGATAAGCGACAACGTCATCTGCCACTGTTCCAGAAGGTCTACCTAAAGCATCTGCCGTTAAGGTTACTGCTGCTTGTCTGTCTTTTCGTTCTAAAAGTGAATGCGAATTATCTCTTTCAATTGCTGCAAACTGAGAAACCTCGATCGGAATACCCATTGGATTAATTATATGAAGTTGGTTAAGGTCATCATAATTTTCTCGACTAAATTTACCCAACCAAATACGAACAGGATATTCTGTTCCATTTTCAGTTAAAATAGCATCGTCATTCCCCGTAAAAGCTGTGCGCAAATTTGTACCCACATAAGCTGTCGTTAAGCCTAAACGTTGCATTTTATCTTTATCTGGAATTATTTTCAACTCTGGACTTCCTGTCTCGACTGATAATCGAACATTATCTGCGCCAGGAATCTTTTCAATCATAGCTTTTAAATCATGACCTGATTGTAAAACTTGCTCCAAGTCGCTTCCACTCAAAGTAATTTCTATCGGTTCTGTTTTAGGGACTAAACCAATAACTGTAATAGAAAAACTAATACCTGTATATTCTTTTTGCAAATCTTCCCTTAAATTTTGCATAAATTGTTCTGTAGAGAGGTTATTAATTTGATTTTTAGGTTTTAACTGAATATTCAATTCGGTTTTGTTGACAGCACCAACTCCAATGCTTCCTATACCTGTACTTGGTCCACCTACATTACTAAAAACAGCTGAAACTTCGGGTTGATTTAGAATATAATTTTCTATTTTTTGTGACACTAAATTATTTTGTTGAATAGAGGTACTTTTATCAAACTCCAATGCCAATCGAAACTTTCCTTGATCGCCGGTAGCGATTAATTCTTTTCCTATAATTCCTTGTTTCATCATTACCGCAGTTCCTACAAATAGTAACAAAACAAATCCTGTAAAAAGCAATTTATGACCTAAAACCCAATTTAAAGTTTTGCCATACCAATTGATAAATTTGTCTAACTGATGTTCAAACCAAAGTAAAAAACGATTAAAAATAGTCGTAGGTTGTAAATCTTCTTTTTTTCCAATGCGTGAAGCTAACCAAGGAGTTAACGTAAACCCTACCAATAAACTTGTTAACGTAGAAGTAATCACTACTACCGAAAACTGTTTGAGCATATCGCCTACAAAAACTTGTAAAAATAAGATGGGTAAAAATACCACTACATCCACCAATGTAATAGAAAGTGCTGAAAAACCAATTTCCATTCGTCCGTCCAAAGCTGCAGTTGTTTTATCCTTTCCTTTATCCAAATGACGTTGAATGTTTTCTAAAACAACAGTTGCATCATCCACCAAAATACCAATAATTAAAGACATGGCAAGTAAAGTCATCAAATTAAGCGTATAACCTAATAACCACATCACTGCAAAAGAAGTAATTAAAGAAGTTGGAATAGCGACCAAGACAATCAATGCATTTCTGAAACTACGTAAGAAAAGTAACATGACCAATGCGACTAAAATAACAGCTAAAATCAAATCATACATCACCGAATTAACAGCTGCAATAGTTGTATCCGTACTATCGTCAGTGACTATAAATTGTACATTAAAGCTTGAATTTTGTTCTTCGATCGATTGGAACTGTTCTCTTATCAATTTCGAAACATCTACGGCATTGGCATCTCCTTGTTTCTTAATCAATAAACCTATCCCATTTTTACCATTGTAACGACTGTAAGAAGTAATTTCTTTCACTCCCTCTTCTACAGATGCAATATCTTTAACGTAAATCGGACTATTTGGAAAAGGCATTGCAATTTGTACATGTTGAATTTCTGAAAGTGTATTAAATTTCCCAACTAATCGAACCGAGTTATTTTCTTGGTCAGTTTGCAATTTACCAACAGGAATATCAATTCCAGAACGATTAATGGCTTCCACTATTTGATTCATAGAAATTTTGTAAAGCTTCAGTTTTTCTTTATCTACTTTTACTTGAATTTCTCGTTCTTCTCCACCTAAAATGGTAATTTCGGCCACTCCTTTTAATTGTTGAATTTGCGGTAGAAAATCGTCTTTCATTTTCTGGTAAAATACAGTCGATTCTAAATCGCTTGTTGCACTCACCGACATTATAGGCAAATCATTAGGTGACACTTTGCTCATCACAGGACTCTGAATATCCTTTGGTAAATCCTTTCGAATATTATCAATATAGCGTTGCGCATCCTGCATTGTTTTATCCAAATCTGTTCCATATTTAAGATTGGCAATGATCACAGAAGCGTTGGGCAATGATTTTGTAATCAAATAATCTACACCTTCTAAATTAGAAAGTGCATCTTCTATTTTTCGGGAAACAGAAGTTTCAACTTCATTGGGTTCTGCTCCGGGATAAGCAGTACGGATAACCACAACAGGTTGATTAAAATCGGGCATCAGTTCATAGCTCAAATTCTTAAAACCAATGATTCCTAAAAGCGTAAATACACTAAAAAGTACAATGATCAATGAAGGCCTTTTAATGGAAATTTCTGAAATGTTCATTATAACTGATTTTATTTTATTGTGATATTCGCTCCATCAAAAAGGTTGATAAATCCATTGGTTACAATTACATCTCCTTGGTTTAAACCGCTTGATACAACTGCTGAATTACCTACATTTTTTCCTACAGTAATTGGTTGTATGATTGCTTTTCCATTTTTTATCAAATACACTTTTAGCTTGTCTTTTTCTTTGATAATTGCCGAAGAGGGAATAACAATACCTTGATTCTGTTTGCTATCAGAAAGACTTAATTTACCAAACATTCCTGCTTTTATAGATAAATTATTGATGTTATTTACATGGAATTGTATAGGAAAACTATTACCACTATTAGCTTTACTTCCAATCATTTTAGTCGTTACTACAAGTGGAAAATCGGGATAAAGATCCGCGCTAATTTTATAAGCTTGATTGGTTTGAAAATAAATCAAATCATTCTCTGGAATATTGATTGTAAAACGTAAACTGCTTATGTCTGTAATCTGCAATAAAGGAACTGCAGGCGCTGCAAAACCACCAACCTCATTTAATTTAGCTGTAATCACTCCATTGAACGGAGCCTTAATAGCTGTTTTTCTAATTTGTTCTACTAAACTTGCTTGCTGTATTTTGGCTGATTTTAGATTTAATTTCGTTTTTTCCAACTGAATACCTTGTACTGCATCGGCTTCTGCTAAAATTGTATAACGCTTTACATCATTTTCTAAACCTTCAATCTGAACTTCAATTGTTTGTAACTGATATTTTAACAACGAGTTATCTAATTGTACAAGGGTTTGCCCTTTCCTTACTTGGCTTCCCACATCTACTAAAACAGCATTAATTTTTCCTTGAATATCCGAACTAATTTTAGATTCTTTATTCGGTTCAAAAATTCCTGTATAGAAATTCTCTGTATCTATCGCTCGCAAACGAATACTGTCTACACTTACAACAATCGGTTTTTCTTTATTGAATTGATAAACCTTACTTTCGGTAGTTTTCTTATTGCTTGTAAGTCTAAAAACAACCAATCCGATGAGAATAATCCCCACTATTATCCAACTTATCTTTTTCATATTACCTAAATTAACGATGTATAACTAAGCACTAAAAAATGAGTAGCGCATTTAGTTTACTACGTTTAGTTTTTAATGATTCCTTTCAGTTTTTTTATTTCTAAATCAGCTTTTAAATAATCCATTATAGCCAATAAATAATTTTGCTGCGCTTCTCTAAGTGCATTGTCTGCCAATAAAATATCCGTTAATGTTGCAACACCTTGTTTCTGTTGTAGAATTGATTGTTCGTAAATTGACTGGGCTAAATTTATTTGATTTTTAGTGTTGATGATTGTTTGTTGTGCCATCGTTTTTTGTCGTTCACTATTCTCTATCTCTACTCTATTTTTATCATCAATCAATTGCGCTTGCAGTTCGTTATTACTAATTTCTAATTTTTTCTGATTGATCTTTTGAAGAGTAACCGTTCCGTTGAAAATTGGATAATTGAGTTGTAAACCTACAAAGCCAATGGGATAAAATTTAAGAAAATTATCTGGTGCTTTATCATAACCAAAACCTGTTGTTCCATACGAAGCAACCAAATTAATTGTCGGAAGAGTTTTTGATCGATTTAAAACAGTTAATTCATTGTTTAATAACTTATTATAAGCTTTGACAATTTCAAAATCAACTGTATTTTCTCTTGTATAATGGTTCAGCTGTTGTTCTTCTAATTCAGCAATTACGTCCACATCTTGTTCCATAGGAATTCCAATATTCAATTTCAACATATTTAATATTGAACTGTATTTATTCGATACATTTTCCTTTTGTGTACTAAGTTGATCAGCTTGCAATTGTATTTTACTAACATCTGTTCCTTTTGCCAAAAGTTGTTCTTTCAAAAGTTGCATATTCTTTAATAGCTTTTGTGTATTTATCCAATTACTATCCAAAAAATCAAGTTGATTTTTAAGAATTTGAGCATTGTAATACAAGGTCGTAATGTCGTATAAAACTTGTTCTTCCGATTTTTGAAATTGAAGCTGACTAAGTTCATTGGCGATTTTAGCATTCTCAATTGCTCCATAAACCTGTGGATTATACAAAGGCATTGTCAATCGGACATTTGCATTGATTTTATGCGGTACGCCAAATTGTATATTTCTGAATTGTCCTTCGGGCACTTGCGGATTAAAGACATTCATTGGCATCAATTGTGTAGGCAATTCTATAAAATAATTATAATCAACATTTGCTGCAATTTTCGGAAGCAAATTAGCTTTTGCTTCTTTTTCCTTGTACGTACTGATATTGATGTTGTTTTGATTGACTTTCAACGTTTTATTATGCAGAATTGCCGAATCAATGCATTGCTTTAATGTCCAAACTTCTTGTGCCTGAACTGTATGCCATCCGATAAAAAAGAGCGGAATGATCAATAGTTTGCGAGCGTTCACTAACATTTTGGAGTAAATTTTTTTATTTTAAAAGAATTAAATGTGATTTACAAGTTGCATTTAACCAATGTTTCACATGAGGTTCTATAGAAATATAATCGCCTTGTTTTAAAGTAATTTGTTGCCCTTTTTCATCTTCGTAAGTTGTTATCCCACTAACGCATACAAGAAGTGCTGCTGTTTTTGTAATATGTTCTTTTAAAATAGCTTTTTCTTCTAATCGAATAGCCGTCGAAGTTCCCATTTCTCCTTTAAATAATAAAGTTGCTGAAACTTCTTTTTCCTGTTGATGTAATTCTTCTAAATTCATTTAAAATTTTTATGATAATCTTGATATGATTGTTGCAAATTTGTAACCGCATGCGTTGCTTTTGCTGAATCGGTTTCTGCTTCTAATGTTTTAACTATTTCCAAGTGTGGAAGTAACCATTTGTGCAATTCATCGTGACTCTTTCCTTTCATTGTACAACTTTTTATGAGTTTACTGTTTTCAGATTTAATTTCTTCTGCAAGTAACTTATAATCTGTACCATTCGTTTGGATATAAGTATTGACTAATTCTTCACCCTTCGATACAAAAGGTTTCATTTCTTCATTCACTTTCCATTTTTCGCCATTGTTTAGCTCGATAATATCAGAATTTTCGTTGTGCTGATGAGCTGTCTCATCTTGAACTTCTGATTGCATTGCATTTTTTTCTGATGTAGTGTTACAACTCCAAAAGAGCATGACACTCATTGCTACTACAATTGTTTTTTTCATGTCCTAAAATATTTATTGTTTCTTATTTTCAATCATTTCTAATAGAGTTTCTAAAACTATTTTTCCATCATTTACCAAATCTGTTGAATGCCCCGAAATTTTCCATTTCAGTACAGTCATTCGTATTGACCCAAGAATAATAGTTGTAAGAGTAGAAGCATTAATTCGTTTATTATACTGACCTTCTCTTTGCCCTCTTTCAATATTAGACTGCACAAATTGTTGCATTAATTCTATTATTTCAGAAACTTTATTGCTTAAACTTCCGTCAAAATGAAAAATACTTTCTGCGAAAATGACACTTACAATTGCTGGTTTTTCTGTAAATGTTTGCAATTGAGAATTAAAAATAATTCTAAGTTCTTCTTCTGCTGTTGCATTATGATTCATGATAATGGTACTGATACGCTTCTTCATTTTCGTGATGAAATAATGAAGTAGACAAAGTAAAATTTCATTCTTACTTTTGAAATGACGATACAAAGCAGGCTCCGACAAACCAATATCAGCTGCCAAAGTTTTGATGGTAAGGTTTTGAATCCCATATTTATCAATACGAGCTGTTGCTGCTTCCATGATTTCGATCTGTCGATCTGTAAAATTTTCCATCTGAATTAATCGTTTCTATTGGTTGTTAGTTAGTATTCACTCGCAAAAGTAACAACTAATAATTTATCGTACAATTATTTTTGACTTAAAACTTTTAAATCTATCTTGTATTTGATTATTTTTTTCCTTTTAACTACTATTTTCAATAAATAAAGTCAAAAAAAACAACTGTAAATCCTGGTATTGATTGTCATAAATTCAACACTACATTACTCATTTTTTTAATTTTATAAACGCACTTTTCAGCCAAAAGAAATCGTGAAATTTCTTTATTAATCTTATTTTTGCAAAATAATTTTGTCTTTAAAAAAATATAAATTTGAGTAATATAGTCAATTGGATAAGTTGTAAAGCTTGTAACGGTCATGGAACAAAAAGTCAAGGCGTTTCGAAAAAAAAACTTTTACGCTATGAATTTGCTCTCGCTCAATATAATAAAGATAAGAATACTCGCTCTGCTCCGATAAAGCCAAAAAAATCCATGCAAATTTGTACTTCATGTTCAGGTACTGGATTGACCATTCATAATGAACGTCCTGTAGCGGATGAAAACAAGTATCCACATGTTGCGATAATAGGTGCTGGAATTGGTGGTATTGCGTTAGCTTTAGCCTGTTTGCATCGACAAATTCCTTTTACTCTTTTTGAAAGAGATCGCACGTTTAATGATCGTTCGCAAGGATATGGTTTAACATTACAACAAGCGAGTAAAGAGATGAAAAAGTTTGGTATTCCTACTTTAGATAAAGGCTTAATTTCTACTTTACACTTGGCCCATACAATTGATGGTAATGTGATTGGTGAATGGGGATTAAGAAAACTAATTCATAAAGAATCTGTAGAAACAAGAAACAAGAATAAACCTACTAATATTCACATCGCCAGACAATCTTTGCGTTTAGCTTTCTTAAATCAATTAGGAGGAAATAGTCACGTTTTATGGAACCATCAATTAATTGATTATAAACTAAATGACAAGATTGAATTAACCTTTGATGTTGATGGTGTTCAACAACATTTTAATGCCGATTTATTGGTTGGTGCAGATGGAATCCGAAGTTCGGTTCGTCGAACATTGATCAAAGAAGAAATAAATCCTTTACGTTATTTGGGCTGTATTGTTATTTTAGGAATATGTCAATTAAGTGCATTAGAAAATTTAAATAATCCCTTATTAGATGGCTCAACTGTATTTCAGACGGCTAACGGAACAGAACGTATGTATATGATGCCTTATGATGAAAATGCAGTAATGTGGCAATTTAGTTTTCCTATTTCAGAGGAAGAAGCAATGGAATTAAGTAAAAAAGGAGCTAAAGAATTAAAAGCTGAAGTCGTAAAAAGAACACAATGGCATTCTCCTATTCCCCAGATTATTGCTGCAACTGAAACCGAAAAAATCACAGGATATCCTGTGTATGACAGAAATCTATTAGAACAAGATTTGTTAAAAAGTGCGGGGTCAGTCACTTTACTTGGCGATGCTGCGCATCCCATGAGTCCTTTTAAAGGACAAGGTGCTAATCAGGCGTTGTTGGATGCGTTGTTATTAGCAAAAAAGATTAAATCCGTTTGTCAAAATCAAGGAAAAAATCATGATTTGCGTAACGATATTTTACAACCTTACGAAAAAGAAATGATTGAGCGTAGTAGTGTGAAAGTCAAAAAATCGGCAGAAGCTGCAAAATTTCTGCATTCGGATATTGTTCTCAAAGAAGGAAATGTAACCTTTGGGTCGAAATGGTCTTCTAATTTAGAGCAATAACTTAAAAACAATTATATTCTAAAATAATAAAAGAGGAACCAAAATTCCTCTTTTTTCATTTTAAATTTATAACTGATTAGACCAATTGATAAGCTGTGTCATCTTTTACATCACTAATAACAAACGTACTATGAGAACTTCCAATAACTTTGATCGTTGTTAGTTTATTCACCATAAAATCTCTGTATTCGTCCATATTCTCGAAAGACATTTTTACAATGTAATCATAATCCCCACTAACATGAAAACAAGCTTGTACTTCTTTCAAATTTTGAATTTCAGTTTCAAAAATTCGAATATTACCTGCCGAATGTTGCTGTAATTTGATGTGACTAAAAACAAGTAACTCTTTATTTATCAACCTTCTATTAACTAAAGCTACGTATTTAGAAATAATTCCTGATTTCTCTAATTTTTTTATTCTTTCATGAATAGCAGTTGATGACAAGTTCAACTTATCAGATAATTCTTTGTAAGTAATTTTACTATTTTCCTGCAAATACATCAGTAGTTGTTGATCGAGAGTATCAAATTTCATTGTACAATTATTTTTTTTCTAAAGTAACAATATTAATTGAAAAATAATCTAAAAAAACAACAAAAAGTTATCATCCTTAGAAAATATATTCTAAAATTATTCGTTTTCATTATTTGTATTCTGAAATTCAATTCAATCCTCATAATAGTCTACTAAATTAATAGAACAATAATTCATCTTTTTCTTTTCTAATTCATTTTATTCATTGTATATTTGAACTCGAAAAAATCGAGAGGAAAGATTTGACTGATTGCAACCTCATAAAATAATTGCTAAAACAGGACTTCAGTTATTTCCTCCCCTCATATATCTTAAAAAAATATAGAAATGTCATATTTATTTACATCAGAATCAGTTTCTGAGGGGCATCCTGATAAAATTGCCGATCAAATTTCTGATTCAATTCTTGATCACTTTTTAGCATTTGATGCTAAAAGTAAAGTAGCTTGTGAAACCTTAGTAACAACTGGACAAGTTGTATTAGCAGGAGAAGTAAAATCAAATTCTTATATTGATTTACAACGTGTAGCAAGAGAAACTATCTCTGAAATTGGTTACACTAAAAGTGAGTATATGTTTGATGCAAACTCTTGTGGAATTTTTTCTGCAATTCACGAACAATCTCCAGATATTAATCAAGGTGTTGACAGAAATTCTGATGAAGAACAAGGTGCAGGTGACCAAGGAATGATGTTTGGTTACGCAACAAGCGAAACAGAAAACTATATGCCTTTGGCATTGGATTTATCGCACAGATTATTAAAAGAATTGGCTCATATTCGTAAATACGAAAAGGATTTATTACCATATTTACGCCCAGATGCTAAATCTCAAGTAACAATTGAGTATGATAACGACAATAAACCAGTTCGTATTGATACAATTGTTATTTCTACTCAACACGATGACTTCGCTAACGAAGAAGCGATGAGAGATAAAATTACAAATGATTTAGTTAGTATTTTAATTCCTCGAGTTAAAGCACAATTACCAGTTCATTTGCGCGATTTATTTACAGATAATATCACTTATCACATCAATCCTACAGGGAAATTCGTTATTGGAGGACCTCACGGAGATACAGGTTTAACTGGTCGTAAAATCATTGTTGATACTTACGGTGGTAAAGGTGCACACGGAGGTGGTGCATTTTCTGGAAAAGACCCATCAAAAGTAGACCGTTCTGCAGCTTATGCGGCTCGTCACATTGCTAAAAACTTAGTTGCTGCTGGTGTTGCAGACGAAGTATTAGTTCAAGTTTCTTATGCTATTGGTGTTGCTGCTCCAGTTTCATTATTGGTTAATACTTTCGGAACTGAAAAAGTTAATTTAACAGAAGGAGAAATTTCTAAAAAAGTTTCTGAAATCTTTGATATGAAGCCTTTCGCTATCGAGCAAAGATTGAAATTAAGAAACCCTATTTACAAAGAAACTGCTTCTTATGGACATTTAGGTCGTGAACCTAAAACAGTTACAAAACGTTTTGAATCAGCTAACGGACAAGATGTTGTTGAAGTTGAAGTTGAATTATTTACTTGGGAAAAATTAGACTTTGTAGATCAAATAAAAGAAGCTTTTGGCTTATAAGCTGAAATTTTTATACCCATAAAAAATCCACTCAATGAGTGGATTTTTTTTATGATTATTATTACTTTATTCCATTAACCAACCAATACGAATCACCAATTTGATAAGATATATTGATACTATCTTTTGTCATTACAATGAATTTCGTTGGTGACCAATTTACATTTCGAAGTGAATTAGAACCTGTCATTTCCATCTTAATATCCTCAATAGGATCAACATGTTTGTTATTTGCTGTTTCAAAATCAAACCTGTATAATGTGTTATTTTTTGACACTCTTACAGTACCGCTGTCCTTTACTTCAGTTCCCAAAGAATCTCGAAAAATAATAAATCGTCTTTCATATTTTTCTTTGTAAACTATATTTTGGCTATCATCTTCATTAGAACACGAAAATAAAGTCGTCAAAATGGTCATCAAAAATATACTCGTTCTCATTCAACTCTTCTTTATACATTTAACTATTTTCAGCAAAAAATATTGCACAAAAAAAGACGTTCTGTTTTAAACGTCTTTCCTTCTACATTAATTCGTTACTTATCTTGTTGCATTAGCAGTCCAAACTTTTCCATCTCTTGTATACAAAATCGTTAGTTTATCACTATCAATTCTAATGTACGAAGTCTCATCAGTACTAATACTCACTAAAGTATTATCACCTTTTTTCTCAAATTCAACTCCATTTAAATCAGGAATTTTATCCGAAAAAGCAAAATTGTATTTTGTACCACTTGCAATTTTCGTTACAAATACACTACCATTATCAGAACTTAGTCGATTATCTCCGTCAGTATAACTAATACTTCCTTTATAAGTTCCTGCAAAAAAATCATTATTTGCTGGATCATCGTCATCACTACAAGCTGCAAAAATGAATAAAGCGAAAAATGTTACCGCTAATAATTTCAATAGATTCTTCATGTTTTATATTTTTTTGGGTTTTATATGATTGATATTTTCAATTATAATACCATTAAATGTTAAAGAAAATCAATAAAGTAAATTTTAACATTTTTAACTCTCGCAAAAAATCGTACTTTTGGAACAATATATAATACCTATAAACATGAATTTATTGCAAGGTAAAACAGCAATCGTTACAGGCGCAACTCGCGGTATTGGAAAAAGTATTGCTGAAGTTTTTGTGAAAAATGGCGCAAACGTTGCCTTTACTTATGCTTCTTCTGTAGAAAAAGCTAAAGCTTTGGAAGAAGAATTGGGACAATTTGGTAAAGTTAAAGGTTATCAGTCTGATGCTTCTGATTACGAAGCGGCTCAAAAATTAGTTGAAGATGTAATTGCAGAGTTTGGTCAAATTGATATCGTAATCAATAATGCTGGAATTACAAAGGATAATTTATTGATGAGAATGTCTGTAGAAGATTTTGAGAAAGTGATTCAAACGAATCTTAATTCTGCTTTCAACTTAACTAAAGCAGTTATCAAACCAATGATGAAACAACGTTCAGGATCTATCGTAAATATGTCTTCTATTGTTGGAATCAAAGGAAATGCTGGTCAAGCAAATTATGCAGCTTCTAAAGCAGGATTAATTGGTTTTTCTAAATCAGTTGCTTTAGAATTAGGTTCTCGCAACATTCGTTGCAATGCAATTGCACCAGGTTTTATCGAAACAGAAATGACTGAAGTTTTAGACCAAAAAGTAGTTGAAGAATGGCGTAATGGTATTCCATTAAAACGAGGTGGACAACCAGAAGATGTGGCTAATGCATGTTTATTTTTAGCTTCAGATTTATCAAGTTATGTAACAGGACAAGTTTTAAGTGTAGACGGTGGTTTACATACTTAATTCTTAAAAATATCATACTTTTTGAAAGGTTTTGTTTAGTAAATTTGCTACTCAAAACCTTTTATAATTTAAGACAACTACGTTGAGAAAAATATCAAATAAATTAAATGTTCAATTGATTGCCGAAACATTTTTGGCTTTTGGAATTGATCATATCGTATTATCGCCGGGATCTCGAAATGGAGCATTAACGATGCAGTTTGCCAATGACAAACGTTTCAAAACTTATAGTGTTATCGACGAACGTTCGGCTGGATTTGTTGCGTTGGGAATGGCACAGCAACTTCAGAAACCTGTTGTCGTTTGTTGTACTTCGGGTTCGGCAACTGCAAATTATTACCCAGCGATTACAGAAGCTTTTTTTCAGAATATTCCTCTAATTGTCCTATCTGCTGACCGTCCTGAACATTTGGTAGATAATTTTGATGGACAAACCATTCGTCAAAATAATTTATTCGAAAAACATTCTGTTCACAACGTTCAATTATCAGAAAGTGAGGAAACAGATGATTTGACACGAAATATGTTGTTGACGAAATATGCATTGATTGATTGTATGCATAAATCGGCACCAATTCATATCAACATGCCATTTTCTGAGCCTTTATACGAATCTGTTTCTACGCCCGATATAGAAATTGATAACATCACAATTGATGAAAAAGTATATCCTGAAATTGATGTTATTGATTTTATGAAACGTTGGAATTCTTCGAATCGTAAAATGATTTTGGTTGGTTTGCATCATCCAAATGCCAAATTTGATTATTTGCTTAAGCAATTAGCACAAGATGATTCGGTTGTTGTACTAACAGAAGTTACTTCAAATCTTCATAATGATCGTTATTTTAATAAAATAGATCAGGTTATTTTTCCCTATTCAGAGGAAGAATTAGAAGCTTTGAAACCAGATATTCTTTTGACGATTGGACAAAATATAGTGTCTAAAAAGATCAAAAAGTTCTTGCGTGAAAAACAACCAACGCAACATTGGCATTTAGATGAATATTGGCAACCAGATACATTTCAGGCTTTAACGGACAAAATTGAAACAAAACCTGAATTCTTTTTAGAGCAATTTGTGCCATTTGTCAATCCAAAAGAATCGGATTATTATACAACGTGGAATTCGATTAGAGAAGCAAATAATATCAAACACAAAGAATATATCAATATGATTCCGTTTTGTGATTTGAAAGCCTTCGATTCTATTATTCGAAATTATCCTGAAAATTGGCAAATTCAATATGGAAATTCTACTGTTATTCGTTATGGATTATTATTTGATCACAACGATTCGAATCCTGTTTTCTGTAATCGTGGAACAAGTGGAATTGATGGCTCTACTTCTACCGCAATTGGTGCTTGCATCGCTTCTGAACAAAATACAGTAATGATAACAGGCGATATTTCATTCTTTTATGATTCGAATGCGTTATGGAATGTTAATTTACCTTCTAATTTCAGAATTATTTTGATCAATAATGGTGGTGGAAATATTTTCAAATTTATTCCTGGTCCTTCCGAAACAGATGTTGTCGAAGATTATTTCGAAACCAAACATCATTTCACAGCAGAACATTTAGCTAAAATGTATGATTTTGAATATGAAGTCATTTCAAATTTAACTGATTTAGAAAATTCTTTCAACAATTTTTATGCAGAAAGTAGTCGTCCTAAAATTTTAGAAATTGATACGCGAAACGCATCGAATGATGCTATTTTGAGAGGATATTTCTCTTTTATAAAATAGATGAAATCATATAACAAAATAACCTTCAAAAATTTGAAGGTTATTTTGTTTGCACATATTTCTTTATGTTTTGCATCATATTTATCCAAGCATTTTCTGAATGTGATCGTTCAAACTCATCAGCGAAATCTTTACCTTCAATTGATAAATACGTAAAATTACCCACAGATTTTAGATTGAAAATCACTTCAATTTCATGATCAGAGTTTTGTTTTTTGTAATTGTAACGCAATCTTTCATTCTCTAAAATAGACGTTATGAGTGCCTCATCTACAATTTTTTTATTATTCTTCTGCGTTTCAAAAATAATCTTCTCTCCTACTTTCCACTCGTTACAACTCATTTTCATATCGTCAAAACACGCACTAAATGAATCTTCATTTGTCAATACTTTCCAAATATTTTCGGCAGAACTATCTATCGAAATATTTAGCAACACTTCATCTTTTTCCATTCTTTATTCTTCTAATTTTTTATATTCTTCCAATTTATTTTTATAATTCACCGAAACTCTAATTGCCAATAACCCACTTAATCCTTGTAAATCATCTATTTCAAGATATTCGATATCATTTTTTAGAAATCCCTTTTTTATCAATAAATTAATATAATTTGTGTATTCTTCTCTCAAAATATCTTCGGTATAAATAATACAAATTTTATGTGGCTGATTGATGCGTTCATTTGAACCTTTAACAAAAGCCTTACTCAATCTTTTCTTTACGATTTCGTATTTTGCATTGTTGTATCCATTAACATCAAAGCGTTTTTCGTCTAATTTAAACAAAATATCAAGCGTCGTATTGGTTGCATATAGTAACGAAGCAACTTCCAATTTTAACGGATTATTTTTCTGAATATTTTTGTAACCTTGCTCCAAAGCAATCATCGCTTGCAATTGCCAATACCTTATTTCTCGAATATTTTGGTACGAAAATTTATTTAAAGGCGCTATACTTCGACCAACGTATAAATTATAATCAATTCCATCCGTTTTAAATCGTTCATAATAATGAGGAAAAATCTCTTGCGCATCCTTCTGAAAAGCATCCAATTTATTCGACAAAAGAGAATTTGTCATGGCAATAGACTGATCAAACTTTTTGCGTTCCACATAATATAAACCTGTGGTCGAATCTAATTTTTTCAGATATTCTTCTATAATTGATTTCTCATCTTCTTTGACATATTTCGGAATTTCGGGATGTATTTGAAAAGAAATATAATCAAATAATTCACTTTCAAAATAGATTTTATCGACATTATCAATTCGTTCTAAAAAATTTTGCAAATCTTCAATATAACTCAAGAATTTCACTTTATTCGAGCGTTTATGCAATTCTTTACAAATCAAGATCAAATAATTTAATTGATTGATATAATCCATTTTCAGACATTCATTGCGAATATTGGATGAATTTCGCACATCCAATTCACCGTAAATTGGATAAACATTTTGAAAAGAAATTTGAGATTTTTGTTTCGAATTTCCTCGATTTAATAGATGTTCCTTAGCTTTTTCTCTAAATTTCCAATCAACACTTGGGTGCAATGAAGTATATTCGGTTTGGATATAAGCGTTAATTTGATTTTCAAATTCTACCGAATAGCGGTAAATAGATTCTTCTAAAAGCGGTGTAATTTCGCGTAAAAGATTCGCATTAATTCGATTAAAAACTCCAGTTTCTTTTGAAGCAATTTCTAAAACACCAAGACATGAATTTCCATTTTTAAGTGGATAAAGAATTAAACTCTTGATTCCTGAATTTTTAGCAATTTGCAACATTTTGTCTTGAGGAAATTTCGTGAAAGCTGCATCAACACTTGAAACAACATAATAATCAGCTTTCGAAATTTTATTTTGTAAATCAGTACAAGCGATATCAGTTAATTTCAATTTTTTACGATGATCCATCAACAAACTATTATTTAATTGCAAAAGATGGCTAATCTCCAATTGATTTTTATCTGAATTGTAAGCAGAAAAACCAACCTCAAGTTCATTGATTCGAAATATTGATTTTAAAGCCGAAATAATATCAGATCTCACAATATCAAAAGGTTCTCCGTAAGATAAAAGTTTTGACTTCAAGTTAGAAAGTGCGATTTCGGTTGTGTTATCAAAAAATGATACCAAGTTAAATCCTTTGGCAATCCACGAACCAATCGGAATTTTTTTCATCCACAAGGAAGTGTCTTCGTAATTATTCAACAAGTCATCAATTTCATCTTCAGACAATTCGAATTTGTTTTCAGAAGGAAATATTTTAAAATAATCATGATTAATATCCGTTCCCAAATAGGTTTTGTAACCATTTTCATTTTCTATAACCAATTGATTGGATAAATTGAATTCTAAATTTTTATGGTAATATTTTGATAAAATAAAACAACAACAAAACTTATAGAGTGTTTCATAATCAAGGTGTTCATAATTAAATTTTAAGCTTGATGTCTTGTTCTCTATCAATTCCTTTAATCGATCGGTTGCAAATATAAATTTATCCGAAAACGGGAAAGTTATTGCTTTCAGGTTATATTTAATAAAAGGTTTTGGAATAATTTTATCGATAATTGGTTCTACATTATGAATTAATTTTTCAAAATCTTCAAATGTTTCCACTCCATCAATCAATTCTGGACGAGTTACTTTTAGGTATTCTAAAAAGGCATTAAACTCTCCAAAATTATATTCAGACGCTTCGAGTTCCTTGAATAAAGTCTCGAACGAATAAATAATTTTTATAGGTAAATTATCTATAAAAGGTTGTTCCATATATTTCTCAAAAATAACAAAAGACTACTTTTTAGCAGTCTTTAAGTTATACATATTATTTGTAAATTATCGTGTAAAAACCAATTTTTCTTCAGTAGATAAATTCTCATCAAAACGATACCCATCTACATCAAATGCTTTTACTTGATCCAATGTTTCAACATTATTTTCTGCACAATAACGCGCCATTGCTCCACGAGCATGTTTAAAATACATCATGATTTTTTTCAATTCACCGTTTTTGTAATCCTGAAATTCTACATCGATCATTGGTGCTTTTAGTGATTTTTTATCCAGAACTTTCGCATATTCATTACTCGCTAAATTTAGGATAAACTCTCCCTTCTTTAATTTTGAATTAAAAAATGACGTTAAAATTTCTTTCCAAAAACCATATAAATTCTTAGAACCATGCACATCTAATTTGGACCCCATTTCTAAACGATACAACATTACTTTATCAGAAGGTCTCAACATACCATATAAACCAGAAAGTAAAAAAGCATTTTTATTGAAATAATCTAATGCTTCTTCGTTTAACGTTTCTGCATTTAATCCTCTATAAACCTCGCCTTTAAAAGCTAAAGCTGCGGGAATAGCTTGTTTAGCTGTTGGCTTTATCGTCCAATTTTGATTACGTTCTACATTCATAGCAGAAATATCTTTCGAAATTTTCATCAATTTTTCAAGATCCTTTGCACTCATTTCTTTCATTACATCCATAATTTCTTGTGATTGTGCTAAAAATTGTGGTGTAGTCGCTCTCCATTTTGCATTCGTTTCAAGATTCATCATCTTTGCTGGAGATAATAATATTTTCATGTTTTCTTTTCTTCAAATAAATTATAAATAATCTTCAATATCACCTTTACCTTCACGCAAAACTTCTACGCCATCTGTCATATCAACAACTGTCGAAGCAACATTATCACCGTAACCGCTATCAATTACAGCATCTACTAACTTTTCCCATTTCTCAAAAATTAATTCGGGATCAGTAGTATATTCCACAATTTCATCTTCATCATAAATAGATGTTGATGCAATAGGATTTCCTAATTTTTCGACAATCAATTGCGGAACAGCATGATTCGGCACACGAATACCTACTGTTTTCTTACCTTTATAAGCGACAGGTAAACTGCGTGAGGCATTCATAACAAAGGTAAACGGACCTGGCAATGCACGTTTTAAGATTTTGAACGTACTATTGTCAATTGGTAATGTGTATTGAGATAAATGGCTCAAATCATTGCAAACAATAGAGAAATGCGACTTTTCGAGTTTAACGCCTTTCAATCGCGCTAATTTTTCCATTGCTTTAAGATTTGTAATATCACAACCTAATCCATACACTGTATCGGAAGGATAGATAATTAAACCTCCATTTTGTAAAATTTCAACCACTTGATCAATTGATTTTTCTTGTGGATTTTCTGGATGAATTCGGATATAATCTGCCATTTGTAAATCTTTATCCAAAGATACAAAATTGACAACAAATCAATTCATGTATAGATTCTTGTTTTTTATTCACCGATTGAATTAATCAATGTAAATTACGTATTTTAAAATAACCAACGTCTTTGTTAATTTAAAATTCAAGAATTTCAAAAACACATAATAAAATTTAATTAACTAATTTTCAATGTTTTAAGTTTTATAAAATCAGAATTATTATGATTATTGAATTATTTTATAAAACATATCAATGTTATAAATAACTTAGTAATAAACAATTAACACAAAATTATATGAAAAATTTTTATTCAAAATTATTATTTATAGGAGCCTTAGCACTCTCATTTTATACTAATCATGCAAATGCACAAGTTTATGCGATTGGTTCTGGGCAAACAGCAACGGATGTAACTGATGATGGAAACATTATTACATTAAACACTTCGGAAGCTAATTTCTTTTGGAGTAAAGATGAAGGAATCCAAGTCTTAAATGAAATGCCTGAAAATGTATACAATGTAGGTTCTCCAAAAGTTTCTAAAGATGGTAGTCTAATTGCTGCTTCGGTTGCTAATCCTGCAACAGATATTGTCGAAATGGGTTTATATAATTTAGCAACGGTTACATGGCAATATTTAGGTTCATTTGGACAACATTTAGATAAAGTTGCAGGATCTGTTTGGGATTTTCAGCCAGATGGTAGTAAAGTTGTAGGTTTAATACAATCAAAGGATAACAATGCGCATGCTGCTGTATGGACAAAAGAAGAAGGTTTAGTAGATTTAGGTTCAACAGTTGAAGAAAGGTTTTCCCGTATCAATGCGGTAAGTAATGACGGTAAAATATACGTTGGATGGCAAGATGGAGAAGATGGCAATAGACAGGCCGCATATTGGGAAGATAATAAACAAACAATTGTTAAAGGACCAAATGATGAATTTGTAACAGAGTTTTCTGGTGTTTCTGGAGATGGAAAATGGATGATTGGTGCATTTGGATTTTCTGCTTCAAAATGGAGCAAAGAAGAAGTCTAATTACAATTAATCACCCTAACGAAAACATCTTCTTTAGAGGAGCTTCTACTGCGACGAATAATGATGGTAGTACAATCGTTGGTTATTATAGAGGATGGCCTGGATCAGCTGCAATGGGTGAAGGGTTTATTTGGACAGAAAAAACAGGTTTAGTTAATCTGAATACATACGTAAAAGAGAATTTAGGTTACGATGACTTAGGAATAACATTCGCTTTACCATTAGGTATGTCTACAAATGGAAAACATATCGTTGGTTTGGGAAGAACAGACGATGCTTTAGTTTCATTTCTAATTACTCTACCCGATTCTGATTTAGGAACTTCCGAAATTATTAATACTAAATTTGAAGTATTCCCAAATCCAACTACAGATATTATACAAATTAAAACAAAAGGTAATTTAACTTCTTCTGTCGTCTATAATTTACAAGGACAAATAGTATTAAAGTCAACTAAGAATGAAATCGATGTATCACATTTACCAAATGGAATTTATATTTTAAAAACACTTATTGATGGTAAAGAAGCTACAAAGAAAATAATAAAAAAATAAATACAAAAGCCACTCATAATGAGTGGCTTAATTTATAAAAAAAAAATAATCTAATTATTTTTCAAAATCTCGTGAAATACAGTTTGAGCCGAATAAATACGGTTTGTTGCTTCATCAATCACAATAGAATGATCAGAATCTAATACTTCATCAGAAACAACAACATTACGACGAACTGGTAAACAATGCATGAACTTACCGTTGTTCGTCAAACTCATTTTATCCATCGTAATTTCCCAATCTTTATCTCCTCCATTTGCTTGACCATAATTCTCATAAGATGACCAGTTTTTTGCATAAACAAAATCAGCATCTTTTAATGCTTCATCTTGATCATAAGCAATTGTCGCTCCTTCTGTGAATTTCGGATCTAATTCTAAACCTTTTGGTTGAACAATTGTAAAATCAACCCAATCTACTTTAGAAAACCATTGTGCAAAAGAATTTGGAACAGCTTGTGGTAAACGACGTGGATGTGGTGCCCAAGTCATCACTACTTTTACTTTTTTTGCAGATTGAGTTCCTGGTGTATAACCTGTTTTTTCTGCAATTGTAATTAAATCTGCAAAAGATTGCAATGGATGTAACGTTGCACTTTCCAAAGAAACAACTGGCACAGAAGACAATTCTTTTACTTTATTAAACATGATTTCGTTATAATCTTCGTCACGATCTACTAATTTTGGGAATGTACGAACTCCCAAAACATCACAATATGCACTCATTACCTGAATTGCTTCCTTAATATGTTCTTGTGAATCTCCGTTCATCACAGCTCCATCTGCCATTTCTAACGTCCAAGAATCTGCTCCTGCATTCAAAACCCAAGCATTTGCACCTAAATTATATGCTGCTTTAATTGAGCTTAAACGAGTTCGTAAACTTGGATTAAAAAATATTAAACCAACTGTTTTGTTTTTTCCAACTTCTTGTTGAGCAAAAGGATTTGCTTTAATTTCTAAGGCTGTTTTTAGTAATTCGTCGATGTTTGCTACATCATAAACCGAAGTGAATTGTTTCATAAATAAGAAGAATCTTTTGATTTTATTTGTCCTACAAAATTAATGGAAACAATTTATAAAATGCGCTTATTCTACAATAATTTTTCGATCAAAACAACGTCAATTCATCTTGTGGTCCACGAATATCCAAATCTAAATCATTGTTTAATTTCTTGATGAAATATTTAGCTAACATTGGAGATTCAAGTTCCAAATTTTGATGAATAAAGAAATATAATTTTTCTAATCCTTCTGCTTTCCAAAGTTTAATTGTTTCAATCCATTCATCTAAACGCTCATAATCGGACGGAATATTAGCTCCAACAAAACGCACAAAAGCTTCTGAGGAAGTCAGTCGCATATGCACCATATCTCGCCTACCCGCTGTATCAACAATAATATTCGAAATATTATGTTCTTCTAATAATGTTACTAATCGATTAAAATTTTCTTCGTTCGAAAACCACTCTTCATGACGGAGTTCAACCGCTAACGGATAACCTTTCGAAAAGTTTTCAATGAAATTTTGAAGTTTATCAAAATCTTTTGGTGCAAAGTTTTCGTGCATTTGCAAGAAAATCATGCCTAACTTTTCTTCAAACAACGCAACAGCGTCCAAATATTGATTCAATTTATCCGTCACATTTTGCAATCTTCCATAATGACTTATACTTTGCGGAATTTTCGGAAAAAATTTGAAATCATTCGGCGTTTTATTTGTCCAAGTTTCTACAACTTCTTTAGTTGGAGAACGATAATAAGTTGCGTTCAGTTCAATACTATTAAATTGCGTTGAATAATAAGTTAATTCATCTTTTGTTTTAGGCGGATAAAAATTCTTCAAATCTTGTTTATTCCATTTTGCACAGCCTACATAGACCTCAAAATCATCAGTTTTATCAATTTTATTTAATAAGTCAATTGTTTCTTTTGGTGTTTTTGGCAATGTAAAATCAACCAATTCTGGATTTTCTACTTTTCCGAATTTCATCTTTCTAAATTTTAACCAATAATTAAGCAAATATCAGCATTTTACAAGATCTATTTTAAGACAAAATGTCATAAACCTTTCCTTTGGAATGTCTTTTGAAATTTAAAAACCAATCAACAAATCTGATGATTCAGACAATTTGCAAGAAAAACTAATTATTAAAAATAAAAAATACAATAACGATGAATAAAGGAAGTATTAATGTTTCGGTAGAGAATATTTTTCCATTAATTAAGAAGTTTTTATACAGTGATCACGAAATATTTTTGCGTGAGTTAATTTCGAATGCTTCTGATGCAACATTGAAGTTAAAACACTTAACAAGTATTGGTGATGCAAAAGTAGAATACGGAAATCCAAAAATTGAAGTAAAAATCAATAAAGAAGATAACACTTTACACATTATTGATCAAGGACTTGGAATGACAGCTGATGAAGTGGAAAAATACATCAATCAAGTGGCGTTTTCTGGTGCTGAAGAATTTATCAATCAACATAAAGATGCGGATGGAATTATTGGACATTTTGGTTTAGGTTTCTATTCTGCTTTTATGGTTGCTGATAAAGTAGAAATTATCACAAAATCGTACAAAGATGAACCCGCAGTGCATTGGACATGTGATGGATCGCCTGAATTTACATTAGAAAATTCGGATAAAACAGAGCGTGGAACAGAAATTATTTTACATATTGCTGAAGATTCGAAAGAATTTTTAGATGAATGGAAAATCCGTGAATTATTGACAAAATACAATAAATTCATGCCAATTCCAATCAAATTTGGAACAAAAAAAGAAACACTTCCTTTACCAGAAGGTGCTGCAGAAGATGCAAAACCAGAAGAAATCGAAGTAGATGATATCATCAATAATACAAATCCAGCTTGGACTAAAACGCCATCTGAACTGTCAGACGAAGATTACCAAAATTTCTACAGAGAATTGTATCCAATGCAATTCGAAGAGCCATTGTTTCACATTCACTTAAATGTTGATTATCCGTTTAATTTAACTGGAATTTTATTCTTCCCTAAATTAGGAAACAACATTAATATCGATAAAGATCGTATTCAGTTATACCAAAATCAAGTGTTTGTAACAGATGAAATAAAAGGAATTGTTCCTGATTTCTTGATGCTATTACGTGGTGTGATAGATTCTCCAGACATCCCGTTGAATGTTTCTCGTTCTTACTTACAAGCAGACGGTGCTGTGAAGAAAATTTCGGCACATATCACGAAAAAAGTAGCAGATAAAATGTCTTCATTAATGAATCAGAATCGTGAAGATTATGAACAAAAATGGAACGACATTAAAGTTGTGATTGAATATGGAATGATTTCGGAAGATAAATTCTTCGAAAAATCTGACAAATTTGCATTATATCCAACTGTAGATGGTAAATACTTTACATGGGAAGAATTGAATGCTTCGATAAAAGATAATCAAACCAACAAAGATGGAAAATTAGTTGTACTTTATTCTTCTGATGTTGATGGGCAAGATCAATACATTCAAATTGCAAAAGAGAAAGGTTACGAAATTATTTTATTAGACTCTCCTATTTCTTCTCATTTGATTCAGAAATTAGAATCAACAAAAGAAAATGTAACTTTTGTTCGCGTTGATGCAGATCATATCAATAATTTGATTGAAAAAGATGAAGTAAAAATTTCTAAATTATCGGATGAAGACAAAGAAAAATTGAAAACGGATATCACAGCGTCTATCAACAACAAATCATACACCATTCAATTAGAAGATTTATCTGGAACAGATGCACCATTCATCATTACACAATCAGAATTTATGCGCAGAATGAAAGATATGCAAGCTTCTGGTGGTGCAGGAATGTTTGGAATGGGTAATTTTCCAGAAATGTATAATGTTGTCGTAAATGCAAACTCAGAATTAGCAACAGAAATTTTAGCAAAAGAATCGAAGGAAGAAAAAGATGCATTGATTAATCAAGCATTAGATTTAGCAAAATTATCACAAGGATTGTTAAAAGGTAAAGAATTAACAAATTTTATCAATAGAAGTTTTAAGAACATAAAATAATCTCAGAACACTATATTTTAGTCGTCTTAAGCTTAAAATCCAGCACATAATGTGCTGGATTTTTATTTATCTTATCCATTATTGATGTGTTAAACTTTTTAAATTAATGCAAAATAATTTGCTTAACATGATTTTTGTCATTAATTTTACATCAAGGAATTAATAATTATTCGTTCAGGACTTTAGAATACTTGAGTTGTTTTAAAACAGAACATTAAAATCAATAATTGTTTTTCCCATGAAAATAACGAAATTTTTAAGCCGACAGAGAATTTCCATTTAAAGGTGGAAGTTAATTCAAATCATTATCAAAAATTTCGGGAAGGATTTCAAGCAATTGAAATCCTTTTTAAACCAGACGTTCTTTTTAATTGATTTCGGCTCATAGTTTATATAAGACTTTATTATTAGTCATATATGAGTGTATATCATTTATTATTAAAAATAGATATTTGTTCTATTTATAAAATTCTTTTTTTATAATCATTTAGAAAGGACAAATTACAATGGACTTATTCAGAGGAAAGAATTTGACATTGCGAAGGATTTCAAGCAATTGAAATCCTTTTTTTATGCTTTTTAAAGCACAAAAAAAGAGAGACATATGCCTCTCTTTTATAAATATATATCAGAATGTATTATTCTTGTGATACAATTTTAGCAGATAAATACTCACGGTTCATACGTGCAATGTTATCTAAAGAAATTCCTTTAGGACATTCAACTTCACAAGCACCTGTATTTGTACAGTTACCAAAGCCTTCTAAGTCCATCTGAGCAACCATTTTCTGAGCACGACGAGCAGCTTCTACTTGTCCTTGAGGTAACAATGCGAATTGAGAAACTTTTGCTCCTACGAATAACATTGCTGATCCATTTTTACAAGTTGCAACACATGCTCCACAACCAATACATGTTGCAGCGTCAAACGCTTCATCTGCATTCATTTTGTTTACAGGAATATTGTTTGCGTCTACTGTACGTCCTGATGTGTTAATAGAAATGTAACCTCCAGCTTGTTGAATACGATCAAAAGATGTACGGTCTACAATTAAATCTTTGATTACTGGGAATGCAGCAGATCTCCATGGTTCGATGTATATCGTTTCACCATCTTTGAACTTACGCATGTGTAATTGACAAGTTGTAACACCTCTATCTGGTCCGTGTGCTTCACCGTTAATGAATAAAGAACACATACCACAAATACCTTCACGACAATCGTGGTCGAAAGCAACTGGCTCTTTTCCTTCCTCTACTAATTGCTCGTTTAATAAATCAAGCATTTCTAAGAAAGAAGAATCTGTAGAAACATCTTTTAAGGAATATGTTTCCATTTTTCCTTGAGCATTAGCGTTTTTTTGACGCCAAATTTTCAGCGTGATGCTGATTGTTTTTGATGATGCCATAATTCTATATGATATTTTGACATTTTGCTTGATCGTAAACTATCAAGCAAAATGATTTTATTATTTATAACTACGAGTTTTAAGCTCGATATATTTGTAATTCAACTCTTCTTTGTGTAAAACCTCTGCGTTAATGTCGCTTCCTTTGTATTCCCAAGCAGCAACATAAGCATAGTTTTCATCATCACGCATAGCCTCTCCTTCTTCTGTTTGATACTCTTCACGGAAGTGTCCACCACACGATTCGTTACGGTTAAGTGCGTCTATAGCCATTAACTGTCCTAATTCAAGGAAGTCAGCTACACGTCCTGCTTTTTCTAACTCAGTATTCATTTCGTTAGCCTCACCAGGCACTTTCACGTCACGGTAGAATTCTTCACGTAAAGCAGCAATTTCAGCAATCGCTTCTTTTAAACCTTCTGCGTTACGTGCCATACCTACTTTGTTCCACATAATGATTCCTAAACGTTTATGGAAACTATCTACTGTCTTAGTTCCTTTATTGTTTAAGAAGTGTTGAATTTGATCTTTTACAGCTTTCTCTGCTTCATCAAATTCAGGTGTATCTGTTGGGATTTTCCCTGTACGAATATCAGCTGATAAATAATCTGCTATAGTGTAAGGTAAAACGAAATAACCATCTGCTAAACCTTGCATTAAGGCAGAAGCTCCTAAACGGTTAGCTCCGTGATCAGAGAAGTTAGCCTCTCCAACTACGAAACATCCAGGGATTGTTGATTGTAAGTTGTAATCAACCCAAACACCACCCATTGTATAGTGAATTGCAGGATAGATACGCATTGGATTCTCATATGGATTCTCATCTGTAATTTTATAATACATTTGGAATAAGTTACCATATTTCTCTTCAATCCATTTTTTACCTAATTTTTCAATTTCAGCATCTGATGGATTTTGATCACCGTTTGCAAATGCAACTTCACGACCTTTTTTCTTAATTTCATCTGTAAAATCTAAGTAAACTCCTTCTCCTGTTTCGTTTGCTTCAATACCGTAACCAGCATCACAACGCTCTTTAGCAGCACGAGACGCAACGTCACGAGGAACTAAGTTACCGAATGCAGGATAACGTCTTTCTAAATAGTAATCTCTATCTTCTTCTTTGATATCGACTGCTTTCTTCTTACCAGCACGAATCGCCTCAGCGTCTTCTTTCTTTTTAGGAACCCAGATACGACCAGAGTTACGTAAAGATTCAGACATCAACGTTAATTTTGATTGATTTGTACCGTGAATTGGAATACAAGTAGGGTGAATTTGTACATAACATGGGTTAGCAAACAAAGCACCTTTTTTATGAATTTTCCAAGCAGAAGTTACGTTAGACCCCATTGCATTAGAAGACAAGAAATATACGTTTCCATATCCACCAGTTGCAATAACTACTGCGTGTGCAGAATGTCTTTCGATTTCACCAGTAATTAAATTACGAGCAATAATACCACGAGCTTTTCCATCTACAAGTACAATGTCTAACATTTCGTGACGATTATACATTTGGATGTGCCCTAAGTGAATTTGCTGATTCATTGCTGAATAAGCACCTAATAATAATTGTTGTCCTGTTTGACCTTTCGCATAGAAAGTACGAGATACTTGTACCCCACCAAAAGAACGATTATCTAATAAACCACCGTAATCACGTGCAAAAGGTACCCCTTGCATTACACATTGGTCGATGATATTACCTGAAACCTCTGCTAAACGATAAACGTTAGACTCACGAGCACGGTAATCACCTCCTTTGATTGTATCGTAAAATAAACGGTAGATAGAGTCGTTATCTCCTTTATAGTTTTTAGCAGCATTGATCCCTCCTTGTGCAGCAATAGAGTGAGCACGACGTGGAGAATCTTGGTAACAAAAAGCTTTCACTTTGTATCCTAACTCTGCTAAAGTAGCAGCAGCAGAACCTCCAGCTAAACCTGTACCAACTACAATAACATCAATTTTATCACGGTTATTTGGAGCCACTAAGTTTAAGTGAGCTTTGTGTTCGCTCCATTGTTTTGCGATATCTCCTTGTGGAGATTTAGAATCTAATATACTCATTCTTGATATTATTTAATTATTTAACAAAAAAATGGTAAACAGCGATGATAATGAAACCAGCTGGAATTAAAATAGAATACCATTTCCCGAAAGCTACAATTACAGGTGTATATTTGCTATGTTTTGCACCAATAGATTGGAATGCAGAAGCAAAACCATGTTGTAAGTGTAATGATAAAAATACAAAAGCAACAATGTAAATTACTAATCTTACAAACCCTAAAGCACCTTCTAATGAGAATACGTGACCTAAATGATCCATAAAGTAATTTCCTTGCGCAAACTCTGGATTTGGAGTAATGTAGTGATCCATGATTGTTGGAACCCAAAAATCATACAAGTGTAATAATAAGAAAACTAAGATTACAGATCCAGAAATAATCATATTTCTTGACATCCAAGTTGCATTTGCAGCACCATTATACTTTTGATAAGCAACTGGTCCACGAGCTTTCTTGTTTTGAGCCTCTAATACAAACCCCATTACAAAGTGGTAAACTACACCAATTAATAAGATAGGTTGCATTAAGTACTGAATAAAAGGGTTGTTACTCATGAAAGCCGAAACTTCATTGAACCCATTCGGATTAATTACAGATAACGCATTAATCACGAAATGCTGTAACAAGAACACGATCAAAAATAACGCTGAAAGCGCCATCGCGAACTTCCTACCAATCGACGATTTTAGTAATGATTCATTTGCCATAAAGCAATTCGTTTAATTTTTTAGATATTTCTACAAATTTAATCATCCCTCTACTCTAATCACAATGAAATATATCATTTCATTAACATAATAGTTAGTTTAGAATCATTCTTAGTTATTTAGCAAATTTTTAACAATTAAAAAAAATATTGTGTAATCAATAATTATTCTCTATACTTGCAATAGAAAAGTAGAACAACTTTTCATAGGTTTAAGTTAGTTAGGTTAATCCTCTTATAGCAATATAAGAGGATTTTTTATTTTTGGTTGTAACATTTCAATTTTTTATACTACATATAAAGTCAACAAAGCAATAGTTTGGACAATAAAGCAAAAATTTTCACTGAATTAATCGAGAAAAATCAAGGAATAATCCACAAGGTTTGTCGTATTTATACAGACGACAAAGACTCTCATGACGATTTATTTCAAGAAATTGTTTTGCAATTATGGCGTTCATACGATTCATTTAAAGGCGATTCTAAATTTAGCACATGGATGTATCGGGTTAGTTTGAATACCGCTATTACTTTAATTAGAAAGAAATCAAAATCAAACGAAACTGACCTAAACGAAACGCATTTTATTCATTTAAAGTCAGAAGAAAAAGACGAATTCTTAGAAGAACGCATCACCCTATTGTATGCTGCTATTCGTCTATTAAATGATGTAGAAAGAGCTTTAGTTCTCCTCTTTTTAGAAGATTTACCTTATAAAGATATTGCCGAAACTTTAGGAATTTCAGAAGTGAATGCGCGTGTAAAAATGAATCGTGTGAAGATTAAATTAAAAGAAATAATGTCTAAAATGGAACAATAATGGAGTTAGATGACTTAAAATCAATTTGGGGTTCCATCAAGGAAGAAGAAAAATTTGATCAAAATCAAATTTTTCAAATGTTAAAAAAGAAATCATCAACAACAATAAAATGGTTGTTTATTTTCACGTTTTGTGAATTCATCCTTTTTCTTGTTTACAATGCTTATGTCTTAATTTCGGGGAAAAATTTTTTTAATAATGATGTCAAATCATTAGTTGAAGAGAAAACGATTACCAATTATGAAATTGCATCAGTTTTTAGTATAGTCATTACATTCGGATTTTTGGTCATGGCTTATCGTTACTACAAGAAAATAAATCTAAATCAATCTGTTGTTGATTTAATGAAAAACATCATCTCTTTCCGTCGATTAGTCAATTTATTTATTCTTTTTACCGTTTTGAGTTTGATTGTTTCCTCTGCACCGTTTTATTACGAATTAGGTCAATCTATTTATTTAGCAAAACATGTAAATGACATTCAACCTCTTACAGATAACGCCTCTCTTTACGGATGGATTGCTATCATAACAGCTGTTACATTTATCGTAATTATAGGGACTATTTATTATGGAATTATTTATTTTCTATTTTTAAGAAAACTTCAACAAAACTTAAAAGAATTGAGAGAAATGAAATAAAATAGTATTTTTGCAAGAGAAATGAAAAAATTCATCCAATATACCATGCTAATGATTTCACTGTTTATGACAGTGTATCAATCTGCGCATATATTGGAACACGCTTTCAATGAAGAGCACAAAGAATTAAAAGAGCAATTCTCTAACGTACACAATCACAGCTGTACAGTCTGTCATTTCAATCAGCATTTTATCGAAAATGATTCAGAAATCGAATTATTTCAATGGTCGATATCATTCATTCAAAAAGATAAAACACTTTACACAACTCGTGTAAAACAAACAGTATTACTTACTCAAAAAAGCCTTCGAGCACCACCCTATATAATTTAATTTCAGTAAAAAACCATCCTTATTTTTTTAACGTTATTAAATTATTGTATTTATGTCAATCAACATACAATGTAGTATTGTAGCTACATTTTTGTGCGGATCTGTGTTTGCGCAAAATATTTTCGAAGGTCAAATTATTGATAAAAACCAACAACCAATTCCTTTCGCAACCTTATATATTAACAACGATGAATATCATGCAAATGCTGAAGGAAAATTCAAAATAGAAAATTTAAATCAAGGGCAATACCAAGTGCAAATTGATGAACAAGGTTACGAACCTTTTTCGCAAAACATCACATTTGATAAAAATCAAAAAATTGTCTTTACCCTTACATTTCACAAAGCATACAATTTAGATGAAGTAACTGTTTTGGGACATCATCACGATTTTTCGACTGCAAATATTCAACGTGTCGATCAATCCTATATTCAAGAAAACTATGCAGGATCTTTAGCCAAATCATTAGAAAATATGGCTGGAATTAACGCTTCTGGAATTGGGTCTTCAGCGTCAAAACCAATCATCCGAGGACTTGGTTTCAACCGATTAATTGTTGCTGAAAATGGAGTTAAACAAGAAGGTCAACAATGGGGAGCTGATCATGGTTTAGAGATTGATGCGCTAAATATTGAAGATATTGAAGTCATAAAAGGACCTGCTGCGTTGGAGTACGGAAATGAAGCTATTGCAGGAGTTATCAAAATAAATAACAATAATTTACCCGCAAAACATTCGCTTTCTGGAGAAACAAAAGCATTGTATCAATCGATTAATGATAATATTGGAATTGGATTTAATTTAAAATCTCGTGGAAATCATTTTTTCTACAAAATAAAAGGTTCTTATTCAGATTATGCCGATTACAAAACAACAACAGATCGCATTTATTACCTCAATCGGTATTTACCAATTTACAACAAACGAGTAAAAAATACGGCTGGACAAGATTTTAATGCAGAAATACAAACTGGTTATATTGGCGAAAAATTTCGCTCGATTTTAACTGTTTCTAATGTTAACCAAAAGATTGGGTTTTTCCCTGGTTCGCACGGAATTCCATCTATTGATCGCTTAAAAGATGATGGAAATAACCGAAATATCGAATTTCCTTATCAAAAAGTAAATCATTTCAAAGTAATTTCTGAAAATGAATTCCGCTTAAACTCGAAAGATGTTCTGAAATTTCTGGGTAGCTACCAAAATAATCGTCGACAAGAAGTAAGTGCTTTTCATACACATTACGCAAATCAACCAGCTCCTTTATTAAATCCGAATTTAGAATTAGATTTTAATCTTTCTACTTACGATTCTCAATTAAAATTTGAACATAATCACAGTAAAAATTTCAAGACGATAATTGGTGCTCAAGCGCAAATTCAGGTAAATAATATTAGTGGATACAATTATTTATTACCAAAATATGATCGAAACATTTTTAGTGGATTTCTGATTGAAGAATTCAAAAAAGGAAATACATGGAAAGTAACTGCTGGTTTACGTTATGATTATTCTACTTTTAAATCTGAAGGCTATTTTGATGAATTTTTATACAATTATTTAATCGAAAAAGGAAACTCAACAGGCATAGCAGATTATTATGCCAATCGTAGTAAGTCCATCGATCGTAATTTTAGCAATTTGAATGGAATGATTGGTGCAACTTTTCAACCTAATCAACAATGGGATTTCAATTTAAATATTGGAACAAATTTCCGTTTACCAACAGCTATCGAATTAGGTTCTAATGGAATTCATCACGGAAGTTTTAGACACGAGCGCGGTGATGACAATTTGGATGTTGAAAAAGGAATTGCATTCGACTTTAAATCCGTTTTTCATAAAAATGACTGGGATATATCGGTAAGTCCTTATTTATATTATTTCAGTAATTACATTTTCTTGAAACCTTCGGGACAATTTTCTATACTTCCTCATGGCGGACAAATTTATCAATATACGCAAAGCAAAGCGTTATTAACTGGTTTTGAATTTGAAGTTCGTAAAAAAATCAATGAAAACTTTGATGCAAATGTTGTCTACGAATATTTGTATAACCGACAAATTACTGAGAATAAAAAGTTAGGAAATTATCTTCCTTTTACGCCTGCGAATAATGTGTTTGGACAAGTTAATTATAAAGTCAATCAAAATATCGGATTTTTAGATGAGTTGAGCTTTTTTGTAAATGGAAAATATACCTTTGAGCAAGATAAAATTGCACAAAACGAAGATCTTACTCCAAGTTATTTTTTAGTTGGCATTGGAGGAAAAACGAAACTTAAATTCAATAATTTTCATGCAAATTTAAGTGTTCAAGTTTCTAATTTATTCAATAAAAACTATTACAATCACACCAGTTTTTATCGTGCTTTACAATTACCAGAACAAGCTCGAAACATACAAATTATGGTCGGAATTCCGTTCGGAAAATAGTTTATACATGAAAAAGAGACAGCCATTTTTTGGACTTTTCTTTAGTATTATTCTTTTTTCGATACCGATTTTTAATCAATTACATTTTTCTTTAATCGATCATTCGCCAGAAATTTCGAATCAAAAGAAAGAAATTATTCATCATCAGTGTAATCATTTTATATTTTATACAATTTTTATTGATACTCATGATGATCCTAAAGTTGAAGTAAAACTTAACGAAGAATTTTACAAAAAAGAAAGTTTTGAACAAGTAGAAAAAATTGAAATTTCTACAATTGAATATCATTTTACACGAGGACCACCTCAAGATTTTGTTTATAAATAAATCAACTAAAATCTTAAAATAACTATTCAAATCAAAAAAATAAAACAATGAAAAACACAATTTTAAAATACATATTCGTTTCAATCGTCGCATTATTCGTTACGTCTTGTTCATCAGATGACTCTTCATTAGATACAACAAAACCAGAAATTAATTTGATTGCTCCAATAGATCATGATGAATTTCATTTAGGGGAAACCTTTACAATTGATGCAATTTTGAAAGATAATATAGAATTAGGTGCTGTAAAAATTGAAATTCATTCTGCGGAAGACGGACATGAACATAGAACAGCAAATGTTAATTGGACGTATGATGCGGAAGAGGCTATTCCGGCAGGAAAAACCGAGCACACATTAAGTCATCAAGTAAATATTCCTGCAGAAGGAATTACAGAAGGGCATTATCACTTAGGATTATTCTTAATTGATCGCGCCGGAAATCAAACACAATCCTTTATCGAAATCGTTGTAGGTGAAGATCACGATCACGAACATTAAAATAATTTTAGAAACGCTCGAAATTTCGAGCGTTTTTTTATGTCTATTGTTAAAAGAATGTTACTTTAGCAATCCTCAATTATATCAAAACTAAAAAATGATTGCAATAGCGGATAGCGGTTCTACTAAAACAGATTGGGTGATTTTAGATAGTAACCTGAATGAAGTGTTTAGAACAAATACAATCGGATTTAACCCATATTTTGTAACAGCTGAAGATATTACTGCTGAATTACAAAAAAATGAAGATTTTGCACCTGTTGCAAATGAGTTTACGAAAGTCTTTTTTTACGGAGCTGGAACTTCGAGTGAAGCGATGTACGAAGTCATAAAAAACGGATTAAATAATTTCTTCCCTAATGCAGAACTGGTTGTTGACCATGATTTATTAGCTGCTTGTTATGCTACGTACATGGGAAAACCTGCAATGGTTTGTATCTTAGGAACAGGATCTAATTCATGTTATTTTGATGGAACAACTTTACGTGAAGAAACAAAATCTTTGGCTTACATCTTAGGAGACGAAGGTTCTGGAAATGATTTAGGTAAACGAGTATTACGCGCTTTCTATACAAAAAAAATGCCACCGCATTTGGCAAAAGCGTTTGATGATTATTACAAATTATCTGTAGAAGAACTAAATAAAAATGTATATCAAAACAAATTTGCAAATACCTATTTAGCTTCCTTCAATAAATTTGTGGTTGAGCATAAAAATGACCCATTTATTCAGAAAATTATTTATGATGCAATGTCTTCTTTTATTGAATATCAAATTATGCCTTATGAAGAAGCACGTCATTCCGAATTAAATTTTATTGGTTCTATCGCTCACATATACGAAGATGTTATACGTTCTGTTGCTGCTGAATATCACTTAACTGTAGGACATATCATTAGAAAACCGATTGACAACGTTGTGGATTATCACAAAAAATATTTAATTAAATAAATGATTTCTCAACCAAAAATTGCGATAATTTCTTACAACACGCCTCATCGTAAAACGCAAGATGTTTTAACTGGCCTGAAAGCAAAAGGTTATCAAAATATAAAAGTATTTGCACTACCATTTGTACAACGCGAAAATCCCTTCAAACCCATTTACCAACATCGTCCAAGTAAGGCTATACAGGTAGATCCAATTGAATTTTGCAAAAATTTCGGATACGAATTTGATTTAACAACTGCTGATACCTTAAATCGCCAATTAAATGATTTTGAAGCTAACTTTGTCATCATAGCTGGTGCAGGTTTATTACCAGATGAATTGGTCGAAAATCATAAAATCATCAATACACATCCAGGTTTTTTACCTTTGACAAGAGGTTTAGATTCACTAAAATGGGCAATTACAAAAGGTGTAGAAATTGGTGTAACTACCCACTTTGTCGATACAGAAGCAGATGCAGGTTTTTTGATTGAACAACAGCATATTCCGGTTTATGAAAATGATACTTTTCATTCGGTTGCTTATCGTCAATATGAAATCGAAATTGAAATGTTAATAAATTCGATTGAAATAATTCCGACCCTTTCAAAATTCAAATCACTTTCTTCAAACAAGTTTGAAGCGACAAGAAGAATGCCTAAAGTAATTGAAGAAAACCTAATGCAAGCGTTTGAAGGTTACAAAGAAAAATATAAAATAGTTTAACCTATTGATTAAAATAAACTAAAAAGGTTTACTCAAAATTTTGAATAGACCTTTTTTTATTCCTTAATATTTATTTTACAATTCTTCTGCTAATAATTGCTCTCCTTTTTTTTGAACACTTTTATATGCTCTATAACAAACATATAATATAAACAATACAAAAATAAACGCTAATGGCGCTAATACAATTGCTGTAATACTTAATACAATAGAACTAAAAGTTTCACCTGTATTAACCAAAAAATTACCAGCACCAGCAGTTGTAGTAGTTGAAACTGCTCGTGCAGCAGCAGTAGTTCCGCTAATCGCTGCCGCAGTTCCACCACCAGCTATAATTGCTAAAGCCCAAGTTGCTACCTCATTCATTTCTGGTAACGTTATGCCAACCGCGATCGTTCCTGCAATCCCTGCCAAAGGTACCGCTACGGTATCTAAAAGATTATCAATAATTGGAATATAATAAGCCCCAATTTCAACCAACATCGCTACACCAAGCGTAATCAACGCTGGTGTACTTCCTATCCACATCCAACTATCATCAAGATTAATAAAACTTCCGCCAAATTTCACCACTAAACTTAAAACAAATAATGGTAAAAAAATCCTAAAACCAGCTGCAGCAGCCAATCCAATTCCGAGAAATAAAGAGAAAACAGTAGTCATTGATAATAAATCATTCATAGTATAGTATTTTATATAGTTCTGATTTAATAAATATAACAATAAAAAAGATAAAGTTTTTATTTTTTTTCTTTCCTTTGCATTCGATTAAGAAAAACCAAGTGCTACAAAGTACTTTTATTTTGTAATTAAGTCTAAATGTTTGAAGTACATCTAAATAATCGATTAATAACTCAACCTATATTGAAGTGGATTGATCATTATTTCTTTTCACAAAATCAATCAACCAAAACTTTTTCACGACACCCTTTAATATTTTGCAAGAATCCATTTCTTTTTATTTTAATTTCTAATAAGAAAATTTTATCTTTAAGGAAATTTTATGAGAACTCTTGCAATGGAAATATCAAACGAAATAAAAAATAATAATAAAACAAAAATGCTGGTAATAGGAATTGCAGGAGGTACAGGATCGGGAAAAACGACCGTTGTAAACAATATTTTGAGAGATCTTAACGCTGAAAGTGTCATCGTTATTTCTCAAGATAATTATTATAAAGATCATCCTGAATTATCATTTGATGAACGTTCTAAAATAAATTTCGATCATCCAAGATCTATTGATTTTGAATTGTTAAAAGAACATGTTGCTTTACTTAAAAATGGAGTTTCAATCGAGCAACCTGTTTATTCGTTCATTACGCATAGTCGCAAAGAGGAAACAATATTGACACATCCTCAGTCTGTTATTATCGTAGAAGGAATTTTGGTACTTACAGATCCAGAATTACGCGATTTGTTTGATGTAAAAATCTTTGTTCACGCAGATTCTGACGAAAGATTAATTCGCCGTGTACGCCGTGACATACAAGAACGCGGTCGAGATTTGGATGAAGTTTTAACGCGTTATCAAAAAACACTGAAACCAATGCATCAACAATTTATCGAACCTTCTAAAAACTATGCAGACATTATTATTCCAAATATGAAAAAGAAAAATTCTGTCGCAGTAAAAGTTTTATCAACTGTAATTAAAGAAAAACTTAACTCAAAAACTGCTGTATAATGAAAGAAAAATCGGAAGAAATCTTTGACGAAGAGCTAATACCAGAAGTGCCGAAAAGAAAAATTAAAGATACTTTTGTCTTCAAATTTGTTTGGAATCGTTACTTTATATTAACGGTATCGTTTGCTATTTGGATGATTTTTTTCGATCAAAACTCTTTTTTCGTACATCGCGAGTTAGATAAACAAATCAAATTATTAGAGGTTGATGAACAATATTACCAAGAACATTTGGATAAAGAAACAGAGAAATTAAATCAATTAAATAGTAATCCTGCTGAAATAGAACGCATCGCAAGAGAAAAACATTTCTTGAAAAAAGATGATGAAGATATTTTTATCATTCAGCAAGAGAAAATTGAGAAGCCACAAAATAAAGAAAATGAATAAATTATTTCAAGATTTCGATACGATTTCTGAAAAAGAATGGAAAAATAAAGTTCAAGTAGAACTGAAAGGATTAGAATATAATGAAACGTTGGTTTGGGGAACAAATGACCAAATTAACGTTAAACCATTGTATACAAAAGATGATGTTGATTATTCAACTATTCAACCATTACCAAAATCTTCTAAAGATTGGAAAATAATTTCAAAATATACGGGAAATAAAAATCAAGATTATAGCTTTTTATATGGTTATTTGATCAATCAAAAAGAAGCAAATTCTACGTTAGATCTTCCTAATTACTTGGATTTATTTATTCAGTATGATGGCTCATCAGCTTTAAAATCTCTTGAAAAACTTCCGAATTTAAAATATTTGGATATAGATCCTTATGGTTATTTGGCTCAAAATGGCTTGTGGCAAAATGATTCTGAGAATGCAACAAAAGAATTGATAAAAGAAGCTTTAGCTTTAGAAAATTTCGAAAAAGTAATTTCAATTCAAGGAGATATTTATCAAAATGCAGGAGCAAATCATGTACAACAAATTGCGATTACACTTGCACATGCTGTCGAATATTTAGAGAACTTTGGTGCTGATGTTGCTGATAAAATCTATTTTAAATTTGCTGTAGGAAGTAATTATTTCTTCGAAGTGGCAAAATTAAGAGCGTTCCGTTTTTTGTGGAAAATGATTTTAGAACAATACAATAAAGAAAGTGAAGCCTTTGTTTTCACCTCAACTTCTGATCGTAATAAATCTAAATTAGATATTTACAACAATGTTATTCGTTCTACTGTAGAAGCCTCTTCTGCTATTTTTGGTTCGAGTGATGCTGTTTTTGTAGGTGCTTATGATGAATTAAATAACGAATCTGATTTTGGGTTAGAATTAGCAGCAAAACAACAATTGTTATTGCAAAAAGAATCCTATTTAAATCAATTTGCTGATCCTGCTGCAGGTTCTTTTTATATTGAAACCTTAACAAACCAAATGGCAGAAAATGCATTAGAATTATTCAAAACAATTCAAACTGCAGGTGGATTTATTAAAGCCTTACAAAGCGAAACCATTCAAGATTTTATTTATACAAGTGCGAAAAAAGAACAAAAAGATTTTGATGAACAGATTATCAAATTGATTGGTGTAAATAAGTTTAGAAACCCTTCTGATGTCATTGAAAAAATGCCAAAAGAAAAAATAGTTAAACCAGCTCTTTTTATTCCTATTGTACCAACTCGTTTAGCAGAAAAAGAAGAAAATAAATAAATTTCGCAAATGAAATTGACAAGCAATTTCATTCCGAACAAAATAATAATAAGACTTCAGTATCCTTGTGTTACTGAAGTCTTGTTTTTGATAAAACATTAGCTTATTTCTAAAAAAATCGTTTTGAATCAAAATATTTTAACACAAGAATTTCAAGATTATTTAAAAATAATCGAGCAAGAAGATTTCAAATCTATTGGTTTAAAAAAATCGTTATTTGATGGTATTTCTTCGGCAGAAATTGCACAACAATTAAAAGGAATTCAAGTAGCAAAACATAAATTACCAACACTTTATTCGACAAAAAACATTTATTTTCCGCCATCTATCAATTTAGAACAAGCAAGCTCTGAAGCTGCTGCAAATTATAAATCGAGTTTGGTTAAAGGAAAAACATTAATCGATTTGACCGCGGGTTTTGGAATTGACACCATGGCTTTTGCTAAAAATTTCGAAAAAGTATATCATATCGAACAAAATCCAGAATTAAGTGAAATTGTACAACATAATGCACAAATTTTAGCTCCAAATTTAGAAACATACACTGGTACTTTTCAATCATTTTTTGAAACCAATCCTGAATCTAAGTTTGATGTTATTTATCTTGATCCAGCCCGAAGAAATTCGAGTGGAAGAAAATTTATTTTAGAAGATTTAGAGCCAAATATTTTAGAATGGATGCCAACTTTTTTCGAGAAATCTAATAAAATCATCATCAAGCTTTCTCCATTATTGGACATCACTTCTACCCTACAGCAAATTGATTCCATTTCAGAAATACATATCGTTGCTTTAAAAAATGAAGTGAAAGATTTTCTACTGATTATTGATAAAAATTGCTCCACTAAAAATCCTTTGATTAAAGCAATTAATTTAGAAAGTAATCAACCTGAATTTTCATTCAACTTTGAAGACGAATACAATTCTAATGCAAATTTTGGAACAGTACAACAGTATATTTACGAACCAAATGTTGCTATTCTAAAAACGGGCGCTTTCAAATTATTGAGCGAAAAATTTAATTTGCATAAATTACATCAAAACACCCATTTATATACGTCTAATGAACTTTTGAACGAATTTCCTGGAAAAATATATTCAGTGGAAAAACACATCAATCATCCTAAAAAAGAAATTATAAAATCTAAAGCTAATCTTTTGGTAAAAAACTATAACCAAGCAATAGATATTGTCAAAAAGAAATTTAAAATAACAGATGGTGGTGAAACAACATTAATTTTTACACAAAGTATATATGGTTTTCATATTCTAAAAACTTCGCGTGTTTAGTTGGGTTTCGAGAAAAGTTGTGCTAATTTTATACAACAATTTTACAACCCTATAATTTTGCATTTGAAACTTAAGAATAAAATCGAAAACTTTATATATGGAGAAGCGCTTTCTGATGGTTTAAAAACCTCTTTGGCGATTATCATACCTCCTATAGTCGCAAGTTTTTTTGGCGATTTGTATGCTGGTGTTACAATAAGTCTTGGCGCAGTTTTAGCACACATGACAGACACTCCTGGTCCATTCAAAGAACGTCGAAACTTGATGTGGCTTTCCGTTTTATTAATTTTTATTGTTTCATATTTAACAAAAACGATTAATAATTTTCCAATTTTATTAGGAATTTGTTTAACGATTATCGTATTCTTTTCTAATATGTTAACCGTTTGGGGACAACGTCTAAGTGCACTCGGAATGGTCATCATGATGTCGATGGTGATGAATATGAACGACTTGAGACAAGAATTAACTCCATTACATACTGCCTTATACGTTACTGCTGGTGCGGCATGGTACACTATTTTTAGTTTAGCGATTAGTACATTTCGTCCCTACAGAATGGCGCAACAAAATCTTGCTGATGCCATGATTCATATTTCGGAATACATCCGAATTAAAGCTTCTATGTTTGATAAAGATTCTAATTATGATGACATTGTCCAAAAACTTATTGACGAACATGTTGTCATTAATGAAAAGCAAAATTTGGTCAGAGACTTAGTTTTTACCAATAAAAAATTGGTAAAAGACCAAACACCAATCGGACGATCGATTGTTTTTATGTTCTCAGATTTAATGGATATTTTCGAAAATATTACTGCAACTCAATACGATTATGTCAAAATTAGGGAAGTATATGGCGATACAAAGGCGATGCGCAAAATTTATAATATGATGAATAAATTAGCGCACGAACTAAAAATGATTGCTTATCATATCAATTCGAACAAACGTCCTAAAAAACCTTCTTTTGATTTTGATGCTGAATTAAAAAAGATTGATGACGCAATAAAAGAATTGTATGCTGAAGGCAAAAAACCTATCGTTTTATCCAAAATTTATATCAATCTAAAACAAGTTGTTTATAAAATAGAATTTATTCATAAATTCTTTTACGATGATTCTTTTACCGAAAAAAAGAAAAATCCGTTGGATCATGCAGAGCATTTTCAACCAACAGTCGATTATTCGTTCGGAAAAATAAAAGATCATCTCAACCTAAAATCTTCTATTTTCAGACATGCTATTCGTTCCTCTATTGTCATGCTTTTAGCATATTGTATAACATTTATTATTCCCATGACCTATCACAGTTATTGGCTATTAATGACTGTTCTTGTTATCTTAAAACCTGGTTTTAGCGTGACAAAAAAGAGAAACTTACAGCGTTTAAAAGGAACTATTTTTGGTGGATTAATCGGAATTTTAATCCTACTTATTTTTCCACAACTATCTGTACGATTTGTATTGATGTTATTCTTTATGTTAATGGCGTATACATTCATACGTCACAAATATGCTGTTGGCACCTTTTATTTAACAGCTTACATCTTGATTTCGTTTAGTTTTTATTCGCAAAAAGATTCACTTTATATCATACAAGAACGAACAATAGATACATTAGTTGGTGGTTTAATGGCCTTTATTTCATGCTACATTATTTTACCTTCTTGGGAAAAAAATAACATGAATGAATATATTCAAAAAGCGTTAATTGCTAATTACGAATTTGTTTTTCTTATTTTTAAAAAATTAGCTGATAATGACGTTACCACAACAGATTATAAATTAGCGCGTAAAGACGTGTTTATTGCAATGGCAAATATCAATTCAGTTTTTCAACGTGTCATTTCAGAACCAAAAGATAAACAAGAAAATGCAGATGATTTGAATAAATTTACCATTTTCAATCAATCATTTGTATCCTATTCACTTGGATTAGTGAAAATTCTAAAGAAAAACAACTCGGTTATTTTAACTTCCGAACACATACGATTAATGAAAAAAATATTGCAATTATTACTTCAAAATATTCGACTTTATGGTGAATATGAAACCGAAAATTTACCCAAAACAATCGAGTTTAAAGAAAAAACAATTGCATATACTGAAATCGAAACGGAGGCTTTACAAAATGACTCTGAGTTGATTGAAGATTTACTTGAGTATTTGTACGAAATCTCTTACGATTTCACGAAAGTTGGACATGTTTTTGTAAAAGAAAAACCGTTAAAAGAATAAATATAATTTAACTATTCAAAATCTAAAATCATACGTTATAACTACCTTTTTTTGTTCAATAAAAAATAATTTTAAAAAAAACATACTAAAACATTATTAATCACTATATTTAAAGAGTAAAGGTTGGTATATGAAAAAAATAGTTTATTTCGCGATAGGAAGCTTGTTTATAATGCAATCTTGTGAGCAAAAAAAAGAAGCTCCAAAAGAATTAGCTGTTAATACAACAACTACGTACGAGAGTGCCTTAGATGTTCCTGTGAGTAAAGTTGGTGTGGTAATTAATATTGATACTGTTGGATTTTTTAATCATAATTCTCAAGAATTAAACCATAATATCGATTCAAAATCAATCCAAAATCAATTGATACAATTAAATTCGAAAGTTGACATCATTAAAATAATTCGTGAAAAAGCAATCAAAATTTTAGACGATCATCAATATGATTATCAAATAATTGATAAATTTGACAATAAAAACGTACCAAACGAATTAATTACACAAGAAAATGTTCATTTAGTTAAATTTGATAACTTGAAAAATTTAATATCTCAAGATGATTTAGTCGTTATCAATGTAAAATCTGGTTTGGATTTTGATCCCGAAAACAAACTAAAATACATTGCTAAAACCTATGTTTATATCAATATTTTAGACTTAAAAAACAATTCGTTAAAATATAGCGAAACAATTGGAGGAACTAAATACATTGAGGAGACAATCAAACAAGGATCAATAGATTATTTAGAGAAAATGATGAAAGAATCGTTAAACGAGACCTTAAATATAATTGATAATAAATATTAAATACATTGAACTATGCGCCAATTATGTTGGCAATTATTGGAAGTCCTGAACCTTTAAAAAGTTTCAGGATTTTTATTTTTAATCATATTCTAATACTAGTTTTTATTCATGGTATATTTTTTGTTAATTTTATGCCAAAATTGAGCAATGCCTATCCATCGATATTATAGTTATTTCGTTCTTATCTCTTCATTTTCTTTTGGTCAACAACTAATTGACCCTCAACTAAAACTACCTGTTGAAAAAGCAATTGAATCAAGTTACAATTTAAAAAATAAACAACTCGAAGTTGATAAAAACAACTCTAAATATGATGAAATAAAAGGTAAACAAAAACCAAGTTTGTCTGCAATTGCTTTGGGAAGTTATTTAAATTCGAACGGAACAATTGATATTCCTACAAAATCTATTGATCTTATTTCGACCGAATTATTTGCAGGAAATCAAAGATTTAATACCTCAACTGGATTATTTACAATTGGTATAAATGCATCTCAAGTCATTTTTTCAGGATTGCAAATACCAAATGCTTTAAACGCTATTCAAGAAAAAAGCGTAGCTTTAGATTACTTAAAAGATGCAGAAAAAGATGTCATAACAAAGGACATTTTACAAACTTATGATCAATTGATGTTGATACAAAAAGTAGAAGAATTGATTTCAAATTCTGCAAAACGTTTAGATAAAGAACATCTTAAAGTTCAGAAAGCAATTCAAAACGGTTTGGCAATACCATATGATCGTGAAAAAATAAAATTAGCATTGCTCGAGTTAGAGGCTCGACAAGTTGAAGTAAATGGAAGCCGACAATTACTTTACAAGAAATTAGAAACATTAACACATTTATCGATAGAAGATTTACAACAAATAGAGTATGAACTTACTCCTATCCATATAATTTCGGCTGAGTATACATTAGAAAATAAAAAAGAGTTGAAAGCGCTTGAACATTCAATAAAGGCTTACGAATTTTTGTACAAGAAAGAAAAAGGTTCTCATCTTCCACAAGTTTTCGCTTTCGCAAATACCAATTACACTTCTATTTTTGGAAGTCGTTTCAAGTTAAAAGATGTCGGTTTATTAGGCGATGTCAATCTAAAAATGAATCAATTTACATTATTCCCAAATATTTTGATTGGAATTGGTGCAAAATGGGAATTATTAGATGGTGGTCAACATAAAAATAGATTAGCGCAAGCTAAAACAGATATCTTAATTAATGAAAATAAATTGAAAGATTCGCAAGAAAAACTACACCTCTTATTAAGTAAAAATAAGATTGATTACGAAACTTCTACTGAAAAATTGAAAGTAAATAATCAACAAAATACCATTGCAACAAATAATTTAGAAATCGCTTCAAGACGATTTCAAGAAGGATTAATAGATGTTACCGAGCGTTTGGATGCTGAAAATGATTATTACAAAGCCAATCTGGGTTATTATGCTCAAATTATAGATCAACGCTCTAAAACCTATGAATTACTACAAACTTCTGGTGAATTATTTAATCAAATCTCAAATTAAAATCATGAAAAATACCTTATACTATATTTTTGCATTAAGCGGACTAATACTTTTTTCGAATTGTACATCTACTGATAAAGAAAATAAATCAACCGAAGAAACTGTTTTTCAAGGAAAAATTGAACGTGATCAAATTACAGTTGTCACAAAAATACCAGGTAAAATAGATCAAATATTGGTTCACGAAGGCGATGAAGTAAAAAAAGGACAAACACTTTTTGTTTTACAATTACCAGAAGTTGATGCCAAAAAAAGTCAAGCCGAAGGTGCTGTAAATTCAGCTGAAGCGCAATATGAAATGGCAAAAAAAGGTGCGACAGATAATCAATTGAAACAATTACGTGCAAAAGTTGCTGGCTTGAAAGAGCAATTAGATTATGCTGAAAAATCGAATCATCGACTAAAAAATATGCTTCGTGATAGTCTTGTACCGCAACAAAGTTACGATGAAGTTTATGCAAAATATCAAGGTGCAAAAAATCAATATTTAGCCGCAAAAGCCGAATTAGCTGATGCCGAAAATGGAGCTCGTGTTGAGCAACAACAAATGGCTTTGGGACAAAGAGAACGTGCATTAGGTGCTTTGCAAGAGATTGATGTTGCAGAAGCAGAAAGATACATCAAAGCGCCACAAAATATGACAATCGAAACAATTAATCTAAAAATAGGAGAATTAGCATTGGCTGGTTATGCTATAGCGAACGGAATTCTGGAAGAAACTACATTTTTTAGATTTACCATTCCTGAAAATAAAATTAGTCAACTTCAGAAAAATCAAATTGTCAATTTAAAGATTCCTTATAAAAATAATTTAGAACTCAAAGGTAAAATTGTTTCGATAAAAGCGCTGAATTCCTATGCAAACATCTCGACTGCTTATCCAGATATTGATCAGCAACAATCCCTATATGAAGTAAAAGTAGTTCCTGTTGATAACAAACAAGCTGCTCAACTCTTGACAAAAGCAACTGTTATTTTGGATCTTAACACTAAATAAATTCTAATGAAAACAATTTTTCATTTAATTATACGAGAGTTCAAACTTTTCTTCAAGAATCCTGTTTTACCCATTTTATTCTTGGGTGCGCCTATCATGTATGGTGTTTTGATTGGAAATGTCTATAAAAAAGGAAATGTAACCGATTTGCCAATTATTGTCGTTGATGAAGATCGCACAACAACAAGTCAAAAAATTATTCAAATGTTAGATGAAAATGAATCGGTTCACGTAGCCGAAATTTTAGCATCTACATTCGACTCTAAAAATAAAGCATTAGCAATCGGAGCAGAAATAGTCGTTGTGATTCCTCGCAATTTTCAATCCGATGTACAACAAAAGAAATTGCCCGAAATTACATATTTCGTAAATGGATCAAATACTTTAACATCCAACACAGCTGCTATTGCTGTAACAACAGTATTATCTACTATGAAAGCTGGAATTTCAATTGAAACAGCTCGAAAACAAGGCGTACCAGAATATATAGCGACTCAAAGTTACGAACCATTCAAATCAACTATGATTCGACAAAATATACGCAGTGGAAACTACTTATATTTTATGCTTCCTGGTGTATTACTAACTGTATTGCAACAAGTTTTATTATTAGGATTAGCGCTTTCTTTTGCATCAGAATTTGAAAATAAAACATTCAACACCTTAATTTCAAAATCATCCAATCCATTTACACTATTATTTACCAAAACATTTCCATATCTAATCATGTCGATTTTCATTTTCATACTATACTATTGCTTTGGAATGTTTTATGACATGAAATTAGAAACAGAATTTTGGCCTTTCTTCTCTTCTACTCTTGCCTTTATTTTAGCTGTTTGTTTTATGGGATTTTTAGTCAGCATCTTACTTCCAAGCCAACTAAAAGCTACAGAAGTCTTGATGGTCGTGGCTACTCCAAGTTTCATTTTAAGTGGATTTACTTGGCCATTGAGTCACATGCCAAAATGGATACAAACAATTGCAGATGCCATTCCATTAACGCATTATCTCAAAATATTTCGTATTCTTTTTATCGAAAAAGGAGATCCAAGGTTAATTCAACCACATTTAAATAATCTAATTATTATAGGAAGTATTTGCTTTGTCTTATCTTTGGCTCTCTTAATCGTTAAAATAAGAAAAGCTAAACAGTCGATCAAGCAAATCGAAACAGAAAAGATTTAGTTTCTTTTTTAACTCACAAAACAGATAATAAACCATGAATTTTCTTACAGTTGAAAATCTAACCAAATCATACGGAATCCGAACACTATTTAAAGATGTTAATTTTCATGTCAACGAAGGAGACCAAATCGCATTCGTAGCCAAAAATGGAAGTGGAAAATCTACTTTACTTAAAATTTTAGCTGGATTAGAAACAGCCGATTCTGGTGAAGTTCGCCCAAACAAAGGGGTCAAAATTTTAATGTTAGACCAAAGTGATGATTTCGACGAAAATTTAAAAGGTGAAGAATATATTTTTAATCATTCGAATGAAGTATTAGATGTTGTTCGTCAATATGAAAACATGATTGAGAATGACCCAACAAATCCAGAATTAGTTGATTTAATGGGAAAAATGGATGTCTTAGATGCGTGGAAAGTCGAACCGACAATCAAAGAAATTTTATCAAAATTGAAGATTGATTTCTTGGGTCAAAAAATTGGAAAGCTTTCTGGTGGTCAACGTAAACGTATTTCTTTAGCAAAGTTTTTGATTGATTTGAGTTTCGAAACAGGATATGTTCTTCTAATTTTAGATGAGCCTACCAACCACTTGGATATCGAAATGGTAGAATGGTTAGAATATTTCTTAAACAAAGAAAACAAAACCTTGATTCTTGTTACACACGACCGTTATTTCTTAGATGCTATATGTACCAAAATTTTAGAAATGGAGGACAAAACATTGTATGTACATTCAGGAAATTACGAAACTTATATTACAAACAAAGCATTGCGTATCGAAAATCAGAACGCAACAATTGATAAAGCAAAAAATCTTTACCGCAAAGAAATTGAATGGATGCGTCGTCAGCCACAAGCGCGAACAACAAAATCTAAATCTCGTATTGATGCTTTTTATGATACAGAAAAAGTTGCCAAACATAAAATTGTCGATCAAAAAGTAAAATTAGAGATGGTCATGACGCGCTTAGGTCAAAAAATCATCGAGATGGAACATGTTTCGAAAGCATTTGGTCAAAAGAAAATTTTAGATGATTTCTCGTATATTTTTGCACGTGGTGGAAAAATCGGCTTAGTCGGTAAAAATGGTGTAGGTAAAACTACTTTCTTGAAAATGCTTGAAGGAATTGAACCTGCTGATAGTGGCGTTATTGAACGTGGTGACACATTAAATATTGGACATTTTAAACAAGACGGAATCGACTTTAAACAAGATGAGCGTGTTATAGAATTTGTAAAAGATATTGCAGATTTCTTTCCTCTTGCAAATGGAAAGGAAATGCGTGCTGAACAATTCTTAGAAATGTTTTTATTTACGCCAGAACAACAACATACTCATATTTCTAAATTAAGTGGAGGAGAGAAAAAACGCCTTCAATTACTGGCTATTCTGTACAAAAATCCAAACTTCTTGATTTTGGATGAGCCTACAAATGATTTGGATTTACCGACATTAACTGTTTTAGAAAGTTTCTTAGAAGATTACCAAGGTTGTTTATTAGTCGTTTCCCATGACCGTTATTTTATGGATAAAGTGGTTGATGAATTAATGATTTTTGAAGGAGAAGGAAAGGTTTCTCGTTATATGGGAACATACACTGAATACCATATCGAGAATAAAAATAAACCTGAAATTGACGATAATAAAAGTGAAAAAGTAATCGCAACTCAAGATAAAATTGAATCTAAAGAAAAGATCAAAGAAACAAAACCTCGAAAGTTATCGTTCAAAGAACAACGAGAATTAGAAGAAATTAATAAATCTTTACCAATTCTTGAGGTTAAAAAGGAAGAATTAACAAATTTACTTTCAGATCCTAATTTAAGCTACGATAAAATTGCTACAATTGGAGATGAACTACAAAAAATTGTGGACGAAATTGAAGAAAAAGAATTTCGTTGGTTAGAATTAAGCGAATAAAAAAAAGGAACTTTAAGTTCCTTTTTTTATTTTTCATATTTTATTTACTTTGTTTTTTTATAAAATCATTAATGGTAACATTTAAACGTTTGTTACGAATATCTTTTTCAAAACGAATTGGTCCAGCAGCTCTTTCAGCACAATCTTTCATTCCACAGTTCTCACACGTTACCGCCACTTCTTTTACTGGAATAGAAGGATCGTTCATAAATTTAATTTTACGTTGAGCCGATTTATATAAAACACCTATCGTTACACTTCGTAAATAACTTGGATTAAATGGATCTTTTGTCGCTGAAGAAATTACATAATATTTTTGATTATTATTGAATGGATACAACGAAATCTGAGCAGAAATTGTATGCTGATCTTCTGGATTATTTTCTAATTCTTTCAACACATTCAACGAAACCCAACGTCGACAATAATGTTCATCTGTTTCATTTGCTTGAGGCGATTGTTGTTGATTAAGATGTAATTCTTTGGTTAATTTAAACGAATTAGAACCCGCTTTAGTTGATAATCGCAAAAAGAATAAATCGCGAATATTAAAATGCTTCGGTAATAAATTAGTCATTCGTTGATATACAGTTTCTGGTGATTCGGTATATTTCCCTAAAATTTCTTGAAATTTAGACAAATCATGGTGCTCCACAGCAAATAGATCTTTCATATCCGCCAACAGTTTATCTTCAGGTAACAATAACGCTCCCGCAAAATAAGAAGCATAAAAATTATTCAACAATTGATCAAAATTGTCAAAACTAGCCCAAGAAAAAGTATACAAACGCTCCTTTAAATCTAAATAATTATACCCTAATTCTTTTGCTAAAATAAATCGTTTCTGATCGTTATCCGAAATCGAATTGATATACAATAATTTTTTATCCTTGATATAAATCGAACGGAGTTTAGCTAAATCTTTTCCTTCAAAATGGTCAAAATCTTCATAAACAATTGTATAATTAAACTCTTCTTTTAGAATTTCTTCCATGGTATCATTCGATACAAAACCATCATAATCAACTAAATATTCTTGTAAAAAACTTTTTGCAGCTTTTTCTATATCTGGAAAATAATTGTCGTTTGCTTCCTGAAAAGAACGCAAAGAAGCTAAGAAAAAACTTTCTCGTGTCAAATTATAATTATTCCCTATTTCGATCAAGGTTGATATAAATGCATTCACCTTCATAGGTGCATTCGAAATGATCTCAATTAAGTCTCTTTCTTCTATACCAAACAACTCTAATGGTATTTCTTGTAACAAATTAGATTGTAAAATTTCAGCAACTGGCGCTAAATTTTTATCTAATTTTAATGAAACTATCTCATCGTAAGGTATTTCCAAAGCCTCTGCAAGCAATACTATTTTATCAGTTTTCGGATATTTTTTACCTTTTTCGATCTCATTTAAATAAGATTTTGAAAGCCCTGTTAACTTAGATAACTTAAACAATGACAAATCTTTAGCAGTTCTAACTTGCTTTAATTTTAATCCAAAAATTAATTTAATGTATTCTTCTTGCATAATTTTTTCAAAAATATTTGGTAAATGTAAACGAATTTTTATAATTTAGCGAACGTTCGCTGGAAGTAAAATTCCGCTCGAATGACCAAAACCAAAATTACAACAAAAACACAAAAAATGGATACTATTACAAGTGAATTAAAATTATCGCACAAAGTGCTGGATAGTTATCCAGACATTTTGACAAATGAAGCTGTTACATTTTTGACAGCTTTACACAAAAAATTTAACGATAGACGATTAGAACTATTGGCTGAAAGAAGCGAAAGACAAATCTTTTTTGATTTAGGAAATTTCCCATCTTTTCTTTCAGAAACAAAGGATATCAGAAATAGCGATTGGACAGCCGCTCCTATTCCTGAAGATTTACAAGATCGTCGCGTTGAAATAACTGGTCCGGTTGACCGTAAAATGGTAATTAACGCCTTAAATTCTGATGCTAAAACCTTTATGGCTGATTTTGAAGATAGTAATTCTCCTACATGGGATAATAACCTTCAAGGACAACAAAATTTAAAAGATGCAATAAATGGTACAATTTCTTTCGAATCGAAAGGAAAAATGTATCAGTTAAATAATAAAACGGCAGTTTTAATGGTTCGTCCAAGAGGACTGCACCTTAATGAGAAACATGTTGTAATCAACAAGCAAAAAATATCAGGCTCACTATTTGACTTTGGTTTATATTTTTTCCATAATGCACACACGTTACTTTCCAAGCAAAGTGGGCCTTATTTCTATCTTCCTAAATTAGAACATCATGCTGAAGCCGCATGGTGGAATGATGTTTTTGTATTTGCACAAGATTATTTAGGATTAAAACAAGGAACAGTTAAAGCAACTGTATTAATTGAAACGATTACAGCAGCATTTCAGTTAGATGAAATTATTTATGCGTTAAAAGATCATATCGCAGGACTAAATTGTGGTCGTTGGGATTATATTTTTTCTTATATCAAAAAATTCAAAAAACATCCAAACTTTATTGTTCCAGATCGATCGCAAGTTACCATGACTTCTCCTTTTATGGCTGCTTACTCGCAGGCTGTAATTCAACGTTGTCATAAACGAAATATACATGCAATTGGAGGGATGGCTGCTCAAATTCCGATTAAAAATAATGAGGAAGCAAATCAAGCAGCATTCGATAAAGTAAAAAATGATAAACTGCGAGAGGTTAAAAATGGTCATGATGGAACATGGGTTGCACATCCTGCATTAGTAGAAATTGCACGAAATGTTTTTGATGAATATATGCCTCAAGCAAACCAGATTGATAACAAACGTGAAGACGTTTTAACTACTGCCGAAGCATTGTTAGAACTTCCTAAAGGAACAGTTACTGAACAAGGTATTAGAGAAAATATCAATGTTGGCATTTTATACCTTGAGAGTTGGTTAGCTGGTCGTGGAGCGGCTGCATTATACAACCTAATGGAAGATGCTGCGACTGCAGAAATATCACGTACACAGGTTTGGCAATGGTTACGTCAACACATCACGTTAGAAGACGGATGCGAATTTAATTGTGATAAATATAAAAAATTAAGAGCCGAAGAGGTTCAAAAAATAAAAGAATTAGTTGGAGAAGAAAACTACAAAAACGGAAAATATGAATTAGCAATTCAGATTTTTGACGAATTAGTTTTATCTCACAAGTTTACAGAATTTTTAACATTAGAAGCCTATAAGTATATCTAAAAGCACACTATAACCCAAGAAACACACAACACACATACACACACAAACAAAACACAAAAACACAATTATGAGCAATCAAGAAAGAATTCAGAAAATTCAGCAAGATTGGGCTACCAATCCACGTTGGAAAGACGTTACTCGTCCTTATACGGCAGAAGATGTTATTCGCCTGAGAGGTTCTTTGGACATCGATTACACTTTAGCAACTATGGGAGCTAAAAAGCTATGGGAAGGTTTAAACACTAAACCGTTTATGGCTGGACTTGGCGCTTTGAACGGTAATCAGGCAATACAGGAAGTTCAAGCTGGCTTAGATGCAATTTATCTATCAGGATGGCAAGTAGCAGCAGATGCAAATCTTTCTGCTGAAATGTATCCAGATCAATCGCTTTATCCAGCTAATTCTGTACCGATGGTTGTAAAACGTATCAACAATGCTTTACGTCGTCGCGATGAAATTCAGTCCGTAACCGAACAAGGAAACATTGATTATATGGTTCCAATTGTTGCAGATGCAGAAGCTGGTTTTGGTGGAAATTTAAATGCTTACGAATTAATGAAGCAAATGATTGAAGCTGGAGCAGCAGGCGTACATTTTGAAGATCAATTGTCTTCTGCAAAGAAATGTGGGCATTTGGGCGGAAAAGTTTTAGTTCCTACCCAAGAAGCAATTAACAAATTAGTTGCTGCACGTTTAGCAGCTGATGTTTGCGGAACGCCAACTTTATTAGTTGCAAGAACAGATGCGGAAGCAGCTAATTTAATTACATCTGACATTGACGAAAGAGATCAACGTTTTATACTTACAGGAAGTCGAACTTCTGAAGGATTTTATAAAGTAAAAAATGGTTTAGAACAAGGAATTGATCGCGGATTAAGTTATGCAGCATACGCTGATTTGATTTGGATGGAAACATCAAATCCAGATTTGGGAATGGCAAGAGAATTTGCTCAAGCAATTCGAGAAAAATATCCTAATCAATTATTAGCTTACAACTGTTCGCCATCATTCAATTGGGCTAAACATTTGACAGAAGCTCAAATGGAGACGTTCCGTGAAGATTTAGCTGAAATGGGATATAAATTCCAATTCATCACATTAGCAGGATTCCATGCCATGAACACATCAATGTTCGAACTTTCAAGAGCTTATAAAGCAAAAGGAATGGCTGGATACTCGCAATTACAAGAACGAGAATTTGCGTTACAAGAAGAAGGTTTTGCAGCCGTAAAACATCAATCTTTTGTTGGAACTCAATATTTCGATTACGTACAAAATACCGTGCAACAAGGTATTTCGTCTACTACGGCTATGGCCGAAAGTACGGAAACCGCACAATTCTAATACATACTTTTCAATTAAAAAGGACGTACCGCAACTACGTCCTTTTTTCATTTTATTCACTTTTTTATAAGTTAACACATAATCAACTTTAATAATCCGATTAAATAAATTAATAGCTATGAATACATTTTTTTAATTATTCAGCCAAGGAATTAAATTATTGATTAGCGTTCAACTTTTTCTCATATCTCTTGCGAATATATTCGGCAGCTAATGTAACAGCAATTCCACCAACTATTCCATATACCGACCGTTTACCAAAAAATTTTGCTACAGTAACACCAGTTGTAGCCGCTGTTGCTAATAATCCTATTTTGGTATTTTTCTCACTTCGGTTTTTTATAAATTTATCTAAAACATTCATCGTTAATTGTTTAATTTTATAAATACTAAACAATTATCAAACCAAATTTACTTTATAAAATCCTCTACTAATTCTTTTGGTCGTCCAACTACTCCACTTTTTTCATCAATTACAATCGGTCTTTGAATTAACTTTGGAAATTCTATCATTGCGTTCAAAACCTCATCTTCAGACAATTCTTTGCCTTTAAAATTAAGTTTCCATTCCTCTTCATTTGTTCTTACAATGTCTATTGGTTTCAAACCTAACTTCGTCAAAATATCTTTTAATTCTTCTTTTGTTAGAGCTTCTTTTAAGTACTCTCTCACTTCAAAATCTTTTCCAGATCCTTCCAAAACTTTCATCGCTTCTCTACTTTTTCCACAGCGTGAATTATGTAAAATCGTATACATTCTCGTTATTTTTTAGTAAATTTAATCAAATTAAAAATTATGAAAAAGCTATTTTTATTAATATGTCTTCCTCTCCTATTTTTTGCCTGCACTACCAATCAAACATCCCAAAATTCTGTTGCAAACAATGATTAAAATTCTCTAAAATTTGAACTTAATGAAGATGGAGATTATGATATTGTAGTTTTTGATCCTCAATACGACATTTACCTTAAAACAGTTGCTTTGCCTAAAGAATATTATTCAAAATCATATTACGAACAAAAAAATCGTCAATATGTAATGATTTGGAATCAACGTCACATGCAACCTTTTGTTTATAACCCTGATTTGTACGCGGTTAGTATAGATTTAGATCCTACAATTGATTATGGATTAGAGTTTGAATATAAGTTATTTAACTTTTTCCGATTTATTGAAAGTAAATATCGTGTCAGAATTAGATAATATCGTTTATTTTTGTAGCCTAATTTTAGAAAGATGAACGATTTTTCAACCACTATATACAATCAAATTATAGAAACCATGCCTGATTTGGCAGGACTTCATAAAAAAGATACTGAGTTATTAGAGTTTCATATCGAAAATGAATATAAATCATCCTTTGGAGATTTATATATTCAGACTTCAGAAGATGATAAAATTTGGATTAGATCTACTTTTCCTTTTACAACATACGAAGTGGACTCTGTTGAAGAACTTTTGTATATTATTGAAGGATTATTATTTAACGTATTATTTTGGGTAATCAGTTACGAAGATAACGATTGGGACGATACATTCTTAATTCTAAAAGATCAAGAAATTAAAACAGAACAAGGCTTTACTTATAAAATCCTTTCGTGGAATGGAAAAGATGATAAAGTGATTAATGCTTAAACTCGTACCTATAAAATCTCCTATTTTTATACATTTGCAATTATGTTTAACAACGAATTACTAAAAGACATCCAAAAACGTACGCAGGATTTGCACGAATATTTGGAAATCGAGCAAAAAGAAATCGAAGTTCAGAACGAAGAAGAACATGCCGCTTCACCTGAATTTTGGAATAATCCCAAAGAAGCGGAAGCTTTTATGAAAATTTTGCGTGGAAAAAAGAAATGGATTGAAGAATACCAAACCATTGCAAATGCGGTAAACGATGTAGAAGTTTTAGTAGAATTTAACCGCGAAGGTGAAGTGACAGATGAAGAAGTGACGGAACAATATAATGTTGTCACAAAACTTTTAGAAGATATCGAATTCAAGAATATGCTTTCAGAAGAAGGAGATAATCTTGGAGCTATCTTACAAATCACTGCTGGAGCTGGTGGTACTGAATCATGCGATTGGGCATCAATGTTAATGCGTATGTATTTGATGTGGGCCGAAAAACATGGGTACAAAGTAAAAGAATTAAACTTCCAAGCAGGTGATGTTGCAGGTGTAAAAACAGTGACATTAGAAGTTGATGGTGAGTTTGCATTTGGTTATCTAAAAGGAGAAAATGGTGTACATCGATTGGTACGTATTTCACCTTTTGATAGTAATGCTAAACGCCACACAAGTTTCGTTTCGGTTTATGTTTCACCGATTGTAGATGATTCTATTGAAATTGAAATCAGTCCAGCTGATATCGAGTTACAAACATCTCGTTCTGGTGGAGCTGGAGGTCAAAATGTAAATAAAGTAGAAACTAAAGTTCAATTAACCCACAAACCTACAGGAATTGTAGTTGTTTGCCAAGTTGAGCGTTCACAATTAGCAAACCGTGAACGTGCGATGGAAATGTTAAAATCTGAATTATACAAAATAGAATTAGACAAAAAAATGGCTGCTCGCAACGAAATTGAGGCAAATAAAATGAAAATCGAATGGGGTTCTCAGATTCGCAACTATGTGATGCATCCATATAAATTAGTAAAAGACGTCAGAACAGGAACAGAAACAGGTAACGTGGATGCTGTAATGAATGGAGAAATTGACGAATTCTTAAAATCGTTCCTTATGTTAATGGGACAAAAAGAAACGTCTAAATAATTATATCCTAAATTTCTTTCATGAAAATATTAATCGGAGGTGCTGGAGAAGTTGGTTTTCACTTAGCAAAATTACTTTCCAACGAAATGAATGACATCGTCATCATGGACATGGACAAAGACAAATTGTTGATGATAGAAAACAGTTTGGATGTAATGGCTTATCGAGGCGATATCACTTCTTTCAAAGCTTTACGAGAAGTTGGAATTGATGAAATAGATATTTTTATATCAGTTACTCATCTCCAAAATACAAATCTTACAAGTGCTTCAATCGCAAAAGATTTAGGTGCAAAACGCACTTTAGCTCGAATTTCGAATCCCGAATTTTTGTACAAAGAAAATCAATTTTGGGTGCAAAGTATGGGAATTGATGCGCTTATTAGCCCCGAAAAATTGGCTGCTGACGAGATTTATTCCCTTGTTCAGCAATCTGCTTTTAATGCCATGCATCCATTTGCAAATGGTCAATTATTTATGGTTGGAACCGTTTTGGATGCGGATTGTAAAATTTTGGACAAAAAATACAAAGACATGTATTTGACAACAAAAGGTGGTGAAGACAATCTTTTGATGCCAATTGCTATTATTCGAAGCAACGAACGTGGCGAATACAAAACCATTATTCCAGAAGCTGAAACTGAATTTTACATTGATGATCACGTCTATTTTATAGTCAAAAAAGCAGGTATTTTAGAAACTTATAAAATTCTTGGCAAAAAACAAGAATATTACAAAAATGTAATTGTACTGGGAGGTGGAAGTATTGGAGTTAAAGTTTCTAAACTTTTAAAAGATAATAAACACAATGTTAAATTATTGGAAATCAACCGAAACAAAGCATTTGATTTAGCCGATGATTTAAATAATATATTAATTATAAATGGTGATGGTCGAGACGGAGAATTGTTATTAGAAGAAGGAATTTCAGATTCTGATGCATTTATTGCCGTTACTGGAAGTTCTGAAACCAATATTATGTCGTGTTTATTAGCAAAATCTAAAGGTGTTAAAAAAACAATTGCTTTAGTCGAAAATATCGACTATATTCATCTTAGTCAAGAAGTTGGAATCAATGCTTTTATCAATAAAAAACTTTTAACAGCTGATAGCATTTTCCGTTATATTCGACAAGGATCTGTGATGGATGTAACAGGTATTTCGGATTTAGATGCGGAAGTGTTAGAGTTTAGAATTCATGAAAATTCTGAAATTGCAAATAAATCCGTTTCTGATTTCCCTTTTAAAGAAGGTGCTATTATTGCAGGAATTGTTCGTGGAAATGAAGGGTCTATTCCAACTAAAGATTTCATTATCGAACCTAAAGATCATGTGGTTGTTTTTAGCCAAGCGAATTTTATTCCAAAAGTGACCAAATATTTTAAATAATGAAATCGCTTAACATCAAAGTAATCCTGAATCTTTCGGGTGTTTTATTATTATTAAATGCACTTTTCATGTTTATTTCAACATGTGTAAGTGTTTATTTTAATGACAATTTAATCTACCCTTTTTTACTATCGGGAAGTTTAGTGGGATTAGGAGGTACTGCAATGATGTATTTTACACGAGACAGAAGAAAACACATCAATAAACGCGAAGGCTATATTGTGGTTTGCGTGGGATGGCTTTTCTTGATTCTTTCTGGCTGTTTACCTTATGTCACCTCTTTGATATTATTGCCAAACGATCATATTATCAACGAAAATTTTAGTTTTGTCAACATCATTTACGAAACCGTTTCAGGTTACACTGCTACCGGAACTTCGATTTACGATGATGTAGAAAGTTTGCCTAAAAGCATTTTATTTTGGCGAAGTACAACCAATTGGATTGGCGGAATGGGAATCATCGTTTTGACAATTGCAATTTTACCATTTCTTGGAATTGGCGGTCGACAGCTCTTTATGGCAGAAGCACCCGGAATTTATACCGATAAAATCCATCCACGAATTACTGAAACTGCTAAAAACCTATGGTTAGTATACTTAGGTTTAACTGCTTTTTTTGCTTTGTTGCTTTATTTTGGAGGAATGAATTTATTTGACGCTGCAAACCATTCGATGAGTGTGATTGCAACAGCGGGTTTTTCGACCAAAAATGAGGGATTAATGTATTGGAATGACAATGTTTTTATACAATATGTTCTAATTGTCATGATGTTTTTGGGCGGAACTAATTTTGCATTAATCTATTTATTAATCAAAGGACAATTTAAAAAAGTATGGAGTAACGAAGAGTTTCGCTGGTGGGTTGGCTTACTTGCAGTCGTAACATTTATAGTTTTCGTTGTATTATTTTTTAATATTTATCCCAATTATTCCATCGAAACCTATTCTTGGTCCAACTTAGAACACTCATTTAGAAGTTCCTTATTCCACGTCGTTTCTATCGCTTCCACAACTGCTTTAGCTATGGAAGATTATACCAGTTGGTTAACCGTAACCACGTTAATCTTTTTCTCTTTATTCTTTATTGGCGGTTCAGCAGGTTCTACTTCAGGTGGAATCACGGTTATTCGACACGTTATTTTATTAAAAAATAGTTGGATAGAATTCAAACGTATTTTACATCCAAACGCAATTATTCCTGTTCGTTACAACAATCGATCACTGAATCAATCCATCGTTTTCCACGTCATGGCATTCTTCGTTATGTTTATGTTTACATGGATTGTCAGCTCTATTTTATTTGCGCTTTTGAATTATGGTATAACTATGAGTTTCCAAGATATCTTAGCTTCTTTAACATTAACGGCATCCACTTTAGGAAATGTTGGTCCTGGAATCGGCGAATTTGGTCCGGGTACCTCAATGAATTCTTTAACAGATAATGCTAAATTATTATGTTGTTTTCTAATGGTTTTAGGACGATTAGAGCTTTATACCATCTTAATTTTATTCACACCTGCATTTTGGAAAAATAATTAAACAATAGCTTCTAACATAACATTTTGAATAATCTTTTCGGTTTGATCAGGAAAATATATATCAATAATTTTTGTAGAGTCTGCCCAACGTTGGAGCATTTCGATATTCAAATCATATGAACAATCAACTCCTAGCCTTTTTAATGCTTCGCAATTACACAATTGCTCATATTGACCTTTTATTGGTATCACAAATAACTTCTTTTTTAAGTAAATACTTTCGGCTGGTAATTCGAAACCTGCTCCACATAAAACACCTTTACAATTTTCGAGCGCTTTTGTAAAAAGTCGTTCATCAATAGGATAAATTTCAACATTAAATTGCTTAGAAATTTGCTTCGTAAAAGGTGAGAACACTTTCCATTTAGAATCTTTAATAAACGATAATTTTTCAATGATTTCAGAAGGATGAAAACTTGGTAAATAAACTAAATAATAGTCTTCTTCTTTTGGATTGAGCATTCGAATTTTATCTCGAATAATAGGCAAGAAAATAGAATCATTGTATGCTTCGAAATGAAAACCATACTGTTTAGTGGTTGGTGCATAATATTTCAAAATTGTTTCACCTGTTTTATTCTTCACTTTGGGCGTTTCATCAAACAATAATGAAGCTTGGTGGCTTAAACTTATACTATTTTTCTTTTTCTTACGAGCCGAATGAGCTGTAATCGGCTCAAAATCATTTATAATCAAATCATATTGCTCTATTGGAAAATGATTCACTTCTTTCCAAAATGATTTAAAGCTATTTTCTTTCAATATTTTTTTATATGAAACTTTTCCGACTTGATTATAAAACAACGATAGCCCCTTATGATGTTTAAATTGATAATTTTCGAGTTGTAATTGAGAATTAGAACCACTCACAAAAACGTCTAAATCTCCATATTCTTCGAGAATGGGTAATATTTTTTGCGCACGAGCAAAATGACCATTTCCAGTCCCTTGCAAAGCATATAAAATTCTCATTTACTTCTTATTAAGAATAGAAACAATCAACTCATCTAATGAATAATTAAATTCGATTTCTTCTAAATTTTGCATCAAAATATCGTGATGTTCTTCAAAATAAAATACAGACCAGTTTCCATCTACACACTCTAAAGCCGATAAATTCTCGATCCAATCACCCGAGTTCATATAAACACAACTCCCTTTTTCTAGTTTAACATGGCGCATTTGTGGTTGATGAATATGTCCACAAATCACATAATCATATTCATTTTCTATCGCAAGTTCAGCAGCTGTTTGTTCAAAATCATTGATATGTTTAACTGCTTTTTTAACTGAATTTTTTATTTTTTGTGACAAAGAATAACGTTCACGACCAAAAAACTCTAAACATTTATTGATAAAATAATTGAATTGTATTAATTTATCATATCCCCAACCTCCTAATTTCGCAATCCATTTCGAATGTTGAATCGAAGCATCAAACACATCTCCATGAAAAATCCACGCTACTTTATCACCTTGTTTCAATATAAATTTATCAGTTAACAGAATATTCCCAAAATGCATAGTCGAAAATTTACGTAACAATTCATCGTGATTTCCTGTAATGTAAACAATTGGAATTCCTCTCTCTGAGAGGTTTATCAGGTAACTGATAATTTGAAGGTGAGATTCAGGAAAATAACTTTTCTTAAAATTCCAAATGTCTACGATATCACCATTTAGAATTATTTTTTTTGGATTGATGGATTGAAGATAGGCTAATAACTCTTGAGCCTTGCAACCAAAAGTTCCCAAATGCACATCAGAAATTACAACAACATCGAGATTACGTTTCATAGATTTTTATTTAAATATCCAAATCAAATATTACTTGAACGTTTTTTTAATCTTATGAAATCTTTATAAATTTGAATTTAAATTGTAAAATTATGAACGAAATGAAATTCAAAACAAATATAAATTGTGATAGTTGTATCAAATCTGTGAAACCTTTTTTAGATGAAGCTGTTGGAGAAAATAACTGGAAGGTCGATACGACTGACGAAAGAAAGGTATTAACTGTAAATACGACTGAGGACGAAGAAGAAATTGTGGAAGCTGTAACCGATGCAGGTTTTAAAATTCAGAAAATAGAGGAATAAAATAAAAAGGGATTCAGTGAAGTACTGAATCCCTTTTTTATTAATTAAAGAATATGAATTCTTATTTTTTAACTACTTTTTGAGTAGCTGTTTTCCCATTAGAAGTTGTTTTAACAATGTAAATTCCTTTTGCTAAAGAAGATACATCAACTGTTTGAACTCCTTTCACTTCAAAAGATTTTACTAATTGTCCGTTTATGTTGTAAACTTCTACAACCGATTTTTCTTTTACATTAAAAGAAGCTGTATTTGTCCATAAAGTATTAGAAACTGCTTTCGTTGAAGTTAAATCATAAACATTCATATTAACATCCCATAATTGGATATTGTCTATATCAAGAGCATAATCAACTTCTTTACCTATTTTTAAAGCAAATAAATCTTTTGTTAAATCAGAAACATTTAAATCTATTTTATCTGATAAATCTAACGTTACTTTAACCCAATTTCCATTAGTGTCAATTACCCCACCATATTGATTATTTGTAGAAGAAACAACTTTTAAATCCGAAGTTAAATCTCCTACATTATACGCATAATAACCCGATCCACTTTTATAAACATTCAATGACAATGATTTTCCAGCTGTCCCTTTCACCCAAAACGTAATTTCTTTAGGTTGTGCAGAAACAGTATTTCCTAATCTTGAAGTAAAAACATAATCATTTCCACTAGTATTTGTAGTGATATTTAAAGAATTAGATCCATCTACCCCTTTACCAACTCCTTGAACAGCATAAGATTGTAAACCATATGAATTTACTCCACTTGTAAACTCAGTCCAATCTTCAAAATCAGCTCCTGGTATAGCGTTAACTTGAGCGTAAGATAAGGTAGATAATGCAGCAACTGCTACCAAAGAATAGAATTTTTTCATATTTATTAATTTTAAATTATTTATGTAAAGATAGTTAAAAAAATAAATTTAAAAACTATACATAATTGAATTAACAATTTCATAAAATAAAAAAGCGACCCAATGGCCGCTTTTTTATAATTTTATATTTATTTCTTAAATATGAATTGCATGTCCATAAGCATCTTCAACAGCTTCCATTATAGCTTCTGCCATTGTTGGATGAGCATGAACTGATTTCATAATCTCGTGTGCTGTTGTTTCTAATTTACGTGCAACAACTGCTTCTGCAATCATTTCCGTAACACCATCACCAATCATATGACAACCTAACCATTCTCCATATTTCGCATCAAAAACAACTTTTACAAAACCATCAGCAGCACCATTTGCTACAGCTTTTCCATTAGCTGAGAATGGAAATTTACCAACTTTAACTTCGTAACCTGCCTCAATTGCTTTTGCTTCTGTCAAACCAACAGATGCAATTTCTGGTGAACAATATGTACAACCTGGGATATTTCCGTAATCAATAGGTTCTACTTTTTCACCTGCAATATGCTCCACACATAAAATTCCTTGTGCTGATGCTAAGTGTGCTAAATCTGCTCCTTTTACAACATCACCAATTGCGTAGTATCCTTTCACAGAAGTTTCACAAAAATCGTTAATTACAATTTTACCTCTTTCTGTAGCGATCCCTACTTCTTCTAAACCAATATTTTCTGTATTTGGAACAACACCAGCTGCAGATAAAACAACTTCTGCTTCAAGAACTTCTTCTCCTTTTGATGTTTTAACAGTCGCTTTTACTAAATCGCCAGATGTATCCACACCTGTAACTTCTGCATTGGTTAAAATTTTAATTCCAGATTTTTTCAAAGACAATTGCAATTGTTTTGAAATATCTTCGTCTTCAACAGGAACAATTCTTGGCAAATATTCTACAATTGTTACCTCTGTTCCTAATGTATTGTAGAAATGAGCAAACTCAACGCCAATAGCACCAGAACCTACTACAATCATAGATTTTGGTTGTTTCTCCATTGCTAAAGCACCGCGGTAACCAATAACTTTTTTACCATCTTGTGGCAAAGCAGGTAATTCACGAGAACGTGCTCCAGTTGCAATAATTATATTTTCTGAAGATAATTCACTAACAGATCCATCTGCAGCAGTAACTTTTACTTTTTTACCAGGTAAAACTTTTGCTTCACCTTGAATCACTTCAATTTTGTTCTTTTTCATTAAGAATTGAACTCCTTTACTCATACGATCTGCAACTCCTCTACTACGAGCAACTACATTTCCAAATTCGAATGATATATCTGAAGGTAAGTTAATTCCGAAATCTTCTGCATGGTTCAAGTATTTAAAAACTTGTGCAGATTTTAATAATGCTTTTGTAGGAATACATCCCCAATTAAGGCAAATTCCACCTAATTCCGCTTTTTCTACGATTGCTACTTTTTTACCTAATTGTGCTGCTCTAATTGCTGCTACGTATCCACCAGGACCACTTCCAATAACTATAATGTCGTAACTCATTTTTTCCATAATTTGAATGCTAATTTAAACATTCTGCTTCGAAAAAAAAGGAATTCCAGAAAATAGATTAAAATTTCTTACTTTTGCATGGTGAAAATATTCTTTGAAAATTACGCTGACGACTTACATGTCGAGACTGAATTACCTTTGGATGGTAGCTTGTCTCAAGCTATCGAGATTTTTCATAACCTACCAGATTATGACGGAAGTTTTATTGGTTTGATTAATCGAAATGGGAATACTGTTCAAATTTCGAAATATGATCGATTTCTATTTTTAGTAGAAATACCTGTCTATCATGAACAAGCTTCATATTCTACATTGTTTACTTATTTTCAAGTAATGCAATTATTACACGATTTGTACAAAGGATTTGATCCTTACAAAATAAAAGGACTAAAATTTGAACAGTATTTAAGTGAAAAAGCAACGAAATAATCGTTGCTTTTTTAGCTTAATCAGATTCATTAATTCGCTAAATCAGAATATTTTTTTCGAGATACATTTATACGAATTAATGCATAGATTAAAGAAATTACGGCTAAGGTATAGGTAACTTGTATTAACAAATCTGCTATATCTACTTTTAACTTTTTTAAATATCCAGCTATGAATACTAAAATAAAGCTAATTACACAAACAAAAATCGGATGTTTAACATAAAAATTTCTCATATTTAACCAAAATTTAACTTTTATAAAAATATATATTTTTATAAAAGTTCCAATTATTATCAAATAAATATTCTTAAACATTTGTTTTCGCTTGTGAACTTATTCAATGACTTATATACTGCTGAAGAGAATTTATTGCCACAAGATGGTACAGTAAATTATTTTGGTCAAATTATGACTGATGAACAAGCGGATCTTTATTACAACAAATTACTTCATGAAATTGAATGGAAAAATGACCAAGCAATTATTTACGGAAAACTGATTGAAACAAAACGTAAAATAGCATGGTATGGTGACTTTCCTTTTACTTACACCTATTCTAAAATCACTAAAATTGCATTACCTTGGATTACTACTTTACTCGAGTTAAAGAAATTGGTTGAACATAAAACTGGTGAAACTTATAATTCGTGTTTAGTCAATTTGTATCACGATGGATCTGAGGGAATGGCTTGGCACAGTGATGACGAAAAACAATTGAAACAGTATGCCGCTATTGCGTCTTTAAGTTTTGGTGCAGAAAGAAAATTTGCTTTCAAACATAAAGCAACCAAAAAAGTAATTGCTCTACAGCTTGTAAGTGGAAGTTTATTAATTATGAAAGATGAAACGCAAGATTATTGGTTACATCGCTTACCGCCTACAAAAAAAGTACATACTCCTCGAATTAATTTAACGTTTAGAACGATTGATTAATCGCAATAATTAGTTCAGTTTCCCTATTTTAGAATGATAAAACACTACACTTAGTTGATTAAATTTATTTAAAAACGAATCATTAAAATTGTTCAAACTTATAGATTCTAAATCAATTTTTGTTTTTAGCGTAGGTAGAGTGATTACTTTACTTGAAACAGAGTCTACACTATTCCATTTTGCTACAAGTTCTTTTGTCGAAACTAAGAAAAATGTTTCACCATTTTCTTTTGTCAAATCAGCACAAACAACCGTACGCTTTATTGCTGCCAATTCTATTCTTCTTGACTGACGATTATAACGGAAATAAGACACAAAAGTCGCATTCCCAATCGTATTTGTCATTTTAAACCCTTTTTTTGTTTCTTCAATTCTCGCATTTGGGTCCAATTCAACAAACGTTAAACTGCATTGTTTCTCATAATCAGAACTAGATAAAATAAATTCTATTCGTTTCGTTTCGAAATTAATGGATACTTTATCAAACTTTCCATCACCGTCAAAATCTTTCACAACAAAGCCTTTTGCAAAAATCATCAGATTCGTGCTAAAAAACAATGCTATAAAAAATAATAACCTCATCAAACTAAACCGTTTTATTTTACCTAAAGATACCACAAAAAAGGTCCAAAAAGGAGCTTTAACTATTTTATAACAGGATTTATATCAAGTATATTTTCTGTTCGATATTTTTCAATAAAATCATCTGTAAAATTCTCGCTTCCTAACAATTTATTTTCTTGTAAAATCTTCTTGATATCAAGTTTTTTATACGCTTGTAACATGGGTTCTGAAATAGATTTGTACGTAAAATGCCAAGGTTCATACTTAAAACCTTTTCGTGATGCTTCATTTGTATAGACCAAATAAAAACCATATTTAGAAGCATTTTCATCCAACCAAAGTTTAAATTTTCGCATTGATCCTCCTTCGTTAAAATGCTTTTCATTCAATGGATCAGCGGGAATTCCACGTGTTCCATCAATTATATCCAAATCAGTTCCCCAATGGTGACGAGATGTCCCAGGAATAGTTGAATACTCGATGATTTTTTCGATATTTTGTTTTGCTCCAATTTTTTTGGCTTGATTGGCTCTATATTTTCGTTCCCAAATGCCATTTTGGTACGTATAATTTCTGTAACTCGAAATCACGTGTATTTTAAAGCCAGCTTTCAAGGCATCAGCCTTCATTAATTCAAACTGCTCTGCAACTTCTGGCAACAGTTTATATCCTTTTCCAACCATCGTTGGATTCCCTTTTCCAATTAAATCAGCTGTTGTAAAAGTTGGAGTTATCGTATCATTTTCTATAGAATTTTGTTCGTTGTTTCCAAACGCACAGCCTACATTCAACAAGAATACAAGTAAAATTAAATAAGAGAATTTTAAAATATTAAATTGAGACATTATGATCGGTATTGGTTTTTGGTTTATTTTTATCAAAATTATAAAATAAAAGTGGAGATTATTATAATAATTGTATTGATTTTATTGAACGGAATTTTTTCAATGTCAGAAATGGCTCTTGTTTCATCAAGAAAATTTAAGTTAGAAAATCAAATGAAGAAAGGAAGTTCTGGTGCAAAAACTGCTTTGGAATTGGCTGAAAATCCAAACAAATTTCTTTCGACTGTACAAATCGGAATTACCTTAATCGGTATATTATTAGGGGTTTTTTCTGGTGACAAATTAACGGCAGATTTAACGAGTTTTCTAACGAATATTACCTTTCTTGCACCCTATGCCAAAACTCTTTCTCCAATTATTATGGTGGTAATTATTACCTATTTTTCGATTGTCTTTGGCGAATTATTACCAAAACGATTGGGAATGAAGTTTCCCGAAACCGTTTCAACCATCGTTTCTAAACCAATGAAATGGTTATCTGCTATCACCTCACCTTTTGTTTGGTTACTTACGGCTACAAATGATTTTTTCTTGAAACTCTTCGGTATTAAAGATGATGGTAGTGAAGTGGTGACAGAAGAAGAAATTAAAAGCATTATCAAAGAAAGTACAGAAGGTGGTGAAATACAGGAAAAAGAACACGAAATCTTAGAACGTGTATTCGAATTGGGAGATCGACGGGTGAACACATTGGCTACACATCGTTCGGAAATTGCCTCATTGGACATTTCAGACGATTACGAAAAAGCACGTGCTAAAGTCAAGAAAAACAAATATTCTGCTTATCCTGTTACCAAGAATAATAACTTAGACGAAATCGTTGGTATCTTAAAATTAAAGGATATGTTTGGCGTAAGTAAAGAAGATTTTACCCTAAAAAAATACATACACAAGCCTATATTTGTCAACGAAAATTCGTTTAGTTATCCTTTATTGGAAATGTTACAGAACTCGCAAGCACATTTTGCAATTATTTTAGATGAATATGGTACGACTGCAGGAATAGTTACTATAAATGATATTTTAGATGAGTTGGTAGGAGATACGCCAGAAAGCCAAAACGAAGATTATGAAATCGTAGAGCGCGAAGATGGCACATGGCTAATTGATGGACAATTTTCGATTTATGAATTCGAAAAATTCTTTGAAATTGATATAGACGAAGAAATTGAAAACCGCTATGTAACTGTTGCCGGAATCTTTTTAGATAAATACGAAACCATTCCAAATGTAGGAGATAAAGTAGAAGTAGATGATTTAACACTCGAGATTGTAGACAAAGATGGCAACCGAATTGATAAAATATTAGCCTATCGAAAATGTGAAACGTATCAATAATAGAATTTACAACTTGCATAAAACAAAATATCTCAACCTATGGATTGAGATATTTTTAGAACTATAAAATTACCTATTAGTTTACAAATCAGATGGTTTTGGAATATTTAAAAATCCACCTTATATGATAGCTCCAGTTTGTGCAGTTCCTACTTTAACCATAGAGTTGTTAATAACCAATATATCAAAACCCCATTCGTAGGTAGTTTTCGAAACAGGTGCTGCGTCTTTATAATCTGCATAAATTCTCCATGTTCCATCTTTTTGGAAAGTATGTACATCTTTATCAGCAACTGTTAATTTACCAAATTCTGTTTTAGCAGATCCAGCATCATTAAAAGCACTTGAAACAGTATTAATTGATTGATTGTTTAAACTAACTCCCCCCATTGCTTTACTTGAACTTTGTGCATCATTTAATAATCTAAATTGTGCTGAAGTTACAATAACTGTATAATCCGTAGTAGAAATATTAAGATTAAGATCACTAATCCAGTCCGAATCTTTTAAGCTAATAGTATATTTATAAGTAGTAAAAGGTTTAACTGTACCATTAAAGGCTTCTAAAGTTTTTGTAGTCTGATCCCAATACACAGGTTTAGATGTCGCTGAAGCATTTTCCATAATTGCAATACGTGCATTACCTTGTACATCCAATTTTGCAGTAGGCGTAACTGTTCCAATCCCTAAAAAAAACAAAAAAAGCGACCAACTTGGTCGCTTTTCAAACTATTTATTCATCAGAATTGCTACTCCACTTTCGTAATCTTAAACAATCTGCCATTCATCTCGAACGTATCATTTTCGGATTTACCAACTAATATTTTAGCCAAAGGTGTATGGGTTGACAACACAAATATCTTTTTATTCTCAAAAACAATTTCGCCAAAACTAACCGAAATACAAAAATTACCCATTGTTGTTTCTACATAACTGCCTCGAGAAATGGTTGTATTCTCAATCACTTTTAAAGTAGAAAAAACCTCTTGTTGAATCAAGACTTCATTCAACTGATTCTGAATACGTGTAATTTCTTGTTGCATCATTTCGCGCGATGTTTCGTATTTATCGCCCATACTACTTTTGGTATCGTTGTTCGATATGCGCAAATCCTCAATCAAACCATTCAGATAGTTTATTTTTTCCTCAATCTGCTGTGCTATAAATTCGTATAATGCTGTCTTCATTCTATTTTATTAAATGGTGTGTGGCGTATTTTTAAACTTTAACATATATATTGTTCCCAAAAAACAAATCGCTGCCGAAACATAAATCACCATCGGAATACGGGCAATATAATCCTGAAAATACCAACCAGCACACAATGCTCCAAAACCTATCCCCGCTTCCATCGCAATATACATAGTTGCCATTGCCTTGCCACGTTCTTCGGGTTTACTAAAATCTATCGTCCATGCATTAAGCGCTGGAGAAAGAATTCCGGTCGAAATTCCATACATCACCCCCCCTAAAATCAACCCTATTTTTGCATCAATAGAAGCCAAAAGTACCAATGCAATAATCAATAAAACTAAGCCTAATTTTATCACCAACACACGCCCTTTTTGGTCAGATATCTTACCTGCAAAGAAACGAACCATCATAGATGATATTGTAAATACCATAAAGAAAACCCCTTTATTTTGAAAACCTAAATGTTCGGTCCAATCTGGAATTAACGTCAATATAGAACCATAAGCAACATACGAAAGAAACGTAATCAATGCCGCTGGCAAAGCTTCTTTTGCAAAAACATCTTGCTTCGAAATCTTTAATAATCCGAACGAAAATTTTTGTTTATTTTGCAAGGTCTCTTTCATATTGAATAAAATCAATATCGATAATAATGCAAAAAACGAAGACGTAAAAAACATCACATTAATCGATGTATATAATGTAATTGTACTTCCCAATGCAGGTCCAATTGCCATTCCGATACTGAAACAAATTCCGTGCAAGCCCAATGCTTCGCCCCAACGTTCGCGCGGAATAATATCTGCAATATAAGCTGCTGTTGCAGTGGGTTTGAAACCTGTCGAAAAGCCGTGTACCAATCTCAAAAATAAAAAACCTGAAACGGTTGTTAAAACAGGATATAAAATTCCGCACACAAAACAGACAATAGAACCGACTGCCATAATAGGTACCCGCCCCACTTTATCGGTTAATTTTCCACTAAAAGGTCTCGAAATTCCCGCTGTCAAGGTAAATAATGCAATAATAAATCCTTTGTATTCTGCTCCTCCCATGCTGCTTAAATAAGCAGGTAGCTCGGGAATCATCATATTAAAACTCGCTGAAAACAACAACGAACTCAAACACATTAAAATAAAATGGAGATTATAAACGGGATCTGAATTTAATTTTTTATTAATGGCAGAAAACATAACGGATTTTTTGCAAAGGTAATTTATCTTAACCGAAACAAACTACACAATCCAAAAGTATTACTTGTTACAAAAAATTACTACATCATTCAACATTGTTAGCCGATATTTCATTGATTATATTCATGAAATTTCTTATTTAAGAACTACTTAGTTGATATGAAAATAACTTTTACATTAGAATACAGTTAAAATACCTTATTGTATTTAATTACTTACTAAATAATTCTTATTTTTGCTATATCAATTCTACTACCCTAAAAAACGATCTGACCAACTATTATTTTCAAGCATGAAAAACTATGAAAACCTAAAAGAGACCTTGTCTTTTTATGGCGTAAATTGTAATAAACTATATTATATCTCATCAGGAAATCCAATTTTTGCTTTTCCTGAAAGATCATTTCGAATCGACTTTTATGCATTTTGTATTTGTTTATCTGGCTCAATAGAAGTTGAGATAGATTCTCAGAAATATTTTATTACTCAAAACGAATTCTTGATTTCTGCTCCTTCTACTGTTTTGAAAATTCTAGATACTAACTCTAATTTTAGAATGAAATTGTTGTTTTTTGAGAAAAATTTTCTCCTTAAAAACATTTCTAATCCTTTCTTTATTGATAAACTTAATTTGTTTACACATCAAAACTTTACAGTTTGTAAGGCAAATAAAAAAGATGCGAATCATCTTTTAATGTTAATCAATTATCTTCAAGAACAACGAGAAAGAAATGTTTTGTTCTTAGAAGATATTATTCGATCGATTATTTTTACTTTACTTCTTGAATCTGCCTCTATAATTGCTGAACAATATTCAAAAGTAAATAAAAATCATTCCCGCGAAATCAACACTCTATTTTGTAAGTTTACACAACTTGTTCAAGAAAATGTTATCGCTCACAAAGACGTACAGTTTTATGCAGATCAATTGTTTATTACAAATAAATATTTGATTCACCTTGTAAAAAAAGCAACTAAGAAAACTCCACATGTTATTATTGACGAGTATTTATTAAAAGAAGCGTATGTTTTGCTTGGCTACTCAGAGAAAACAATTGTCCAAATAGCATTAGATCTAGGTTTCAACTCTTCTTCATCTTTTGGTCGTTTTTTTAAAAAATACACTTCTATTTCTCCTCAACAATATAGAAAACAACAACATATATAAAAAAAGAAATTTGGGATACAAATGACGAATTTCGGGATACTTTAGAAAAATAATAAAGCGTAATTTTATTGTAGAATCTTAAAATAAATAATTATGGATAAAGTTACTTCAAAATTTGACAACGTTTTAAATCATTCTACTATCTACGGAAATATTGATCATCAACCAGATGCGAGTAAAGAAACACCAAGAAACACTCCAGAAAAATCTTATCCTTTCTCTGATCAAATAGGAAATTACCAACGCAATAAAGGAATTCCTACAAAATCTTATAAGGACAGTAAGGTATATATTGTGGGAAGTGGTATTGCAGGTTTAGCTACTGCCTATTATTTTATTAGAGACGGACATTTCACTCCAGAGAATATCACATTTATAGAACAACTTCAGGTAGAAGGAGGTTCGTTAGATGGAGCTGGAAATGCAAAAGATGGTTACATAATTCGAGGAGGTCGAGAAATGGATTGTACCTACGAGAATTTATGGGATATTTTCCAAGACATTCCTGCATTAGAGTTACCAGAACCTTATAGTGTTTTAGACGAATATAGATTAGTAAATGATAATGATTCTAATTATTCTATTGCACGTTTAATTCATGAAAAAGGGAAAGTAAAAGACTTTAGTAAATTTGGTTTAAATAAGAAAGATCAATTAGCTATTATCAAACTTTTGTTGAAGAAAAAAGAAGAATTGGACGACATAACGATTGAAGATTATTTTAATCAATCATTCTTAGAAAGTAATTTCTGGACATTTTGGCGCACAATGTTTGCCTTTGAGAATTGGCATAGTTTACTAGAGTTCAAATTATATATGCATCGCTTTTTACATGCGATTGATGGTTTAAATGATCTTTCTTCATTGGTATTTCCTAAATACAATCAATACGACACTTTTGTTACGCCATTAGGTAAATGGTTAAAAGAAAAAGGAGTAAAAATTCAGTTAAATACACTGGTTAAAGATTTAGATTTATTAATTAATACAGAAGGAAAAGTAGTCAAAGGAATTATAACAGAACAAGATGGACAAGATGTAATTATTCCTGTTACACCAAATGATTATGTTATTGTAACTACTGGTTCTATGACTGAAGATACTGCGTATGGAGATAATACAACGGCACCAGTTTTAGCGATAGATAATAATACTAGTGGTCAAAGTGCAGGATGGAAACTATGGAAAAACCTTTCTGCTAAATCTCCTGTTTTTGGTCGTCCAGAAAAATTTTGTGGGAATATTGAAAAATCTTCATGGGAATCTGTTACTTTAACTTGTAAACCTTCTGCATTAGTAGAAAAACTAAAAGAATATTCTGTTAATGATCCATATTCAGGTCAAACTGTTACAGGTGGAATTATTACCATTACAGATTCTAATTGGTTAATGAGTTTTACTTGTAATCGTCAACCACATTTTCCTACACAACCAGATGATATTTTAGTTCTTTGGGTTTATGCATTATTTATGGATAAAGAAGGAAACTACATCAAGAAAACAATGCCTACTTGTACAGGAAACGAAATCCTAACAGAATTATGTTATCATTTAGGAATTGAAGACCAAATAGATGACGTTATTGAGAATACAATCACTCGTTCTGCTTATATGCCTTACATCACATCTATGTTTATGCCTAGAGCAAAAGGAGATCGCCCACAAGTAGTTCCAGCTGAGTGTAAGAATCTAGGTTTAGTTGGTCAATTTGTAGAAACCAATAACGATGTAGTTTTCACAATGGAAAGTTCTGTTCGTACCGCACGTATTGCAGTTTATGAATTACTTAATTTAAATAAGCAAGTTCCAGACATTAATCCATTACAATACGACATTCGTCATTTATTAAAAGCAACTAAAACGTTGAACGATGATAAACCATTTATGGGTGAAGGTTTATTGAATAAAGTTTTAAAAGGAACTTATTTTGAACATATTCTACCTATTGGATCAGATTCTCCTCAAGAGGAAGAAGAAAAAGAATCTTTTCTATTAGAACAATTTGGTAAATTCAAAGAATGGGTAGGACATTTTAGAGGTTAAAATCACCCTCAATTCAATCCTGAATACCAATACTATAAAACCAATAAAAGCTTCTAAATCTTTAGTGATTTAGAAGCTTTTTGAGTATTACTATATTTTTTCTATTTAAAAACTATACCAGCTTTTATTAATAAATATTAGCTATAGTGATATTATTATTGAATTATTAAAGGTTTTATTTCAAATTCTGATTCAATATTTTCCTTTAATTTTAGAAATTCTATTGTATGCATACTATGCAAATCAACATCAGTTAATCCAAATGGTCCATTTTCTCAGTAATATATAGTCCATTTTCAAGCTCAATTATTGCTTTCTCCATTTCATCAAGTTCATTTTCGAAATATTTAAAATGATAATTAATGATTTTTAAATTTAAAATTAATTCTATTGGTTTAGATTCAACTTTCCTTGCTAATTCAAACTTTTTTAAAGTTTCACTTTCATTCCATTCTTTTGTTGGAAAGTAAGGAATTTGAATTAGTTTATCATTATCAATTTTTATAAAAGACTCAAACTCCTGTAATCCATATTTATTTTCTGGGTTATAACAATATTTTATTTCGGTTATAATTTTTCCAATACTATCAGTCAGGGTCATTTTACAAAATTAAACTTAACAATATTTCTTTACAAGAATAAACAAAACCTGTTTTACAAAAAAGTTGTCATTTCTATATTTCATTCAACAACATCCCAATATACAAAATCTCAACCACTCCCAACACCCCACAAAAAAAGCTCTTATCAAAGAGCCATTTGGTTAAAGAACTGTTTTGGATAATAAAATTTATTTCCAAATTTTATATAAGGAATCTTATTCGTTTTCCTCATCCTATACAACGTTTTGTCACTCACGTTAAGCAAACTTTTTAGGTCTGCGTTATCATAGAATTTCTGATTTTCTTCTAATAGTAGAAAAGTTTTTTGGAATTCTATCAGCAGGAGCTTCATATCCTTTAATGCCTCTCCATCGTTTTGTAAAAATAAATCATTTTTCATATATTTAGTTGATGTTAAGATGTACTAATTTATAAAATAAATACTTAATAACCAAATATTTACCAAACAAACAATATTCCTTTACACGAAATCTAGCTATCACCCTACTTTTTGTAGAGTACTCAAATCGATTATGTTCGACAATAAACCAATGTATCGTTGAACAGTTTTAGGATTAAAACCATAAATACAAGCAAGCTTCTCCCAGAATTTTACACCAAACATAAAGTTGAAAAAAAAATACATATTCACTTTGCAAAAAAAATACCACATAGAAACATAGAACCAAATGATTTTGCTTTCCAATTAGTAGTCTACCTATTCGTATTTTCAACTAATCTTTATAAGCCATCACAACTAAAACTATGTTTCTATGTGGTCAAAATAAATTTGAACAATATCTATAAAATTCTATTTTCGATACGATTCTTCTTCACTCTTCTACGCCATTAATCAAAGTATTGTACCGAAAAATCACTCCAATCAACGAACTTCATTTTACTACTACCTCACTACTACCTTTACACAACCATATACTCGCCAAGATAAATACTGGTACTCGCCATAGCCTTTGTTTCACTATTCAGAAACGCCCAAAAATTCACTTTTTTGCCATTGTAATACGTTGGTAAAGTAACATCTATAATCATAGAATCACGAGTTACAACATTCTGAAACACTTCGAACGAATTTAGTTCCTCGCAATAACAAACAAGATTCACAAGATCCGAAGGTTGCGCATTGCCTTGCCCAGAATTATCTTCCCAATTCATTTGGAAACTATCCCCACCTGCCGTGTCTATCGTAGGTTGTAAAAAGCCAACCAAATCGCCTTTCGACACCAACACACGCTCTAATACAATAATGGGTAAACCATTCTCCATTTCCAATGCATTGTTCAGCATATAAGACGTCGCAATGTTGTAGCGCGATTTTAGCCCAACTCTATTCCCAAAATATAAATTAAGAATAAGACGAATTGGTTGCAAAAAACCAATAATTTTCTTAAATTTGATTTGTTGCATCAATTGCAAATCAGTAGGTTGGCTTTTAGATTTTTTTGGCAAACTACGGATAATGTCTTTGCCGCGCCAATTAACGCCTACTACAGTTCCTACTTTTCCTGAGAATCCACCAAGGATTCCTTTTTTAATTTCTGCCATAATTGCAAGTTTTTATTGTTAATATTCATAAAGTTAGCAACAGAAACAACACCATTTACAAAAACACAATTTTGTGCCCGCATTTGCCCTGCTCTGCCCGCATTTGTCCACTTCTGTCCAGTTGCTTTTTACACAATAATAGTAATATAACAAAATAAAAACCTCGCTAACCTCCTATTTATAAGTGCTAGAGAGAAGTTGAATTTTTGGTCAATTTTGGTCTTGTTCGACCATCGTTCGACCATTGTTCGACGAATCTTCGGAAAAACGGCATTCTCGTCGAAGAACGGTCGAAGAAAACACGAACAAAAGTGGGAGGAAATTGAAATTGTAAAAATAAAATGATGCAAGAATACTTTGTTTCGCTATCCATACATTCATTATTACATTCTACAATAAATTATTTCGTGATACATGAATATTTTTTTTATAAGTATCTTATTTACAAAAAAAAATAATTATATTTGCTTCTAATTTTACGAAATGCAGATATAGGTGATTTTTTACGAAACAAAAGCTAGATCAGTTTCGTGAAAAAACAATGTTAGCGGCAATTATGAACCAAACCGTCAGAAATATAATTTTAATTAGCGGAATTATTCCAGCAACATTTTTGTTTCTCCTATCTATATTTTGGCTATTTCAATTTATAACAGACATATTTTATGATTGGAAAACATTCCTTTTAATTTTATGCTTTTCATTCGGAATCCTAGGATATATAGGATTATGGAGGAATTTAGTTTTACCCAAAAAACGAGTTAAAATAAATTCATATTTACTTGGATTTGGAATAATTGGATGTTTATCATTTATAATATTTGAAGGTGGAGAAAGAGCAATAAAGTGGATAATGAAATGGTTAATCCTATTGATAAATATACAAATTCTGAAATTGAAACACTTTTAAAAAAAATACAAATCATAAAATAAACTACTTATTAAATCATTTACTCATCATTTCATTTTTAAATGATGCTAATTTTAATTTTAAATACATAATATAAACCACCAAAAAAGCTCCTTCTCAGGAGCTTTAGTTTTTATGCAACGTTATTAATAAACTCTTTTTCGAGGATACCGTCTACTATTTTTTCAACCTTATCGATGTTTGCTTTTAGTAATTCGTTGTCTTCTATTTGTTCTATTTCATGAAACTGCACATGTTTGTTAAACCCTTGTAATTTGGCATAATAACGTTTTAGTTCGGTTTTATTGAACAAGTTTCCGTTCTTCACATAAATCACATGTATTTTTGATTTGATGTATTGCGAAACTTCTAAAATATCGCCTCTGTTACGTGAAATATCTATCGAATAGAAAATAGATTTTAGGTACTCACTTTTTGCAGTGGGCTCTTTTACCAACCAATCTGTTGTCTTAGGACTTGCTGCAATCGGAATGATGTTCAACACCTTATTTGGGAACAGACACGCCATTTCCCATGCCAATCCTCCACCTAAATCTGCACCAATAATGGCAAAAATTTCTTGTACTTCCAACTCAAATAACGTCAACCAAAACAACACCGCCACATCGCGTGCTGTGATATGATCGCGTGGAATATAATCGTACTTAATGGTTTGGGAAACACCATTGCCAGGAATATCTATACTAATTACCGTATACTCATTAAGATCAATTGCTTTGTTTTTTCCCATGACACCATCCCAATGATAGGTACAATCTGAATCTCCGTGTAAGGAATGATTAATCAAAATAACTGGTGCTGTTCCTAATGGAAGCCCAAATAGTTGAAATGTTACTGAAACATTGTTTAAAATTGTATTGTCCTCTAAGGGCCAAACTGGGATTGTTACTTGTTGTAAACTTTGCATTGTTTTTAATTTTATATGGGTAATTGTTGTTTTCTTTTAGTCAAAAAAAAATCCCCATCGACACTCGACAGGGAATTATAAAATATATTAAAAAATAAAATCTCTTTTTAGTATACATGACATTCCCACGTCTGGATATTCCAAACCTGTTTGCGAATCGACATATATAAGCACGTAAACTTCATTTTTTAATTACTTTGTTACTCAAATGTATAAAACATTTTTCGGTAAAAAGTTAATTTTATGTGAAACTTTTGTAAAATTTTCTATATAAAGTTAGTTATATACTTCTATTGCTTGAAAAAAACGTCATTTTTGATCTCATTTCAGAATCGCATTAAAAAAAGAAATGTAGATAGAGAATAGAATTTTAAGTGCTAAATCTTTATAGTTTGACACTCCTATTGGCGATTTTAAAATAAGGTGCTTTCTATTAAAAGCTGTTTGGACTATTCTAAACGCTTAGAAGGACAAAATTATCAGAGAAGAAAACTTAAGTAACATAAGAGTTTAACGTTAATTTGCTTTTGACAAATCTCTATATTTGTTGAAAGTATATTTTTTATGACACCAGAAAAAAGAAAGTTAATAGAAGCAAGTTTTAATCGTTCGGAAACATTAAAATTCTATAACGCTTTATTGATTGAATGTGAAACTGATTATGTTTCTATCAAAATACCGAAACAAGAGATGATGACGCGTAAACATGGGATGTTTAATGGTGCAATGATTGCTTCTTTGGTTGATGTTTCTTCTGGGTATGCAGCTGTTTCGCATTATGAGGATGATTGTTATGTGGTAACTGTAGAACTAAAGGTAAATTATTTGAGACCAGCATTGGGCGATTATTTATTGTCGAAAGCGTATGTGATAAAAGGTGGAAAAAAGATAAGTACCATACGAACAGAGGTATATGTTGTAAACGAAGAAACTGGGAAAGAAACACATGCAGCTACATCTTTGGTCACGATGATGAGAATAAAATAGTCGTTTAGTGAATGATTTAAAATTCAACAAAGCCATTTTTAAATACAATAAATTAAATATATCTAATCTTGCCATTTTATAAAAAATAAGCATTGAATAAAAAGTGATATCTTTAGGGTAAAAAAAAATGGGATTGTAACTTTGCATTCTAAATATCTAAAAAATGGTAAATTTTATATTAATCGCAGTCTGCATTATCGCCGGAATGGTGTTTAAAGCAACAAAATCTATACATCCTGATGCACATAAAGGGATCAATACATGGATTTTATATTTAGCTTTACCAGCAGTCTCGTTTAAGTATTTACCAAAAGTAGAATGGTCGCAAGAAATGCTATTCCCTATCTTTTCGACTGTCATTATTGCGGTAGGAAGTTTGTTTTATATGAAGTTCTACAGCAAAGCAAAAGGGTATTCTGAACGTTCGCAACGTTCGTTAGAGTTGGCGAGTGGTTATAGCAATACTTCATTCATCGGTTTTCCATTGATTTCGGCATTTTATGGTGAACAATATTTGAGTATTGCGATTATTTGCGATCAAACGATGTTTTTGTGTTTGTCTACAATCGGAATTGTATCAGCCTTAAAAGGTGGTAGTAACGGTTCTGGAACAATTAGTTCTTCCTTTATTTTGAAACGATTGTTTACCTTCCCTCCTTTTTTGGGTTGTATCAGTGCATTGATTTTGTCACAATTTGTCGACTTATCTCCAGCCGAACCTTTCTTTGATAAATTGGCTGCAACAGTTGGTCCTTTAGCTTTATTTTCGGTTGGATTACAATTAAAATTTAATGGTTGGAGAAAGTTATGGTCTCAAATCTCGATGTCGATGGTATACAAACTGATGATTGCACCTGCCGTTGTGATGCTTTTAGCCCTTGTAATTGGTATAAAAGGTGATGTAGCAAAAATCTCTATTTTCGAGGCTGCAATGCCAACTTTAGTAACCTCGAGTATCATTGCAGAGCAGTTTAAACTAAACACTAAATTAACCAATTTGATTATTGGAATTAGTATTATTGTTGGGTTCTTTACCGCTGCTTTTTGGTATGAGATGATAGAATTGTTTATCAAATAATTATTTCAAAAGCTCTTTCAAAAACAATAAAGTGTGTTGCCACGCTCTGATTGCCATTTGTTTATTATAATCTGGTGATTCTGGGTTTGTAAAGGTATGTTTGGAATTGGCATAGGTAATCATTTGCCAATCTGTATTTCCTGCATTCATTTCGATTATCAAATTCGATATATCTTCTTGTTTTACCGATTCGTCTTCTGCTGGATGCTCTATCAAAATTTTTGTTTTTAATGGTAGATTTTCTCGAACTGTATCTTTTGCCAATCCTCCATGAATAGAAACTACACCAAGCACCGGCAACTGAGCACGCGCTGCTTCTAAAGCGCCTGTACCACCAAAACAATAACCAATTACTGCAATTTTGTTTGAATCGGCACCCGCTTCGATTAACTGTTGTAAAGCTAAGTCAATTCGTTTTTGATACGCGCTATAATCTGTCTTATATTTCCCTGCAATTTTAGCTGCCTCTGCATTGTTAGTTGGATAATTACCTTCGCCATAAATGTCTGCAATAAATGCTATATATCCCTCTTTTGACAAGTCTAATGCAGCTTGTTTTGCTTCATTATCTGCACCTTTCCAAGCAGGAAGAATCAAAACTCCTGGCAATTTATTTGTCTCATTTTCCGTGACTAAACCATTTAGTTTTTGCATACCATCTTTGTAAACAACTTGTTTTAGGTTTTGTGCATTTGCTGTGTTCATCAGTAATACGATTAAAAATAAATATTGAATAATAGTCTTCATCTTCTAAAAATATTAGAACATTAAATTAAAAAGAACTAATTTTATAAAGGATACGAATTGAATATTTAACACAATTATTATGAAACTAATTACATTAAAAACATTTGAAACTCCGATTGAAGCGCATATTTTACGATCGAAATTGGAAAGTGAAAATATAGATGCATTTGTTTTTGATGAACATTCGGTTGGAATAAATCAGTTCTTGTCTAATGCAATAGGTGGCGTAAAAGTGAAGATAAAAGAAGAAGACACTGCCCGTGCTATGAAGGTTTTGGATGAGATTAAAGCAACTGATTATACGAATGATTTAGATGAAATTATCGTCTGTCCGAAATGTGGTAGCAAAGCATATTATAGTTATTTCAAATCAATGAAAGGAAGAAAAGGTTTGCTTTCGTTATTATCTTCTATCCTCTTTTGGGTGTACCCTATTTACTACAAAAATGTTTTTAAATGTAAAAAGTGTGGAGAAGAATTTGATGGATTACAATAAAAAAAGAACGACAAAAATTGCCGTTCTTTTAGAACAAAAAATATATGAATTTTATCGATTAGATAGTCCAGCGCAATAAGCTTGCTCCCCAAGAGAAACCTGCTCCAAATGCTGTCAACATCAATAAATCTCCTTTCTTTAATCTTGATGTATTTTCCCAAATACATAACGGTATAGTGGCTGCGATTGTGTTTCCGTAGTTTTCTATATTGATTAACGTTTTACCCTCTTCAATATTAATTTCGTTTCCTACAGCGTCAATAATTCGTTTATTCGCTTGATGCGGAACTAACCAATTCACATCTTCTACCGAAAAATCATTTCGTTTTAACACATTTATACAAGTATCGCTCATTGATTGAATGGCATTTTTGAAAACAATTTTACCATCTTGTCTGATATAACGCTTCTCATCTACCAATAACTGCGAACTTGCAGGATATAAAGATCCTCCTCCTTCGATGTTTAAGAATTCTTTTCCAGTTCCGTTGCTTAACAACAAGGCATCTAAAATTCCTTCTTCGTTTGTTGGTTCAAGCCAAACAACACCCGCACCGTCACCAAATAAGATATTCGTCGAACGATCTTTGATGTCTACATACGCACTAATTTTGTCTGCACCAATCACCAAGACATTCTTGTAACGATTGCTTTCAATCAACGAAGCACCCATATCGAGCGCATATAAAAATCCAGAACAAGCTGCATTCATGTCAAATGCCCATACATTCTCTATTGCTAATTTTTCGCAAACGATATTTGCCGTTGCAGGCATCAGCATATCAGGTGTAGAAGTAGCGACAATTAATGCATCAACATCTTTGATGTCTTTTTGGTAAGTTTCAAGTAAGTTATGAATCGCACGAACTGCCATATCAGAAGTTGCTAAACCTTCCTCTAAAATTCGTCGTTCTTTAATTCCTGTTCTTTTTACAATCCATTCATCAGAAGTATCTGTAATTTTTTCTAAATCAGAATTAGTTCGTTTATTTTCTGGCACATAACCTCCAATTGCTGAAATATGTGCAAATATTTTTTTTGTAAAATCTACCTTCATAAAATTCTTTTCAATCAAACTTTAAGAAAATAACGTCTACAAAAAGACGCATCATTCAAAATTTGAGCAACAAAGGTCTATCCAATTTACGAAATCAGTTAGCACAATAAACGTAATAATATGTCAAAAAGACGTTTTAAGAAGATTTTAAAATTGTATTGATTTACGTCAATAATTAGGTTGAAGCTATAAAAGTTGTAGGAGAAATGCCTGCATAATTTTTGAAAAATTTACTAAAAACCGAAGTGTCAATAAAGTTCAATTCAGTTACAACATCAGAAACACTATGTTTTGGGTTTTTCAATAAAACTTTAGCTTCCAATATAATAGCTTCTGCAATAATTTGTTTTGGGGATTTATTAAAGACTTCGACAATAATTTTAGTCAAATGCTTTCGGCTGATAAACATTTCATCTGCATAAAACTGTACATTGCGTTGACGTCGAAAATGCGTCGAAACCAGATACAAAAACTGTTTTGCTAACTCTTCTTTTCTGACTTCTTTCGTTGCGCTTTTAGCTGTTACTGCTTGGTTATAATAATTTCCCATTTCATACATTAGGACAGAAAAATGATGTAAAACCAAATCTTTTGCGAAGATATTATCGTTTTTTATCGTGTATTTACTGATTTTATTCAAATTATAACGCATATCACGTACAATTTTTTTATCTAATGAAATTATTTTAGGATACTTAGACGACAAAAATTCAACCAGATTATGTGATTTCACATGGAATCCAGCTTCTATAATCAAATCCGAATCAATAAAGATCGCTTTTACTGCAAAATCAGCCGAATGTTCTATAATTTCGAATAACTGACCTGGTAAAACTACAATAATATCATCACGTTTAATCAACGTTGGTTCTAAATTAACCGTGATTTCGCATGTTCCTGCTGTAATTAAAATCAACCCAAGTGACGTAAATTTATAGGGTTTACGTTTTACAAAATAATAGTTATTTTCTGGACCTACATCAAATATTGCTAACCGACGATCAGTTGCCTCTTCTTTGTAAGTTCTTAATATATTATCAATTGAATAAAGTTGAATATAGTCACTCATTTTTGAACTGTCATTTTTACAACTACAATGTTAAAAGATTTTTTTGACAAGTAAAAACTTAAAAGCGTCTTTTTAACAAAATATTATGTCATTTTGATGAAATTAATAGCCTTTATCCAACGATACTTCGTTTTCTAACGTTTCCATATTTTTCAGTTTCTTATAGTTAGTAGCTACTTGTTGTAAAGCTGTCGTTGCATTAGTAACACTCGCAATATGAGGCGTTATGTATATATTTTTATTCGACCAAAACGGGTGATTTTCTGGTAATGGTTCTTCTCTGAATACATCTAAATAGGCTTCTTTTATCTGCTTTTCATCAATAGCAATTAATAAATCCTTTTCGACCAAATGAGCGCCTCGACCAACATTGATTAAAACGGTTTGTTTAGAACATTGATTAAAAAACTTATAATTTAAAATACTTTCTGTCTCAGTTGTCAACGGTAAAATATTTACTATAAAATCTGTATTCGCAATAGCAGAATTCAAACCTTCTTTACCTACAAAAGTCGCTACTCCATTCATATTCTTCTGAGAATTTGACCAACCTTTTACGCGAAAACCTAAGGCAACAAAACGTTCTGCAACCAGTTTTCCTATCTCACCTAATCCCAATATGGTAATAGTCGTTTCATGAATACTTGTATAATTTTTTGGAATCCATTCCTGTTGAAGCTGATTTTTATGATACGTCAATAGATTTTTCATTGATGTCATTATACACGCCAACACATGCTCAAACATCTCTTGTTTCAAAGCTGAATCCACGATGCGCGTTACCTTTACAGAATCAGGAATTTCTGTATGCAATAAATGATCAATACCAGCTCCCACAGATTGAACAACTTTCAAATTTGGAAATTCTTTTATATAATCCTTGTGCGGTTTCCAAGTCGCTATAAATTCTACATCTTCAGGGTTTGAAATAATTGGGTAAACTTCGACTTTTGTTTCTGGCAATAATTTCTGCAAATTTCTTTGCCATTCCTCTGTTGGTTTTTGATTAAATAATAAGGCTACACTCATAATTGATTACTTTTAAAACAAATTTACTCTTCTCGAAATTAATCTCCCATTAAATTTGACGATTTGTCAGATTCTTTACATTTGGATTAGATTTTGAAAGAGCTAAAACAATTATATTTTAACAAAAAAATACACTATAAATGACGAATCCGCTATTAGAAAAATTTGAAACACCTTTTGAAAGTGCTCCTTTTTCTAAAATCAAAAATGATGATTACAAACCTGCATTTATTCAGGCAATTGATGATGCAAAAGCAGAAATTGATGCCATTACTTCAAATGCAGAAGCTCCTACTTTCGAAAATACAATTGAAGCAATGGAACTTTCGGGCGAAAAGTTAGGTCGAATTTCTTCAATCTTTTTCAATTTAAATTCAGCAGAAACAAATGATGAAATTCAACAAATTGCGCAAGAAGTTTCGCCATTATTATCTGAATTTGGGAATGATGTACGCTTGAATCAAGATTTATTTGAACGAATTAAAGTTGTTTATAATCAAAAAGATTCGCTAAAACTAACAGAAGAGCAAGCTTATTTATTGGAGAAAAAATACAAAGGTTTTTCGAGAAATGGAGCAAACCTGAACGAAGAAGATAAAAATAAACTTCGCGAAATTGATAAACAATTAGCCATGCTTTCGTTACAATTTGGGCAAAATGTATTAGCAGAAACCAATGCATACGAATTGATAATCACAGATGAAAATGACTTGAAAGGTTTACCTCAATATGTCATCGATCAAGCAAAAGCAGATGCTGAACAAAAAAAATACGAAGGGTGGTTAATTACATTGCACGCACCAAGTTACATTCCGTTTATGCAATATGCTGAAAATCGTGAATTGAGGGAAAAATTATTTAGAGCAAATGGTGTAAAAGCTTATCAAAATAATGAATACAACAACGAAGAAAATGTCAAGAATATAGTAAAACTTCGTCAAGAACGCGCTAAAATATTAGGGTACAAAACGCATGCTGATTATGTTTTAGAAGAACGTATGGCTAAAAAACCTGAAACGGTTTTAGATTTCTTACATGATTTATTAACAAAGGCAAAACCTTTTGCTGAAAAAGAAATCAAAGAATTAGCTGCCTTTGCAAAAGAAGTTGACGGGATTGAAACTTTACAACGTTGGGATCATGGGTATTATGCAGAGAAATTGAAACAGAAAAAATTTAGCCTTTCTGATGAAGAATTGAAACCTTATTTTCAATTAGAAAATGTCATTCAAGGTGCTTTTGATATTGCAACAAAATTATATGGTATTACGTTCAAAGAAATTCAGACTATAGATAAATACAATGAGGACATTACGACTTACGAAGTATTAGATAAAAATGGGGAATTCTTGAGTTTATTGTATGCAGATTTCTTCCCACGTTCAGGAAAACGCCCAGGAGCTTGGATGACAAGTTATAGAGAGGCTTCTAATGTACATGGTAATTCGAAACGACCACACATATCAATAGTATGTAATTTTACAAAACCTACAAAAGATACACCGTCATTATTGACATTTCAGGAAGTAACAACATTGTTCCACGAATTTGGACATGCATTACACGGAATGTTACCTAACACAACTTACGAAAGTCTATCTGGAACAAATGTATATTGGGATTTTGTAGAATTACCTTCTCAATTTTATGAAAACTTTTGTTATGAACCAGAAGCATTGAAGTTATTTGCTAAACATTATAAAACAGGTGAAATTATTCCACAAGAATTAATAGACAAAGTGCGTGAGTCTTCTACCTTTATGGAAGGTTATCAAATGGTTCGTCAATTGAGTTTTGGATTATTGGATATGGCTTATCACGCAAATGATTTAGTAGAAATTAATGATTTACAACAATTTGAAAAAGCAACATTCAAACAAACCGAATTATATCCAGAAGTAGATAAAAATATAATGAGTACATCTTTTTCTCATATTTTCCAAGGAGGCTATTCGTCTGGTTATTATTCCTATAAATGGGCCGAAGTTTTAGATGCTGATGCATTTGCCTTTTTCCAAGAAACTGGAATTTTTAACCAAGAAACAGCTCACAAATTCTATCAATTATTATCGTCTGGTGGCACAGTAGAACCGATGAAATTATACGAAGAATTTAGAGGACACAAACCTACAGCTGATGCTTTATTAAAGCGAGCTGGATTAGTATAATTATTAAAAATCCGACTGAAATTTCAGTCGGATTTATTTTTATAGTAATTTCTCATAAGCTTTTCTTGGATCTCCATCGTAATGCACTTCTCCACAATATTTATAACCTAATTTTTCCAAAATTCTCAACATCGAAAGATTGTCAAAATTTGTGTCAACCTTTATACTATGAATGCCTTTAAGTAAAGCAATGTGTTCTACTTCTTTCATAGTCCACGTTCCAATTCCTTTTATCGAAACATCTTGTGCAATAGCCAAACGATGAATAACAAGATAAGGTTTATCGCTTAACCAACTACCTACCAAATTATTATAAGCAGGCTCTTCACGATCAATCAAAGCCAAATACCCAATAATCAAATGGAGTTCATCCACAATAACATATCCATAACCATTGATCAAATCATCCTTTATCACCTCTTTATTTGGATAGCCATTCTGCCATTGCTCACTCCCCTCCTCTTTTCTTTTGTGAATTGCCTGTTGTAGAATATCCCAAATTCTATCCAAATCTACATTTACTGCTTTTCTAAACGAAAGAATTTCTTTCATAAAATAATTTATATACTCAAATATAATATTTTCTGGGCGTTCCCTCGCCAACAAAATTATAATTAAATAGTAAAAAATTCCTACGCTCGGTCGGGCTATCCGCTGCAATCTTTTGTTTGGAGTAACATAGTACCTAAAAACAAAATCCTTCGTCAAACAAAAGGATTTCCACTACTATCCCTAACGCGGGTTATAACTGATAAACATAAGACATAAACAAAATTAAAACTGTCAATCTGTGAGTTTATCGAGGAATCTCTACTATTCGTCATTTCGAGTGAAAATCTGTGATTTTTCTATCGAGAACTTAGACCAAAAGAACGCATTTCAGCTTCGTGAAGCTCTAATATCTAATTACTAACATCTCAAAAAAATCTAAACACAAAAAAAGCCTCAAGAAATAAATCTTGAGGCTTTTGATAAAAACTGGCGACGACCTACTCTCCCGCAATAGCAGTACCATCGGCGCAGGCAGGCTTAACTTCTCTGTTCGGAATGGGAAGAGGTGAGCCCTGCAGCTATAGTCACCCTAATATTTTTAATTAGGTATTAGTTCCTAGTATATCTTGACATTATTAAATGTTGTATTAAGTCTTATGTTTTATTGTATTAAGTGATTACTTAATACTTTTTACATAATACATTTTACAAACTTTTACAATCTGGTATTATATGTTTAATCCAAATAAGATTAACTAACCTTCTCTATGACGATTAAATCAATGTTAGTATTTAATCTTTTTAATTTTTGATATTGCTATCATTATCTTTGATTCGTTGTACTTTTAAGAAAAAGTCTATGGGTAATTAGTACTACTCGACTATGACATCGCTGCCTTTACATCTATAGCCTATCAACGTTGTAGTCTACAACGACCCTTTAAAGAAGTCTAATCTTGCGGCGAGTTTCGCACTTATATGCTTTCAGTGCTTATCTCTTCCAAACGTAGCTACTCAGCGGTGCACCTGGCGGCACAACTGATACACCAGAGGTTTGTTCAACACGGTCCTCTCGTACTAGAGTCAAGTCCGCTCAAACTTCTAACGATCACAACAGATAGAGACCGAACTGTCTCACGACGTTCTGAACCCAGCTCGCGTGCCACTTTAATGGGCGAACAGCCCAACCCTTGGGACCTTCTCCAGCCCCAGGATGTGACGAGCCGACATCGAGGTGCCGAACCTCCCCGTCGATGTGAGCTCTTGGGGGAGACTAGCCTGTTATCCCCGGAGTACCTTTTATCCTTTGAGCGATGGCCCTTCCATACGGAACCACCGGATCACTATGTCCTGCTTTCGCACCTGATCGACTTGTTGGTCTCACAGTCAAGCACCCTTATGCCATTACACTCTACGCACGGTTACCAAGCGTGCTGAGGGTACCTTTGAAAGCCTCCGTTACTCTTTTGGAGGCGACCACCCCAGTCAAACTACCCACCATGCACTGTCCTTCCTAAAAGGAAGTTAGGCTCCAAGTAAATAAAGGGTGGTATTTCAACAATGACTCCACAATACCTAGCGATACTGCTTCATAGTCTCCCACCTATCCTACACATTATTTACCCGAAGTCAATACAAAGCTATAGTAAAGGTTCACAGGGTCTTTTCGTCCCGTTGCGATTAACCGGCATCTTCACCGATACTACAATTTCACCGAGATCATGGTTGAGACAGTGCCCAGATCGTTACACCATTCGTGCAGGTCGGAACTTACCCGACAAGGAATTTCGCTACCTTAGGACCGTTATAGTTACGGCCGCCGTTTACTGGGGCTTCAGTCAAAACCTTCGAGTTACCTCTAAGCTCCTTCCTTAACCTTCCAGCACCGGGCAGGTGTCAGACCCTATACGTCATATTTCTATTTTGCAGAGTCCTGTGTTTTTGATAAACAGTCGCCTGGGCCTTTTTACTGAGGCTGTCATTGCTGACAGCGACCTTTCTCCCGAAGTTACAGGTCTATTTTGCCTAATTCCTTAACCATGAATCGCTCGAGCGCCTTAGGATACTCTCCTCGACCACCTGTGTCGGTTTACGGTACGGGCTGCACATCTCGCTATTTCTTGGAACAATTTTCAGAGGATTATCACTCCAGCCGAAACCTTCGTGTACTATCCCTACTTTACGTAGGTTCAACGTACTATTCCGTCAGTACGCACCTCCTACAATCATTCGTCACTTTTATTGAGTGCAGGTACGGGAATATTAACCCGTTTGCCATCCACTTCCCCCAAAGGGTGCGTGTTAGGTCCCGACTAACCCTCAGCTGATTAGCATAGCTGAGGAATCCTTAGTCTTACGGCGAATAAGTTTCTCACTTATTTTATCGTTACTCATGCCTACATTTTCTTTTCTAAAAGCTCCACCACCCATTACCAGGTGACTTCTGCGCCGTTAGAATGCTCCCCTACCAGTACATCTAAAAGATGTAATCCATAGCTTCGGTAATATGCTTATGCCCGATTATTATCCATGCCGGATCGCTCGACTAGTGAGCTGTTACGCACTCGTTAAATGAATAGCTGCTTCCAAGCTAACATCCTAGCTGTCAATGCAATCCAACCGCGTTTTCTCAACTTAGCATATATTTGGGGACCTTAGCTGATGGTCTGGGTTCTTTCCCTCTCGGACATGGACCTTAGCACCCATGCCCTCACTGCATAGAAACATATATTAGCATTCGGAGTTTGTCAGGAATTGGTAGGCGGTGAAGCCCCCGCATCCAATCAGTAGCTCTACCTCTAATATACTTAACTATACGCTGCACCTAAATGCATTTCGGGGAGTACGAGCTATTTCCCAGTTTGATTGGCCTTTCACCCCTACCCACAGGTCATCCGAAGACTTTTCAACGTCAACCGGTTCGGTCCTCCACTTTGTGTTACCAAAGCTTCAACCTGCCCATGGGTAGATCACAAGGTTTCGCGTCTAATACTACTGACTATAACGCCCTATTCAGACTCGCTTTCGCTACGGCTCCGGACCTGAAGTCCTTAACCTTGCCAGCAACATTAACTCGTAGGCTCATTATGCAAAAGGCACGCCGTCACACTTACGTGCTCCGACCGCTTGTAGGCGTACGGTTTCAGGTTCTATTTCAACTTTCTATTCGAAATGCTTTTCACCTTTCCTTCACAGTACTAGTTCACTATCGGTCTTTGAGGAGTATTTAGCCTTGGAAGATGGTCCTCCCATATTCGGACAGAATTTCTCGTGTTCCGCCTTACTCGTTATCAACATTATAAAAATTTCACTTACGGGACTATCACCCTCTTCGGTTAACCTTTCCAGGTTATTCTGTTATCCTTATAAAGTCTTTAGGGCTAATCCGCGTTCGCTCGCCACTACTTACGGAATCTCAATTGATTTCTTTTCCTATTGGTACTTAGATGTTTCAGTTCCCAACGTTCGCTCTGCTTACGCAGTGACATGTCTTCAACATGCCGGGTTGTCCCATTCGGAAATCTTCGGATATAATGTGTATGTGCCACTCCCCGAAGCTTATCGCAGCTTATCACGTCCTTCATCGCCTCTCAAAGCCTAGGCATCCGCCGTACGCCCTTTGTAACTTTTTTCTCGATTTAACCGTCATATTTATGAGCGGTTATGTTAATCTTACTCGTTTTATTGATTAATTGTATACCTTTTTAAAACTTTTGTATTTATTTCTAAATCTGTTTGTTTTTGATTGTATGCGATTATAATTATTAAATTATAATCTGTTTCTAATAATGTCAATGAACTCTTCTGTTAATTCGGAAATGTGATAATTTGCTAATTAGCTAATTAAATAATTCTCAAATTAAAATCGTGGAGAATATCGGAGTCGAACCGATGACCTCTTGCGTGCAAGGCAAGCGCTCTAGCCAGCTGAGCTAATCCCCCTCTTTATGTTATTTAGTAGTCTCAGGCAGACTCGAACTGCCGACCTCTACATTATCAGTGTAGCGCTCTAACCAGCTGAGCTATGAGACTCTTTAATACTCTTAAAGAGTGGTCTATATTTATAGTTTATACAGAATAAAAAGCCGAATCAAAATCAATCTTCTAATTAATAGAAGAAAATTCGTCGTTCTCTAAATATGAGATGTTCCAGCCGCACCTTCCGGTACGGCTACCTTGTTACGACTTAGCCCTAGTTACCAGTTTTACCCTAGGCAGCTCCTGTTACGGTCACCGACTTCAGGTACCCCCAGCTTCCATGGCTTGACGGGCGGTGTGTACAAGGCCCGGGAACGTATTCACCGCATCATGGCTGATATGCGATTACTAGCGATTCCAGCTTCATAGAGTCGAGTTGCAGACTCCAATCCGAACTGAGATAAGTTTTCGAGATTCGCATCCTATCGCTAGGTAGCTGCCCTCTGTACTTACCATTGTAGCACGTGTGTAGCCCAAGACGTAAGGGCCGTGATGACTTGACGTCGTCCCCACCTTCCTCGCGGTTTGCACCGGCAGTCTCATTAGAGTCCCCGTCTTTAAACGCTGGCAACTAATGATAGGGGTTGCGCTCGTTGCAGGACTTAACCTAACACCTCACGGCACGAGCTGACGACAGCCATGCAGCACCTTGCATTCTGTCCGAAGAAAAAACTATTTCTAGTCCTGTCATTATGCATTTAAGCCTTGGTAAGGTTCCTCGCGTATCATCGAATTAAACCACATGCTCCACCGCTTGTGCGGGCCCCCGTCAATTCCTTTGAGTTTCATTCTTGCGAACGTACTCCCCAGGTGGGATACTTATAACTTTCGCTTAGCCACTGAATCCGAAAATCCAACAGCAAGTATCCATCGTTTACGGCGTGGACTACCAGGGTATCTAATCCTGTTCGCTCCCCACGCTTTCGTCCATCAGCGTCAGTTAATGTTTAGTCACCTGCCTTCGCAATTGGTGTTCTGCGTAATATCTAAGCATTTCACCGCTACACTACACATTCCAGCAACTTCAACATTACTCAAGACTAACAGTATCAATGGCAGTTTCATAGTTAAGCTATGAGATTTCACCACTGACTGATTAATCCGCCTACGGACCCTTTAAACCCAATAAATCCGGATAACGCTTGCACCCTCCGTATTACCGCGGCTGCTGGCACGGAGTTAGCCGGTGCTTATTCTTCTGGTACCTTCAGCTATCTACTCGTAGATAGGTTTATCCCCAGATAAAAGTAGTTTACAACCCATAAGGCCGTCTTCCTACACGCGGGATGGCTGGATCAGGCTTCCACCCATTGTCCAATATTCCTCACTGCTGCCTCCCGTAGGAGTCTGGTCCGTGTCTCAGTACCAGTGTGGGGGTTCACCCTCTCAGGCCCCCTAAAGATCGTCGACTTGGTGAGCCGTTACCTCACCAACTATCTAATCTTACGCATGCCTATCCTACTGCGATAAATCTTTCAAAACTCCATAATGCTATGAAATCTATTATAAAGTATTAATCCTCCTTTCGAAGGGCTATCCTTTTCAGTAGGGCAAGTTGCATACGCGTTACTCACCCGTGCGCCGGTCTCTAATTCCCGAAAGAATTATACCCCTCGGCTTGCATGTGTTAGGCCTCCCGCTAGCGTTCATCCTGAGCCAGGATCAAACTCTCCATTGTAAATTATTTTGTTTAGTCTATAAGACTTATGTTTTTACAACTTCGAATTTCCTTAAGCTCCATTATTCAAGGATTGACTTCGTTATTATTCGGCTTATTTTTTCTTCTGTATATATTATAATTTCAAATGAACTTCTCAGTTTATAACTTACAAAACATCGCTGTTTCTGTAAGCGGTTGCAAAGGTAAAACTTATTTCTTAACTACCAAATTTTATTTTAAAAAATTTAAAGTTTTTATTTCAATAAGTCAATTTACTTCGCAGCAAAATCACTCTCGTTATTTGCGGTAGCAAAGGTAAAACTTATTTCTAATTCAACAAAATTTATTTTTAAAAATTTTGTCGCTTGTTTTACTTTATGTCAACTACAATACTACTCGTCTTTCGTATTGGGATTGCAAATATACAACCCATTTTTCCGAACTTCCAAACACATTTTACATTTATTTTACTTTATATCCCTAACTAACTGTTATGACGGGAAATATTTTTTGAGAATTTTAGATTTGAGAAACTAGATAGTAGATTTCTGACTCGAAAATATCGTTTTTACTACAGAAAATGAGTAGATATTATAAGCAGTTTTTTATTCATCGTTTCCAATGTAGCTCAATTCTTTGTTTTTTTGTCTAACTGAAATCGAAAATTGGAGTTGTGCAACAGTTACCCTTATTAGCAGAAGTTTTTTATTGAATTTTTATATATTGGTATTTATGTCCAAATATATTGCTTAATCCTTTTGTTAGTGACTTGTCAACAATGCGTTTTTTAACTTTTCCTTTAATAGTGATGAAAATTTTATCGTCTCCAATCTTATATATTTTTTTAGCTACAGAACTTGCTGTTAATTTAGGGTTAAGTTTTATTGCGTTTTGGTATATATCATCTTCAGCTAAAAATAAATAATCCTCGATTATTTCATATATACCAAATGTTTCAAAGTATAGATCATATTCGTTTGTTAGCTTAAATGTTCCGTCATCAAACAAAATTATACTTTCGTACAATATTCCACTTAAGTTCATCCTGTATTCAGCTTTTACATTTTGTGCATTGACTGAAATGGTAAAAAATGTCAGTATTATCAATAATAGCAATTTTCTATTCATGTAGGTCGTTTTTTAAAATTTCTACTAACGTTTCGGCGCTTGACGAAGGTGTGACTTCTATCACTAAACTTCAAACAAAGCGCGAAGTTCAAACTTACGAAAAAAACTTTATACAAAATACGAAATAGCTACTTTTACCAAGTGTTTATTAGTTGTAGTTATTAGTTTTCAATTATAATTTTTTACACCAATTTTCTTGTGATGATTCACAATTTTTTTTAGTTGATTATCACACTTATTACCAATTTCCAGAAGTTTTTCTCCATTTATTTTCATTTAGGATATCACCCAATTTAAATCGTTCTTCTTTGATGTTAATTTCACCAATTACCATTGATTCTTTTCAAAATCATAAATTGGAATAAAATTAAATGTATAATCAATAAATTTTTCATTTCTGATTTAGCTTTTTGTAAAAAAAAGTAGTTTATTTCGTAAATCTAAAATGATATTAATTATTTCAAAAAGCTAAAACCTAAGTTATTCTCCTCAAAATAAGAAGCAAAAAATTGTGGATTTGTAAATTCTATATTACCTATTTTCAGAGTTGAATTTGGAAAGAAATATTGTATTATTTAAGTTCTTACTACACCATGTAAACCTACAGTTGACCCTTCAGTTAAATAAGTAAAATTTTCATTTCTGATTATAAATTAGACAAATTTATAATCAGAAATGAAAAGATCCGAGTTGCATCCTGTATCAGTTTTTTCAGGACGGACAATTCTATATATTTTATTTTGCAATTGGCACCTGAGATGGCCAAATTAATTTACTTGGATCAAACCCTACTTTCTTTGCAGAATCTAAAAATCGATCTTTTACTTTATCCGATATTTCTTTTTTACGCGATAAAATCCATAGCTTTTTATAATCTTCGCTTGCAACTAATGCATTATTATAGTCTTTATCGTAATCAATTACATATAATTTTTTAGCAAAAATAGGTAAGAATGTTGTTGAAAATAATCCAACATTTTCGATATCTTGTGTTGCAATCCCTTCAATCTTACTCCACCCTTTTTTCTTTTTATCATATCCACGTACAATCACTCCCAAAGAACCATTTTCTTCGTTCAAATTAAAACGGTGCGTTACATTCGTATGACCTTTTTGTACTTTGTTTTCTAAACGAGCAATTTCGTACCAACGTCCTAAAAACTCGTCTAAATCAAAGTTTTGTACTGGTTTATATTTAATATTTTTTTTGTTGTGATTAACGATATAAGCCGTTGTCCCTATCGCAAGTGCAGCAAGAGCTAATTTTTTAAAATTCATTCACCTAAAATGTTAGGATGCAAATGTATCAATAAAATTGATGTAGAATTGAATAATGCTTGAATAAAATTTACAATAAATCAACCTCTACATTCATTTATATTATTTCCTAATGAGCTTTACCCAAACCAAATAATTTCTTAAAAATCGTAACAATTAGCACGACAAACAAACCTGCTATTAAAGCCACTAAAGCTTCGCTAATCATAGCTGGAATTGAAGTTGGAATTAAATGATGTAAGTATTCAATATTATGAACAAATATTTGTCCTGAAACCAATAGTAACGCAATCGTACCAACCACACCCAAAATCTTGATCACATAAGGGAGTGCGCTCACTAAAAAGTGTCCCATTTTCGAAACCATTCCTTTATCTTCGGAAGCTTTGATCAATCTAAATCCAGCATCATCCATACGAACAATTAACGCTACTATCCCGTATACTCCTAAAGTCGCAATAATAGCAATGATTGAAACAGTCAAAACCTGTGTTATCATTGGTTGCTCTAATACAGTACTTAAAGCTATTATCACAATTTCTATGGAAAGAATAAAATCTGTAATAATTGCAGATTTCACTTTCGATTTTTCTGATACTTCCTTGTTGTCTTCTGCTTTATCTTCCTGAATCACTTCTGTACCTTTCTTGGCACGATGAAAAATATATTCAATAATTTTCTCAACACCTTCAAAAGCCAAATAAAAACCACCTAAAATCAATACATATTTAATTGCTTCTGGCAAAAAGTGATTCAATGTTAAAACAATTGGAACAATAATTAATTTATTGATAAACGAACCTTTTGTAATGGCCCATAAAACTGGAATTTCTCTCGAAGACAAAAAACCTGTCGCTTTTTCAGCATTCACCGCTAAATCATCGCCTAAAATCCCTGCTGTTTTACTCGCTGCAACTTTACTTGTTACCGCTACATCATCCATCAAAGCTGCAATATCATCTAATACTGCAAATATTCCTGAAGCCATATTATTGTTGTTTTTGGTTTGTAAATGTAAAGAATATTGATAATTCAATCGAAATATTTTAGAATTAATTAAATAGAAAAACCTCAACTCTTTTTTGGATTTAAAAATCGAGTTTCGAATTAAAAAAGTTTAATTTTGAAATTTGAAATACTTGATATGAATATTTACGATTTGATTGTTGATGATAAAGAAGAAATTTCTTTGAATGATGTTTTTTTAGATGAGCAAAATCTTGCCCAAGTAAAACAATTAATCAAAGAAAATCGCTATATAGAGGAATTAAATAAATATAATTTACCCGTTAACAACAAAATTTTGCTGCATGGTTTTTCGGGATGTGGAAAAACAACTACTGCAAAAGCGATTGCAAATGAAATTGGAAAACCTATATTGATTCTCAATTTAAGTAATATCGTTTCGTCACGAATTGGAGAAACTTCACAAAATATTCGAATGCTTTTTGATAAAGCTGCTCGCGAAAAAGCTATTCTTTTTTTGGATGAATTTGATCAAATTGGAAAAGCACGCGGAAATGACGACAAAGATGTTGGTGAAATGAGGCGATTAGTGAATACGGTTATTCAACTGATAGATTATTTACCTCAAAATTCGTTGTTAATCGCAGCAACCAATCATCCGCATATTATAGACGTTGCCTTATTAAGAAGATTTCAATTAAAAATTGATTTCAAAATACCTACAACAGAAATGTTAGATACGTATTACGATAAACTTTTAAGTGAATTACCCAAAGATATACAGTCGCTTCATCGAAAATACAATATTTCTTTTGCAGAAGCAAAAGACTATGCGCTTACAAATGCTAAAGCATTGTTGATAGAAAAATTAGAACGACAAACTAATTCTTAATTGAATGAAATATTAAAAAACACAAAAGCTACTCAAAAAAATGAGTAGCTTTTCAATTTAGTCAATTCTTTTAAATTTTTTGAAAAACGCTATTCTATTTTCACACCATATAAAAAACTTTTGTCATCATTAATAACCAGGATTTTGTTTTATATTCGGATTAATCGAAATTTCCTTGTATGGAATTGGCCATAAATATTGACGTTCGTTAAAGTTTCTTGTTGCTAATTTTTTAACTAATCCTTGATTGTACAAGCCCTTTAAGTCTACCAATCCATTCTCATCAATTTCAGGAGTTGAAGGGAAAACCCATAAGCCCTTATCAACTATTTTAGATTTTAAAGCAGCTGGATCTAAGAAACCATAATTATCTATTGTTAATGCTTCATCTGCTAAATCCCAACGAATCAAATCATCTAAACGACGATTTTCCCAAGCAAATTCCATTCTTCTTTCTGCACGAAGTGTTTTTCTAAGTGAAATTTGATTATCCATCGTCACCGCAGGAAAACTTGTTTCATTTTTATATGCTCTTTTTCGAACTTGATTAATTGCTTCAATGGTAGATTGATCAATTTCATTTAGCTCAATTTTTGCTTCCGCATACATCAATAAAACATCAGCATATCGCATGATAATAATATCTGTATCGGCTTTATAATCATCAGACCAATCAACATCAACACCTTTTTTTAGGGACAATCCATTGTAAGAAGCATACGTATCAACAGCTCTTGTGTCACTATTTTTGACCATAGAACCCGTTGTTGTATTTAATACAGTTGTTGCATATGGATTAGGATTGTAGATATACCCCAAAAAGTCTGAACCAAATTCTACAATTGTTTCTTTTAAACGTGGATCACGATTTTCGAATGGCTTTTGTGGATTATATAAAGGCGATTCATCAATAGGTTTTCCATCAGAAGCATAAAAAGAAAAGAATAAATCCCACGAAGGTTGCGCTGTTGCTGTTCCTCCTGCATTACGTGGAATAAAATTTTTAACTGATAAATCTTCCCCTAATTCTGTAGAACGTGGTATGGAGAAAATTGTTTCTACCGCATTTCGTGTACTTGATTTAAAATATTCTCCAAAATCTGGATATAACGAATATTGATTCAAATCCATACAAGCTTTTGCTGCATCTCTTGCTAATGCATAATCTTTAAAATATAATGCATATCTTGATTTAAATGCTAAAGCTGCTCCTTTTGTTGCTCGAGCAAATTCATTGCTTGCGTATGATTTTGGTAAATTTTCTGCAGCAAAATCTAAATCTTTATAAACTTGTGCAATCACTTCTTTTTTATCTGTTCTTCCTAATTTGAACGCATTATCGATATCTAACGTGTTCGTATAAAAAGGTACATCTCCCCAAAGAAAAACTAATCTTGCATATGCATTCGCACGCATAAAACGTGCTTCAGCTTCGAATTGTAATTTCTTAGGAGTTGAAACAGTGTTATCTGCCTTTTCTAAGTTTTCTAAAATTGTATTGGCTCTTGAAACAGCTTTGTACAAATTTTTCCAATTTAATTCTGCTACACTCCAAGTAGATGTGATTGTACCTGCAGCATAATCATTCATCGTTTGACGTTGCGACCAATTGTCAGTCATACGCTCGGCGCGCCAATTAATTTCTGTATCCCATGCGTATTGACGATACAAATCATTTAATGATAAATTGATTTCACTTTCGTTAGAATACCAGTTTTCACTTGACCCTTCTGACAAAGGGTTAAGGTCTAAATCTGCACAAGAAGTGAAAGAAGCAAAGATTGATAAGGCAATTATAATTTTTTTCATGATGTTAGAATTTTACAGATAAACCAAGGGTGAACGAACGACTGATATAAGTATTATAATTTACTTCAGGATCCCAACCTTTTGGAAAACTATCAATCGAGAATAAATCATTTCCAGAAGCAAATACACGTAAACTCGAAATACCAACTTTATCTGTTAAATAGACAGGTAAAGTATAACCTATCGTAATATTTTTCATACGGAAATAAGACCCTTTTCTCATCCAAAAAGTAGAAGTTTCGTAATTATTATTTTCAGCACCAACATTTGATAAACGAGGGTATTTAGCTTTCATATTCTCTTCTGCAGTATTGTAAACACTCCAATAATTACCATAGATAATTCCAGATGGATTTGTCCAAGAACTTTGAAAAGGTTTCATGAATTGAGTTGATAAATACGCATTTTGTTTTCCTACACCTTGAAATGTCATAGCAAAATCAAACCCTTTGTACGCTACATCTAGTGTACCTCCAAATAAATATCTTGGTAAAGAACCTCCTAATAACTGACGATCATATTCGGGAGAAATAATACCATCTGCCACACCATCTGGCCCACTAATATCTTTATAACGAATATCCCCTGGTTTCACATTTTTATTTAAGGTGGCAGAATTTGCAACTTCATCTTGCGTTTGGTAAATACCTTCTGCAATATAACCATACCATTCTTTGTATTGACCACCTGCCATAATTGCTTGAGCATCATCAAAAACAATCCCTCCTAAATCTCCCATAACTGATTTTGAATCTGAAAGATTTAATGCAATTCCATATTTAAAATCATTGATTCTATCTCGCCAAGAAATCGAAAAATCCCAACCTTTTGTATACATAGACCCTGTATTTTGTTGGGGATTATCATAGCCGATATAATCTGGAATTTCAAGCTCTAACAACATATCTGATGTCTCCTTTTTGTAATAATCAAAGGTTACATTTAATCTATTTTTGAAAAACTGCGCATCTAAACCAATGTTTTTTGTTTCAGTAACCTCCCACGTTATATCTTGTATAGCATAATTTACTTGCGCTGCCGTTGTTCCTGAAACAACTTGTCCACCCATATAAAATAATGCATTCGAAAAATTAATAGACGACTGATAAGGATAGTATCCAATTCTCTCATTACCCAATTGCCCCCATGAAGCACGAACTTTTAAGTACGATAAAAAATCAACATCTTTCAAGAAACTTTCTTCTGAAACTGCCCAACCAGCAGAAATAGAAGGAAATGCTCCCCAACGATGATCTGGATGAAAACGAGAAGACCCGTCGTAACGAATATTGGCTTGTAAGAAATATTTATTCGCATAATCATACATCACTCGTCCAAAATACGATCGATAAGAAGTTTCGTAAGCGCTACCATTTGCTTTTTGGAAATCGGTTGGAGCTAAATCTAAATAAGGAAAATCCATTAATTCAAAATAATCACCTGTGGCTTTTACCAATTCATTTTTCGTGTAAAAATCTTCATAACCTACCAAGGCATTTACCGAATGTTTACCAAAATCATTTTGATAATTTGCTAAAAATTGTTTCGTTAAAGCGACCTCATCTGTGCGATATTCAGCTAAATTTGTTGTTGCAAATCCACTCATATACCCCATAAATACATTTGGATCTTCTGGTGAGTAATACGGTATTTGTTTTACAAATTTTTTACGCTTATTAAAGCTCACATTCGGTGCAACAATCGCTGATAATTTCAAACCTTTAACAGGTGTATAGTGCATTGCAACACGTCCATTCAGAACATTTTTCCATGTATTATCTGTACCTCCATAATGCAATTTAGCATAAGCATTAGAACCTGTTTTTCCATCAGCAATACGTCCATCTTCCCAAAAAGCAGCGTATATTGGAGCAAAACGAATTGCTTCCCAAATAGGATTAATATTAGGGCTTTCTTCTTTTGAATAGACATAACTCATATCAAAATCAGCTGCTAATTTATCCGAAACTTTATACGTATTATTCACACGAGCCATTAAACGTTTATAATGTTGATTCGCATAAATTTCGCCCATATTATCATAACTAATTGATGCTCTTGTCGTCGATTTATCATTTCCAGATGTTAATGATATTGCATGACTCTCTTTGAACGCACTATTTTTTAACAACAATTTTTTCCAATCTGTCAAAGGATAACGGTTAGGATCGTCTTGATGCAATTGATCATAATTATGTATTGTTTCTTGGGCATAAATGGAATGTTCAGAAGCTGATGCATTTCCAGTATCATTCCAAGCGAATTCGTTCATCATTTCCATGTAACGCTTCGCTCCTACTGTAGTAGGAAAAGTAGTAGGCGTGATCCATGTCATCGCATTTTGATACTCAATATTCGTTTTTCCTTTCGCTGCTCTTTTTGTCGTGATCAAGATTACGCCCGAAGCAGCACGAGCTCCATAAATAGAAGCTGAAGCTGCATCTTTTAAAACAGTTACATCTTCTATATCATTTGCATTTACATCATCAATACTTTTTACAGGAACACCATCCACAATGACCAATGGTGAAGTATCTCCAATAGAAGTAATTCCACGTACAACAATAGTTGCAGATGCATTAGGCGAACCACTATTTCGTGTAACCATAAGACCAGGCATAGAACCTTGTAGAGCTTGTGAAACATTCGTAGAATTACGTTTTGCAACTTCTTCGCCTTTAACATCCGAAACTGATCCTGTTAAATCCTTTTTCTTCGCTGTACCGTATCCAATTACGACAACTTCATCTAACGAATTTGTTTGTTCTGGATGAAGTGAAATTTGAATCGGAGAATTTGTCGCAAATTGTTGTTCAAGACCAGAATACCCATCAAAACTAACGGTCAACGTCAGGTTTTCCAGAGTTGTTTCTATATTTAAATCTCCGTTAATATCTGTATAAAATGTCTGATTAAGCTCTTTTACAACAACTTCTACATCAGCCATTCCGTATCCATTTTCATCAATTACTTTTACAGGAAAATTACCTTCATCAGAAAGTTGTTGAATAGGATTATTAAACGATCGGATTGTAGAGATTTCTTTTGCTTGTAATGAGAGAAGACCACCAAATAAAAGAAGTGGAATAGTTAATCGTTTCATGTCCATGTTTGTTTGTCGCGAAATTATATGGTTTATTGCAGAAACATATTAACTTAACTTTAACCGTTTTTTTAAGTAATTGTAAACGACTTTAAATAATCGTTAATTCTATATTGTTAATTTTGAAAATTTCCTATTTATCCTTATTTAATAGCATAAAAAAAGGTAGAAAATCTACCTTTTTTATTTTTTCTTTTATCTATTTAATCTATTGTAATTATATATTCATTACGTTCGTCCTTTTTCCATGCAAATTGTTGAGTAGTTGGAGAAATACCGAATAAAGGAGAAAATGTTTTAATTTTAACCGTTTTGTTATCCGGATAAAACTCTAATATTCTCAACCATCCATCTCCTCCATTCCCATAATGTCCACCTCCCATCGATTGAGCATCAAACAAAATTTGATGAACAGATTTTCCTGCATCATTCTTATCCATTCTATATCCTTCACCAGAAATATGTCCCGCTAAAACCAATTGCATATTGGGAGTTGATTTTACTAATTTTTGCCAAATCTGTTCTCCTGTATTTGAATGAGGTAATTTGATTCGAGAAGATTTCTGAATTTTATTATCGATTGAATAAGGTTCGAAAATAACCCAAGTTTCATCTTTTGTCAATCGCTTATCATCTCTCCCCATATACGCATGTGTCATCATTACAATTTGATGGTTTTTATATTGTTCCAATTGTACAATTTTATTTGCCCATTCTAATGTATAATCTCTCGGGGCATATTCTAAAGTTAAAAACAAAAAATCTTTACCATTCAAATTTTTTAGCTCAAAAGCAGAATTTGCTAAAGTTGCTTTTTCATCTTCATCTACACCATTTTGAACAATTGCTTTTCTATTTAAAAAATTTTTATCAATTGGAAAAAATTCATCAAAACGAGTCCAACGTTTTCCTTCTCTATTAATGGTATAATCATGGTTACCTGTCGCTGTAATATAAGGCACCTTTCCATCCAAATAACTAAACGCTTTTGATGCAGTTTCCCACTGTTTTTGTGCAGTTTGATTTCCATCATGACCATTGTTAATGATTTCATTTTGTTCGACTAAATCTCCAACACACATCACCATTTTAACATTTAGAGACTCAATATTATTTTCAATCCATCTCGTCATCAACTCTAAAATAGGTTGATTTTGATTTAACTTAGTATAGTTCTGAATATCTGGAATCATAATAATTGACCATGATTTTTGATTGTCTAACTTTGGTGCTTGATATTTTTCTTGGGCGGTTAAACTTCCTCCAAAACAGACAATAAATAATAAAATTGTTTTAGTGATTGTTCTTATTTTCATTTGATAATTTGTTTTATGTTTTGCATTATTGTTTTTTGACAAAATAACATCGAACAAAAAGAAAACGTATTAAATTAAAATTAAATCATCAAAAAATACACTTTATCAAAGATTGATTATTAGTTAAATCATAAAAAACTCTGAATCAATAATAGATTAAAGTTTTAAAAGTTAATATAAATATGTTTTATTTTTTTTGATTATATTAAATATTATATTAATTTTATTTAAATTTAATTTAACTTTATTTATATTTTGAAAAAACTACCCGTACTTTGTCCAAGTTGCACAGAAGAGTTAGCTGTAGAAAAACTGATCTGTAACAATTGCGAAACGCAAGTTGTTGGTAACTATGAACTTCCATTATTTTTAAAACTTTCCTCAGAAGAACAACATTTTATTATGCAATTTTTCTTAAGTTCAGGAAGTCTAAAAGATATGGCAAAACAAATGGATGTAAGTTATCCTACTATGCGAAATAAGGTAGATGATTTGATTCATAAAATAAATTCTATATCAAATGAATAAAGAGTTTACTGTTACGATGTCACCATTTTTTAAATGGACAACTGTCATTCTAATTTCCTTTTTATTACTCATTGGATTATCACTGATTTATAATGAAAAAAGTCTATTTCCTAAACTAATTTACTGGGGAATAGTAACTCCTGTTCTAGTTGGTTGTTATTTATTTTCTATTAATAAAATTAAAATTGACTTAAACAATATTTATTTTTGCACGAAAATTAAAACATTTGTTATCCCTATAAATGAAATAAAAAGCATCTCTCGAAAATCTCAAAACAATTTGATGATAATTGGCGCAAGAGGCGTTTATGGATTGATTGGAATTTCGATGGATAACTATCGATGTAATATAAAAGACCGAACTAAATTGGTTGCGATTGAATTAGAAAATGTAAAATATTTGATTAGTTGCGACGAACCTGATGAATTTATTCACACGATAAAAACCTTAAAAGATGATCAAAAAACTTCTTAATCCTTTTGCCTATTTTGACGATAAATTATTATTGATTATTGGATTAATCGCACATTTATTCTTTTCGTACATCTGTTATTTGACCGATTCGTATTTCCCTGATTTTTTGAGTATTCAAAAAATAAAAATTGATTTTTCGTTTGTCGATATTATCTACCAAAATACCCGAAATGTCTTAATTGCTATACTTCTACTTTATTTCTATGGAAAATTTATCAATCCAAAAACTCGTTTCATTGATATTGTAAATGTGGTTTTAATTTCGAGAATTGCTTATTATATTGTTTTTATCACCGATTTTATTCCATTTATCAATCAGAAGATAAACAAGGTTACGGAAGGAGTTTTATCTAATGATTTAACCATTTTACAAAATCCTTCTATTATGATAACGGTAGTTATTGTAGGTTTTTTCGCATTATTTTGTATGGCAATTATGTTTTACTATTTGTACAGGGGATTTAAAACAGTTACAAATCTCAAAAACACTAAACAAACCTTGGGTTACATTGCAGTAATCTTTCTTTTGATCCTTTCTACAACGATTTTAGCACTTATAATTCCACAAAAACTATGAGAAACTTACTATTTTTAACTCTTCTACTATTCTCAAATTTTAAACTTTTAGCGCAAACATCAAATGATATTAATGAAACTAAAATTCAATTAAATGAGAATAACATTCAATTATTTGGCACTTTATGCTTACCTTATGAAATGAAGAATAAAATCCCTATTATCTTACTTATTTCTGGATCTGGACCAACGGATAGAAATGGTAATAATCAAATGATGACAAATAACTCCTTAAAATATTTGGCACATGAATTAGCAAAAAAAGGTATTGCATCTATTCGATATGATAAAAGAGGAATTGGAGAAAGCTCCATACCTCAACTTGATGAATCTAAACTCACTTTTGATGATTATATAAGTGATGCTAAAAATTGGGTGACATTAATTAAAAAAGATGAAAGGTTTAATTCGATTATAATTGCTGGACATAGTGAAGGATCTTTAATTGGTATGCTTGCTTCTAAAAATAATGTAAACAAATTTATCTCAATATCTGGAGCAGGTGAACCTATTGATCAGACTCTTAAAAAGCAGTTAAAACATTTACCAGATCAATTAAAAAATGAAGCTTACGGTATTATCGATTCTTTAAAAAATGGAAAAATCGTAAGAAATATTAATCTTAATCTAACTACATTATTCCGCCAAAGTGTTCAACCTTATTTAATATCTTGGTTCAAATATAATCCTGTTGAAGAATTCAATAAATTAACTATTCCGAATTTAGTAATTCAAGGAGATATGGATATACAAGTGAGTATTGAAAACGCAAAAAATCTTTCTCCTCAATCAGCTGTTATTATACAAAAAATGAATCATGTTCTAAAAAATGTAGATGCTAAAGAAGATATTTCCTCCTATTACAATCCAGACCTTCCTATAAATAAAGAATTAGTTGATACTATTATTCATTTCATTTTACGAAATAATTAATATAAACACTTAATTCACATCAATTAATATCAAAAACAGAAGAAGTGATCGGCAGAAAGAAGAACTAATCTAATCTTTAAACGATAACCAACTAATTTTTTGATAAAAAAAAGATTATATTTGTTGACAATCAAAAGGTTTTTAACCTAATTTTCTTTACTAAACAAAGGCTTTACTTTTTAAACAAATTTGAAGAAAGTAAATAGAAAGATAAGTTTATCTTCTTCTAATTAAACCATATTTGAAGGACAATAATTTAATAAAAATTTAGCAATCAATATCCCTTTTTCACTCAAATAATCGGATAGATTTTTGTAAATTTGTAACTAATACATTAGAAAATTTAATGGAATATAATACACTTCGTACGCAATTGATTATTCCAGAATATGGGCGTCATATTCAAGAAATGGTAAATCATTGTAAAACAATAACAGACGAAACAGAACGCAACGGATTTGCTGAAATTATCATCGAAGTTATGGGAGAATTAAACCCACACTTGCGCGACGTACCAGATTTCCAACACAAACTTTGGGATCAACTTTTTATCATGGCAGAATTTGATTTGGATGTAAAATCTCCTTATCCAATTCCGACAAAAAAGGACACTGTAAACAGCAAACCAAACAAAGTAAATTATCCACAAAGCATTTATAAATACAGATATTACGGGAATAATATTCGAAAAATGATTGACGTTGCTGTAACATGGGAAGAAGGTGAAAAAAGCGAAGGCTTGTACTTTGCTATTGCTAATCACATGAAAAAATGTTATTTATTGTGGAATAAAGATACCGTTGATGATCAAGTTATTTTCAATCATTTATTCGAATTATCTAATGGTAAAATTGATTTAAGAAAAGTAGAAGATCATTTGGTTTCTCCTGAGCGTTTAAGCAATAACAATCATTCAAACAACAATCAAAACAACAGAAGTAACCGAAGTTATCAAAATAATAATCGAAACAATAACCAAAGTTCGACTAATCGTAATAACAGCAATAACCGAAATAATCAAAATAACAATAATCGAAACCAAAACGTTCGAAACAATAAAGGTTAAATCAAAACTATTTAATACAACTAAATGGCTACATTTCAAATAAAGGGAGGGAAACCTTTGAAAGGAGAAATCACTCCTCAAGGTGCTAAAAATGAAGTACTACAAATTTTATGTGCGGTCTTATTAACCAATGAACAAGTTCGTGTTAAAAACATTCCGGATATCCGAGATGTCAATCGTTTGATTGAAATTTTAGGAGATTTAGGTGTCAAAACACAAAAAAATGGAAAAGGTGATTTCACTTTCCAAGCCGATGAATTACGATTAGATTATTTAAAAGGAAAACAATTTCGAAAAGATGGAGCTGCTTTACGTGGATCAATCATGTTAATGGGACCACTTTTAGCTCGTTTTGGAGAAGCATTTATGCCAAAGCCAGGTGGAGATAAAATTGGACGTCGTCGTTTAGATACACACTTCGAAGGTTTCTTTGCATTAGGAGCAAAATATCGTTTCAATCCAGACGAAGATTTCTACGGTGTAGAAGTGGACGAGAATGGACTACAAGGAAATTATATGTTGTTGGAAGAGGCTTCTGTAACAGGAACTGCCAATATCATTATGGCTGCTGTGCTTGCAAAAGGAACAACAACTATTTACAACGCTGCTTGTGAGCCCTATATTCAACAATTATGTAAAATGTTAAACAGAATGGGTGCTAAAATTTCTGGAATTTCTTCAAATCTTTTAACGATCGAAGGAGTTGAAAAATTAGGCGGAACCGAACATACATGTTTACCAGATATGATTGAAATTGGATCATGGATTGGTTTGGCAGCAATGACAAAATCTGAACTAACCATCAAAAATGTTTCGTGGGAAAATTTAGGTGTTATTCCAGATGTTTTTAAAAAATTAGGAATCAAATTAGAACGTCGCGAAGACGATATTTATATACCTGCTCAAGAAAATTATGAAATCGAACGTTTTATTGACGGTTCTATCTTAACAATTTCTGATGCGCCTTGGCCAGGATTTACACCTGATTTATTATCAATCATTTTAGTAATTGCAACACAAGCGAAAGGAAGCGTTTTAATCCACCAAAAAATGTTTGAATCACGTTTATTTTTCGTAGATAAACTAATCGATATGGGAGCACAAATCATTTTATGTGATCCTCACCGTGCCACTGTCATTGGTCTTAATCACGAAACACCTCTTAAAGGAGCAGAATTAACGTCGCCTGATATTCGTGCCGGAATGTCTTTATTGATTGCTGCACTTTCTGCAAAAGGAAAAACAGTTATTCATAACATCGATCAAATTGATCGTGGTTACGAAGATATCGATGTACGTTTACGCGCTATTGGAGCTGATATTATACGAGCATAAAAAATAAAAAATGCAATCTATTATTGAATTTATCACCAATTTTGTTCAACGCCCAGACAAGGTATTAATGGACATTATCAATAATTACGGTTATTGGATATATGCCATTCTATTCTTGATAATTTTTGCCGAAACAGGTTTAATTGTCATGTCATTTTTAATGCCTTTTTTACCTGGAGATGCGCTTATCTTTTCGATTGGAATGATTGCGGCCAGCGATGACCAAAACCATTTACATATCGAATATATCATTCCTTTACTGATGGTTGCAGCAATTCTTGGAGATAACGTAAATTATTATGTTGGACGAAAATTTGGCGGATGGATCTTAGGAAGAAAAGATTCGTGGTACCTTAAAAAGAAACACATCGAAAAAGCAACAGAATTTTTTAACGAAAACGGTAAAAAAGCAATCATCATTGCACGTTTTATGCCAGTAGTTCGTACTATAATTCCATTTATATGTGGTGTGACAAACCTTAATTACCGTACATTTATCACCTACAGTTTTTTTGGTGCTGTACTTTGGGTTGGCGTAATTTCTTTTTTAGGATATACTTTAGGTCAGTTTGACATCGTAAAAAATAATTTAGAGAAATTCATTTTTGGAATTATTTTATTGGCCAATATGCCTTTAATTATTCGAATTGTGAAAGCTCGATTCAATAAAAATAAAACAGACGAATGAGACAATTTGGATTAATCGGAAGAAATATTTCTTATTCTTTTTCGAAATCTTATTTTGCTAAAAAATTTATAAATGAAAACATTGTAGACTGCGTCTACAATGTTTTTGATTTACAGCATATCGATGAAGTAGAAAAAATTTTCGAAGCAGAAGGCTTAATAGGTTTTAATGTTACAATTCCCTACAAACAAGAAATCATTCCTTTTTTGGATGAATTATCGCCCGAAGCAAAAGCAATTGGTGCAGTAAATACAGTTTTAATTAAAAAAGGAAAAAGAATTGGCCACAATACAGATTGTTATGGTTTTCAACACTCTTTACAACCTCTTTTAGAACAGCATCACAAAAAAGCATTAGTTTTGGGAAATGGCGGTGCTGCAAAAGCTATTTTTTATATTCTTGACCAATTAAATATCATATATAAAATTGTTTCAAGAACGAAAATTAAAAATCATTTTACGTATGACGAATTGAATGAAGAAATCATGCATTCTCATCAAATAATTGTGAATTGTTCACCAGTAGGAACTTTTCCTAATATTGAAAATGCACCACTTCTACCCTATCAATTTCTAAAAGAAAACCATTTATTGTACGACTTGATTTACAATCCAGCCGTGACAAAATTTTTAGAAAATGGACAACATAATGGTTCTAAAATAAAAAATGGACACGAAATGTTGATTCTACAAGCAGAAAAAGCTTGGGAAATATGGAATAATCACACAAAATAGACTTGATATTGTCCTCAAATTTTATTAGATTTGAGAAACAAAACTTATTTTCTTATGAATACTGAATTGGATAACCTGCAAAATGCAGACGGAGAACAATTACCTAAATCTGCAACCACAAACAACTCTAACACGGAAACTTATAAAACAGAAGAGTTAGTCAACCAAGAAAAAGTGAGCGATATTTCGTTTAAAGATTATGAAACATTCAGCTTTGATGTCTTAATAAACGAAGCTAAAAATCTATTGAGCAAGTACGATGTTCAAGATATTCGCGAACATTTCAATCAAATTCGAGATGCGTTTAAAAATAAATTAGACGAAGACGAAGCTATTAAAAAAGAAGCTTTTTTGAATGAAGGTGGAGATGAATTAGATTTTAGATACGAAACTTCTTATAAAGCTAAATTTAATGCTGTTTATAACGATTTCAAAAATCAATTAGCTGTTTTTCATAAAGAAAATGAGAAAAAAGAATCAGATAATTTAAAAGAACGTTTAGAAATTATTGACGAATTAAAAGCCTTATACCAAGAACAAAATGATTCTTCTGCGGCGATGTTCAAACAATTTCGCGAGTTGAAAACTCGTTGGCATAACGCAGGAAGAATTCCTAGCAAAAATGCTGAAAATGTTTTTAAAAATTATTTTTTCCATTTAGACAATTTCTACACGTATTTGGATATGAACAAAGAATTGCAAACTTTGGATTATGCACATAATCTTGAAGTTCGTTATTCTATCATCAAACGTGCAGAAGAATTAGTCTTAGAAAATAATGTTCAAAAAGCGTTGAATGAATTGCAATACCTTCACCGTTTATGGAAAGAAGAAGCAGTTCCAGTACAAGAAGATTTGCGCGAACCAACGTGGCAGAAATTCAAAGAATTAACGAATAAAATTCATGACCGTAAAGGTGAATTGAATGAAAAAATAAAACAAGAGCAAAAAGATAATTTAGAGAAGAAAACTCAAATCATTGCTCGTATTAAAGAAATTGCATCAAGTTCAACAAGTAAATCGCACAGTGATTGGCAAAAAGCAATTAAAGAAGTAAATACATTACGTGAGAACTTTATTTCGTTGGGACGTGTGCCGAAAGATAAAAATTCTCAAACTTGGGAAGCTTTTAAAGAAGTGACACGAGAGTTTAATCACATCAAAAATGATTTCTACAAAGATTTAAAATCAGAACAACATATTAATCTTAAAAAGAAATTGGCTTTACTTGAAATTGCAAAACAACATGCTGAAAGCACAGATTGGAATGCTTCAGTTCAAGTGATTAAAAGAATTCAAAATGATTGGAAAAAAATTGGTCATGTTCCAAGAAAAAATTCAGATAAAATTTGGAAAGAATTTAAAGATACATGCAACCAATTCTTTGATCGCTACAAAAAACGTCACGAACAAGCGAATCAAAAATTTGAACAAAACTATACAAACAAGCAAGCTTTATTAGAGGAATTCAAGAATCAAACTATTTCTGATAATAAAGACGAAGCATTGAAACAATTAGAAGAAATTCAAAACAATTGGACGAGTTTAGGAAAAGTACCAACGGATAAAACATTAATCAACCAAGAGTTTACAGATATTTATCACAAAAAACTTGAAGCGCTAAATCTTTCGAAAAATGAATTGAACGATTACAAGTTACAATCTTTTGTCAATAAAGTAAAAGCTGGAAATAATGGTAATTTATTGGATGATGAGATTAGAAAAACACGTAAAACGATTGAAGAATTAGAAAAAGAAATCAATCAATTAGATAATAACGTACATTTCTTTTCGAATGCGAATGAAAACAATCCTTTATTAAAAGATGTTTACAAACAAATTGACGAAAAACGTAAAAAATTAATTGAAGCTGAAATCAAATTGAAAACATTATTCAACATAGATTTTAATGCATAATTTTTAGAGATGACACAACAATCTATCGATGAGCACTATATGGCTCGTTGTATACAAATTGCTACAAACGGGTTAGGAACAACATATCCTAATCCGTTTGTTGGTTCTATTATTGTACATAACAATCAAATTATTGGTGAAGGTTTTACATCTGAATACGGTGGTCCTCACGCAGAAGTAAACGCGATCAATTCAGTCAAAAATCCTGAATTATTAAAGGAAAGTACTTTATATGTGACATTAGAACCCTGTTCGCATCATGGTAAAACACCTCCATGTGCAGATTTGATTATTGAAAAAGAAATTCCGAAAGTTGTAATAGGAACGTTAGATCCGTTTGCTAAAGTAAATGGACAAGGTTACTTACGTTTGCTAAAAAATGGTGTGGATGTGACATTAGGTGTTTTAGAAAAAGAATGCATCAACCTTAATAAGCGTTTTATTACATTTCATCAAAAAAAACGTCCATACATTATCCTAAAATGGGCACAAACTGAAGATGGATACATCGGACGTGATGATATACAATTGTGGATTACCAATCAATACACCAAACAATTGGTACATAAATGGCGAACGGAAGAACAAGCTATTTTGGTTGGAAAAAACACAGCTTTAATTGATAATCCACAATTAAACTCAAGACTTTGGACTGGGAATAATCCGTTGAGAATTGCGATTGACAAAAATTTAGCTATCCCGAGAAGTTTTCATTTGTTTGATCAGACTCAACCTACGGTTATTTTTAATTCACTTGAAAATTCATCAGAAGAAAATTTAAACCTTATCCAATTGGATTTTTCGCAACCAATATTACCGCCTATTATGAACTTTTTATATGAAAATAATATTCAATCTCTGATTGTTGAAGGTGGATGCGATACAATTCAACATTTTATTGATGCCAATTTGTGGGATGAAGCAAGAATCTTAAGTTCTGATACCATTTGGAATGAAGGAATTTTAGCACCACGCTTAAAAGGAATACGAACTGAAAAACATCGTTTTTTGAATGATGAATTAAATATTTTCGAAAATAGATTAGATAATGAAGAACCTTAATTTAGACTGCACCCAAAAGTTTGGACAGATTAAAAATTAATAATTATAAAAATGAGTTCGATATTGTATCGGGCTCATTTTATTTAAGTTCGATTTTATTCTATCGTTATTGTAATAGTAAATGTATTGTTTTATTTCTTTTTTTAGCTCTTCAATAGAATTAAATTTTTGTAAATAAAATAGTTCCGATTTCAGTATTCCGAAGAAATTCTCGATAATAGCATTATCTAAGCAATTTCCTTTTCTACTCATACTTTGTATGATTCCTTTTTCATTTAATAAAGCCTGATATTGTTTCATTTGATATTGCCATCCTTGATCGGAATGTAATATCAAATCTTTGGTGTCTTTCGTTATTTTAAATGCCTTTTTAAGCATTTGAGTTACTTGATTAAAAACAGGTCGTTCGCTTAACTCATAGCTGATAATTTCTTGATTGTACAGATCCATTATCGGTGATAAATATAGTTTTTTATCTTTTACTTTAAACTCGGTAACATCTGTTACCCATTTTTGGTTGGGTTTATCAGCCTTAAATGCTCTTTGCAAGATGTTTGGTGCAATCTTTCCTTGTTCTCCTTTGTAAGATTTGTATTTTTTTCTTCGAATCAAACTCTTTAATCCTAAGCTATTCATCAGTTTAAGAACAGTTTTATGATTGATGATAGTTCCTGATTTTCTTAATTCATCGGTAATTCGTCGATAGCCATATCGCCCTTTATGCTGATGATAAATGGATTTTATCTTAAGTTTTAATTCCTCGTATTTATCTGTTTTACTACGTGAAATATGATAGTAAAAGCTGCTTCTAGCCATATGTGTACAATCTAAAAGTAAATTTAGATGAAATTCTGGCCTTAATTCATTTATGGCTTGTGTCCAAGTTTCTTTTGTTTTTCTTCCTCGGCTTGAATTAAGGCATTGAACTTTTTTAAGAGTGCAACTTCACAACGTAAACGTTCAATCTCTAACAATAGTTCTTCTTCTCTTGATAATGGTTGTTTCGATTTTTTAGGTCCACCCTTAGATGTGCTCATAGTCTTGGGACGGCCTTTTGGTTTGGGTTTTAATCCGTCTATTCCAAAGGTAGCAAAATCTTTTTGCCATTTTATAATAACCGATTCACTTGGAATATTAAATTTAACTCTGGCTTCTCGTAAACTAAGATATTGACTAGTTATAGTCTTAATAACTTTCAACTTAAATTCAACGCTATACGTTTGGTTTTTTTTAGGTTCTATACCTGAAATTCCTTGATTATGATAATCAGAAACCCATTTCTTTAATAAAGAAGCATGTATATTTTCTTTTTTACTAATTGAACGTATTGTTCGATGTTTTTCTAAAACTTCTTTCACACAGCGTAACTTAAATGCTACACCATATTTTACTTTTCTTGTCATAAAAAATGCCCCCAAAAGTGTCTAACTTTTTGGGGGCAGTGTAATTTTGAGGTTCTTTTTTTATTTGAATTTATTAAAATTTTCGTTTAATAATTATTTCATCAAATTTATTATTCTCAAATTCAATTTTATTTTTTAACGCAATTTGAAAATTCATTTCAGAAAATTTATTTTTTAGCTTCAATATTAATTTTCCATCAGCAACATCAAGTTTATAATTGAATATATTTTGTTCTTTTGTTACATAGCAAATGTTGGTTCATTACAAGTTTGACAATCAATTAAACTTACTCTTTTCTTTTTTAAAAACCTAAATGCTATTGTATGACAAAATTGAAATTTAGCTTTTGCTAAAGAATTATTATAAATCTTTAAATTTTCACTTTTGTAAAATATACTATCTCTATTATCTGTTATAATTTCATCGTTATATGAATCATTCATAGAATTATTAATGATTTTTTTGAACTCCTTTTTTGAAATATTTTGAGAGAAAACTATATTCGAAAATATTAATATGATTAAAAATAAATATGTTTTCATTTAAAGAACGTTTTTCATCATTCATAAATATAAAACCTTTTTTTCTTTAAAGTACGATTTAAACTATCTTTGTGCTACTTTTCAATAGAACATGACAGACAATTATCGTACAATCGAAAAACCTGTAGAGGATGTAATTTTCAAGGAATTGGGTAGCAAATTCATCAACTTTGCGTATCCAGTTGAAAATGAAGATGAGATCAAAATATATTTAGATCAATTACGTGAAATTCATCCTGATGCAAATCATCATTGTTACGCTTATATTTTGGGCATAGACAAAAAAAATCATCGCGCAAATGATGATGGAGAACCAAGTGGATCTGCTGGTTTACCAATTTACAATCAAATTTTATCAAGTGAAATTACCAATATATTAATTGTTTCTGTACGTTATTTTGGTGGCACAAAATTAGGAATTCCAGGCTTAGTAAAAGCGTATAAATATGCTGCTCAAGTTGTATTGGAAGAAGCCACTATTGTTGAAAAATTTGTTTCGAAACGTATTAAAATGGTTTTTAATTATGATCAACAAGGAATTGTTGAACGCAATGTAGAGCGAATTTCGGGCGAAATAAAAGACAAACATTTTTCGGATAAATGCATGTTTACCATTTCGGTGAGAGAAAGTAAAATAGACGAATTTATTCAGATGTTTAAAGAATATTATCAAATGGAAATCAAAATTATTGACTAATGTTAAACAGTTTAACTTCTTTACGTTTTTTCTTTGCTTTTGCTGTTTTTTTGAGTCATTTAACGTTTGTTAAAACAGATTTAGCGTGGTATAACTTTCTAAAAAATAATGTCTTTTTCGAAGGGTATTTAGGGGTTGGTTTTTTCTTTATCCTAAGTGGTTTCGTTTTAGCACTTAATTACGAAAATAAAATCATCGAAAATCCTAACTTCAATAAAAAGAAATTTTACATTGCCCGAATTGCTCGAATTTATCCATTGCATGTGCTTACATTTTGCGTCATGTTACCTTTTGTTATACTAAATGTTTGGCAAGGTACTTTTCATTGGGATATTGCTGGAGCAAATCTATTTTTGTTACAATCATACATTCCGATAAAAGATTTTTACTTTTCTATCAACAATGTTTCGTGGAGTATTTCGACTGAATTATTCTTTTATTTCATGTTTCCATTTTATGTCATTTGGCTGTATAAATTCCCGAAACTGAAATACATTTTATTGTTAGCAATTCCGATTATTATCTTTGCAGAACCCTATTTTAGAACAGATATGAAAATGGAAAAAGCTATTTTCTACATCAATCCTTTGGTTCGTAGTTTAGATTTTATTTTAGGAATTATTACCTGTCAGATCTATAAAAAAATAAAAAAATCACCTATTAATTTCTCGAAAGGAACTTTAATCGAATTGGCTGCAATTATCGTTTTATCCATCTTTTTTTACTTCCATAATGATGTTGCAAGAGCGTTTCGTTACGGAATTTATTATTGGATTCCGATGGTTGGAATTGTTTTAATTTTTGCTTTACAACGCGGATTCTTTTCTAAACTATTACAACATAAAACACTGGTTTATTTGGGTGAAATTAGTTTTGCTTTTTATATGATTCACATGATTGTGATAAAATATGGAAACCAATATCTCCCTGCAATAAACGATTTTCTGAAGATTGGAATTTATTTCGCCGTTGCCTTAATTTTAAGCGCTTTGACTTTTGAATATTTCGAGAAACCTGTTGCAAAATGGATTAAAGAAAAAGTAAGGTAGTAGTGATGTTTTTTTGTTAATTTAAAAAATCTATGATAATTAAAATGGTCACAATACTAATTGCAACTACAATTAAAATATCCAAATAATTTATTTTTTTCGAACCAAATTTTGTTGTTCTTTTTCGTTTTTTTGTCAGCACTATTCTCTTCATTTTACAATAAATAAGTCGTGAAATCAATTCACGACTTATTGGTCAAAAATACATTACGTAGTTAGTTAGTTGTTAATCCGTTTTATTGGTATTTATAGCAACTTCCAGTTTTTTTAGCCGATTTACCTGCCATTTTATCAGATAATAAAAGAATAAATGGGCATCTCACCTCCGCAGCTTGTTGTTTTAAAACTTTCTCAGCACGCTCATCTTTTCCATTTCCAGATCTAAAGTTTACCCAACCTGTTTTTGATTTCAAATCATCCCCTTTTTTTAATCCAGCAACTAAAGATTTATCTTCTAAAATAATAACTTTCGGCCAATCTTTGTCATCGGTAATTTCTATCTTTTCTGAAACATCTTCGATACGAGTGCTTTTTCCGTAGAAAACCTTGTTTACAGAATATTTACTTAATGATTGTATTGCATCTTCTCCATCATAAGTAAATTCTACAGTAAATTCTCCTACACGCTTTATTTGACCTTCTATAATTTCTCCTGAATGTTTATAAATTTTATCAACTTGTCCAAAAGCCACAGAAGCCATAAAACCTAATCCTAAAATAAAAATGTTTTTCATAGTTAATTTTTTAATTTGTATATAATGTATTTATTTAGTTTACAATTAAAACACTTGCAGTGTCATCGATAGATATAGTAGTATTTAAAGTACTTGATTCTAAAAGACCATGATTCTCTTTTAGATTTGTTGTTTGTTTTTTCATTAAATCAATCAAATGACTTATAGACTCTTGATAGATTTTCTTTTTTGTAGAATTTTTAACTAAAGAAATATAAACTGTTTTATAGTTTTTCTTTGTTGGAGTTGTTTGTTCTATTTCTTGTGCGATATTTTGAAAAAAATTAGTTCTATTTTCAGAATTCACAACAACAATTCGTTTAATGTTCTTACCTTCAGTTTCCACCTCCATACTTATAGTATATGGATCTATCGTGATAGAATTGTAGTGTACTTTTTGATTACCAAAATTATCATCTATAGAACTGGACTTTATTTGATAATAATCTTCTAATTCGGTTACTCGATTACCGATAAATTGTTTTAACGTTTTGTAATCTAAATTTTGAGCAAAAATCACATTAGACAACATGACTAATAAAAGAGTTAAAATATTTTTCATATTTCTATTTAATTATCTAATTTATTACGACTTACATTTGTTATAAATCTTCACAAATTTTAAAAATCATAAAATAAATTCCTACTTTTGCAAGCATAGTTAATGGGTAGTTTATATTAAACTACCTACGGGTAGTCTATGTAGAACGCATATAATCAACTAAATGATCTAAATCTTGAAAAAATTTCTCTTATTATTATTCTTTTCTTTTTATACTCAAGTAGGGTTTGGAAACACAATTAATTCCGAAATTCTAAAGAAAGAGATTAGTAATTTCAACCAAATTGGTGCTTATAATAAATCTATTTTCAAATTAGATAGTCTTATCTACTCTAAGAGAGTTAGTAATTATGATTTATACAATTTGTATTTATTAAAATATATTACCTATAAAACTTTATTGAATTATCCAGAAGCTGAAGAAAATCTAAATATTGCTGAAAAATATGGATTAAAGGATCCTAACCATAAAAAAGAAGTTGAAACAAAAATTTTAATTGAGCGAATTTTCATTCAGTTTGATTACCTTAAATATGATAATGTAAATGAATTGCTTAAAAAAGTAGAAAAGAATAATCTTCATTTTTTAGATCCAGAAACGTATGCTTTTTATATTTCTGTTTTAGGCACAATCAATATCCTTAATAAGGATTATCAACAAGCTGAAAAAGAATATAATGAAGCTGTAGATGTATTAAAAAAAGAATCACCCAAACATTTACCAAATATATATCGAAAACTATTGCATCTTTACACCGAAACCAATGAAGATCAAAAAGCGATAAAGGCTTTTGAAAACGGACTGTATTATGCTAAAAAATTCAATACAAAATTATATATTCTGAATATGTACGAATCTCTTACTTGGCATTATGCACAAAATGAAGATTGGGAAAAAGCTTACAAAACGCGATTAATTGTAAATGATCTTGCAACCGATTACGACGCAATAAATCAAAGTGGAAAATTACAAAGTTTAGAGAAAGAAATTATCAATAAACGAAATAATTTAGAGGTTCGAAATCAAAAAAATATCAAATTTTTTTTAGGTATAATTTCTACCATTTTAGCTATTTTACTTTTAGTTCTTTTCAAATACAATAAAATTAATAAAGAAAAAAGAATATTAGTTGAAAATGAGAACGAAAGAATGCGCAAAGAACTCTCAGATTTAATTGATAATAAATCAAAAAACGAGAAAATAGTCACTTTTTCGGACTACAATCTGTCTGAAAGACAGTTAGAAATCATTGATTTTGTAAGAAAAGGATTAACCAACAAAGAGATTGCTACTCAATTATATATTTCTGAAAATACAGTTAAGTACCATTTAAAAGTAATTTACACAACATTAGGTATTGATAGTCGAAATTCTTTATAAAAAATGCCCAAAAAGTTAGATACTTTATGGGCATTGTATAAATAAAAGTAGGATTTTTAATTATTGAATAATATTAACTTCTCTGACTAATGTGACACCGTACTTAGACTTCACATCTTCAATAATTTGTTCAGACAAATCATATATTTCACGTCCTGTAGCATTACCATAATTCACCAAAACCAATGCTTGTTTATCGTGAACACCAGCATCACCAAAACGCTTTCCTTTCCAACCAGCATGTTCAATTAACCAACCTGCAGCTAATTTTACACCCGAATCAGTTTTATAATGAGAAATTTCGGGATGACGTTTTTCAATCTCCACAAATTCTTCGTTCGTAATAACAGGATTTTTAAAGAAACTTCCCGAGTTTCCTATTTGCGAAGGATCTGGTAATTTACTTTGACGTATTTTGATCACGGCTGCACTAATTTCTTGAATTGAAGGCTCAAAAATTTGCTCCTTTTCCAATTCAGATTTTATTGCCCCATAATCGATATGCAATTGATGATTTCTCTTTGATAACTTAAATGTAACTGCTACCAAAACATATTGACCTCTTAATTCATTCTTAAAAATAGATTCACGGTAACCAAACTGACACTCTTCATTTGTAAAAGTACGCTCGTCGCCTGTTTCTAATTCTAATGTTTGAACTTCTTCAATATAATCTTTCACTTCAACGCCATAGGCTCCAATGTTTTGCATCGGTGCTGTTCCAACATTTCCTGGAATTAAAGAAAGATTTTCTAATCCTCCGAAATCATTTTCCAACGTCCATTGAACAAAATTGTGCCAATTTTCGCTTCCTTGCGCTTTTATGTACACAAAATCATCCTCTTCATTGATAATTTCGATTCCTTTCAAATTTAATTTTAACACAATTCCTGGAAAATCGTCTACAAAAAGCATATTACTTCCTCCTCCAATAAATAAAATGGGAAGATTTTTTTGACGACGAAAAACCAATACTTTTCGTAAATCTTGAATAGTTGCGACATCTGCAAAATATTTTGCTTTTGCTTCTATTCCGAATGTGTTATATAATTTTAATGAATAATTTTCGATGATTTCCATCTTCGTATATTTCTTATGATCTAATTGTTCCTGGATATTGTTCTAAAGCTTCTTTTAGTAATTCTACAGAACGTACTAAATCTTCTTCTTTTAGCACATATGCCAAACGAACTTCTTGTATTCCTGAATTTGGAGTTGAGTAAAATCCCGCTCCTGGTGCCAACATGACAGTTTCCCCATTTGACGAAAATGACTCTAACAACCAAATTGCAAATTTTTCCGCATTATCAACTGGTAATTGAATCATACAATAGAAAGCCCCTTTTGGATTTGGACAAACCACCCCTGGAATCTGTTTTAAACCTTCTATTAATGTATTGCGACGTTTTAAATATTCTGTACGACAATCTTCGAAATAGGATCCTACATTTTTATGCGCTAATGTTGCAATGTATTGAGAAATCTCAACTGGACTCAAACGCGCTTGTGCATACAACATAGCTGCTTTTAAGAACTTTTCGTTTCGTGTAATTAACGCTCCAGAACGAGCACCACATAAAGAAAAACGTTTCGATTCAGAATCAATTACAATTGCATTATCTTTTAATTCTGGAAAACTTAAAATAGATGTAAATTCTTCTTCTGTATATAAATATTCAGCATACACTTCATCTGCAATTAAATAAATATCATGTTCTAAAACTAAATCTTTCAATTGATTTAATTCTTCTTTCGAATAAACATAACCAGTTGGATTTCCAGGATTACAAATTAAAATTGCACGCGTTTTATCTGTAATCTTTTTTGCAAACTCTTCGACAGAAGGTAAAGCAAAATTATTCTCAATTGTTGAAGGTACAGGAACAATATTTACATCATTTTCACACGTAAATCCATTGTAATTTGCGTAAAAAGGTTCTGGAATAATGATTTCATCACCCGGATTTGCGATAATCCCAAAAATAAACAATAAAGCTTCTGAACCTCCTAACGTAGCAATAAAATTCTCTGGAGTTAATTCAATTCCACGATTAGTGAAATAGTCTGCCAACGCTTGACGATATTCTAACGTCCCTTCTGAATGCGTGTAAGAAATAATGTTAGATGGAAATTTTTTCAATCCTTCTAAAACAGCTTTTGGCGATTCTATATCAGGTTGACCAATGTTCAGATGATATACTTTTGTACCTCTCTTTTTAGCTGCATCTGCGTATGGAACCAACTTTCTAATAGGAGAAGCTGGCATATTTTGTGATTTTTCAGATAATATTAACATTTATTGTAATTTTTTAAATTTGAATTGAATTCTTTGGTATTGTTTTTGTAATTTTAAAGTGTAAATATAAAAAACGTTTAATCTCAAAAAAAACTTTATTATGAGTAAATTAAATAATGCAACTAAATTATTAGCAGGTTTAGCAATTGGAACAGCAATCGGAGCAGTAGTAGGTTTATTGTACGCGCCAGAATCAGGGAAAGACACGCGCAAAAAATTAAAAAAAGAAGCTGACAAATACAAAAAAGAGTTAGATAAATACGCAAATGATTTTTCTGATAAAGCAAAGCAAACAAAAAAAGAATTAGAAGCTAAATTAGAAGAAATTAAATCTAAATTAGCAGATCAAAAAGACGAATTTGTTGCGAAAGCCAAAGAAGCTGGAAAAGATTTGAAAACTAAAACTAATCAAGCTAAAGAAGATTTAAAAGACGAATTTCAAGAAAACGTAGGAGTTTAATTCAGTTTAGTCAATAATCCTTAAAAATTATAATTAAATTTGTCTAAACTAAAACAATTTTTATGTTTAATGATCTAAAAACCTATATCAATAATAGAATCACGTTAACTAAATATGACTTGATAGATTCTGTCAGTAACATGTTAGCAAGCGGGATTTACGTACTGATTATTGCCGTTTTTGCGCTGTTCTTATTGTTGTTAGGTAGTTTAGCATTAGGATTTATTTTAGGCAGTTATTTTGATGATACAGGATTAGGTTTCTTAACTGTTACTGGAATTTATTTTGTAGTAATGGTACTATGCCTTTTGTTTAGAAAGAAATTAAAATTATTCTTAACAAACATTGCGATTGAGAATGCTATGGAAGCTATGTCTAACCAAGATGACGACGACGAAGATGACGAATAAAGAAAAACCAGTAATTAAAAATTTAGAAGATTTACGACTTGCCAAAAGAAAGCTTCGTATTGAAATGAAGGCTTCTGAAAACAAGCACGATAATTCTATTGTGAATAAGGCTGTGGGTCTTATATCGAATATAAAAACTGATAGTCATTTTACGTCTTCTAAAGTTGAAAACGCATTAAATTGGGTTGGAGATAAAGCATCAAATAAATACCCAATGAAAGGGATTACAAAAATTGTCATTTCGGGATTAATTATGATAGCTGTACCTATAATTACAACTAAAATTCAGGAATATTTAGACGAAAAACTCTAATAAAATATTTTAAATATAAATAGCCTTACAAATTGTAAGGCTATTTTTTTATGCGATAAATTTAAGCTCTATTAATATTTCTCATGGAAATACTCGTTTAGAATTTTAATTTTATCTTGTTTATCCTTCGCTTCTTGGTTTCGTAATTCTACGCGACGTATTTTACCTGAAATTGTTTTGGGTAATGATTCAACAAATTGGACAATTCGAGGAATTTTGTAACGTGCTAAATGTTCTTCCGTATACCTGAAAATATCTTTCGCTAATTCTTCCGAAGCTTCATACCCTGGGGCTAAAATAACAAACGCTTTCACTGCATTACTTCGCAATTCGTGTGGACTTGCTACAACAGCAGCTTCCATAATCGCATCATGTTCTAATAACGCACTTTCTACTTCAAATGGTCCAACTCTGAAATCTGATGCTTTTATCACATCGTCATCACGCCCAACAAACCACACATAGCCATCTTCGTCTTTGTACGCTTTATCTCCTGTATAATATAATCCATGCTTAAAAACTTTTGACATCTTATCTTTCTGAATAAGATATGTCTTAAAAATTCCATTAATGCTTTCTTCGTTGTACACAACACAGATATTTCCTTCTTCACAATCTTGTACTATATTTCCATTGTCATCTGCAATTACAATTTCATATAAAAAAGCAGGTTTACCCATCGAACCATATTTTATATTTTCGTTAGGTAAGTTGGCAATCATAGCTGTAGATTCCGATTGTCCATATCCATCTCGAATTGTTATGCCTGTGCCTTCTTTCCAAACATCTATAATCTCTGGATTAAGCGGTTCGCCTGCCGCAACACATTGACGAAGTTTGAAATGATAATTTTTTAAATCTTCTAAAATTAATACACGCAAAGCAGTTGGTGGTGCGCAAAATGTTATCACACCTAAATCCTGAATTGTTTGTAATTGTTCCTTTGGAACAAATTTATCTGCATGATATCCTAAAATTGTAGCCCCCATATTCCAAGGAGCAAAGAAACTACTCCAAAAGAATTTAGCCCATCCAGGTTGTGATATATTGTAATGTAAATCACCTTGTTTCATTCCAACCCAAGAAGAGGTTGTAAAGCCTCCAAGCGGATAAGTGTAATGCGTGTGCACCACCACTTTGGGCATTCCAGTTGTACCAGAAGTAAAGAAATAAAACAAATCATCGTCTGCTTTAGTATCGGCAGCTTCGGCTTCAGGTGATTCATTCCATAAATCGTTGATATTTATCCATCCTTCTCTTTCTCCCTCCGTGATTAATTTAACTTTGATTTTCTGCTCAAATTTTGCTTCTGCTTCATCTATTTTATTAGCATTCGCCTGATCAGCCAATGCCACTTCTGGAAATGATGATTCAAAACGGAAAGTTAAATCACGTGCTTCTAACGTTGTAGCCGCTGGAATAATAACCAATCCACCTTTGATTGATGCCAGATAGCCAATCCAAGTAATTGGTAATAAAGGAACTTGAGAAAACATTTTGTCCCCTTCTACAATACCTTTGTTACGTAAATAATTTAAAAATTGATTGTACTTAATAGATAAATCTTGAAACGTATAATCTTCTCGTTGATTATTGTACTTCCAAATCAATCCTTTTTGCTCACCTAATTGAGTAACATTATACGTTTCGAAAATGTCTCGAACCCAATTAAATTTTTCTGGTTTAAAAATTTTAATTTCTTTTAACTGCGCATAATTCTCTTGTTCGATAGAAGCTCGAATAGAATTAAACAATTCTTGTACTGTCATTTATTTGTGGTTTTGAATAAATATAGAAAAATTATCAATTCAAATACAAATTTTAAGCACAAAAAAAGGATGATTTAAAAAAATCATCCTTTTTAGTTGTTATTTTTTGAGAAATATTAATCTCTACCTCTTCTTGAACTTCCCGTTCTGTTACGGTCTCCACCGCGGTAACCACCACGATCTCCTCCTTTACTGTCACGGCTATCACGATCACGGTCTCCTCCTCGGTAACCTCCTCTATCGCGATCTCCTCTACGGAAACCACCACGGTCTCCACCGCTTCTTTCACGATCAGAGTCACGACGACTGTTAAAACCACGTCCACGAGAATCTCCTCCGCCATTACGACGACGATCTCCGCCTCCACGACGCTCACCGTCACCACGTCTTGGTTCTGGTTTAGAGATTTGAACATCTAAATCAACTCCATCACGTTGTGCATCTTTGAAAGATTCTAAAACTAATGATTCGAATTGTGTATCTACTTCGAAGAAAGAGAAATTACGTAAAATTTCAATTTTTCCGATTTCGATGTTACGGTTACGTGTTTGTTCGTTGATTAATCCAATTAAGTTTGGAACACGTAAGTTGTGTTTTTGTCCAATGTTAATGAAGAATCTTGAGAAATCACGACCTCCACGACGATTAGAAGAACGATCACTTCTATCACCACGATCACCTTCTGGAGTGATGTCTTTCGTATTTTTGTAATATTCTAAGAACGAATTAAATTCTACTGTTAAAAAACGTTTCAATAAAGTATCACGATCAATATCAGCTAATTTTTCGTTTACAGTTTCCATGTAAGGCTCGATTAACTCTTCATCAACTTCGATATTTTCGATTTTGTCAATTAAAGAAATTAAACGTTTTTCACAAATTTCTGCACCAGTTGGAACGTTTTTAGGCTCGATTTTAGAAGCAATTAATTTTTCTAAATCTCTAATTTTACGTGCTTCACGTCCACCTGAAATAATAATAGATATCCCTTTGTTTCCTGCACGACCTGTACGACCTGAACGGTGAACATAAACTTCTGGATCATCTGGTAAGTTGAAGTTGATAACATGTGTCAACTCATTAACATCAATTCCACGAGCTGCAACGTCTGTTGCTACAAGAATTTGAATGTTTTGGTTACGGAATTTTTCCATCACGTGATCACGTTGTGATTGTGATAAATCTCCGTGTAATGCATCTGCATTATAACCATCTTGCATCAATTTATCTGCTACATCTTTCGCTTCGCGACGTGTTCTACAGAAAACGATACCATAAATATTTGGGTAATAATCGGCCAAACGTTTTAAAGCTAAGTAACGATCTGATGAACGTACTAAATAAACGTGGTGCTCGATATTTTTTGAGGTAGTATTTACTTTACTAACAGCAATCTCAACTGGATTGTGCATATATTCTGAAGCGATACGACGAACCTCTGAAGGCATTGTAGCTGAGAACAATAAAGTTTGTTTTTCTTCTGGAGTAGTTTCTAAAATTGAATCGATTTCGTCACGGAATCCCATGTTCAACATCTCATCAGCTTCATCTAAAACTGTCCACGTAATGTCATTAATTTTTAATGCACCACGTTTAATTAAATCCATTGTACGACCTGGTGTTCCTACAACGATTTGTGGATTATCTTTTAATCCTCTAATTTGTTTAACGATATCAGCTCCACCATAAACTGCTTGTACACGTACTCCTCGTGTATCAGCTGCAAAAGTTTCGATTTCTTTTGCGATTTGTAAACATAACTCACGAGTTGGACATAAAATAATTGCCTGAACTGATTTTGAACTATTGTCTAATTGATTTAAAATCGGAAGCCCGAATGCTGCAGTTTTTCCTGTACCTGTTTGCGCCAATGCAATAACATCTTGGTCTGATGAAAGGATTTGAGGAATAGCTTTTTCTTGAATTGGAGAAGGGTTAACGAATCCCATTTTCTCAATTGCAGTTAGGAGTTCTTCTTGAAGTCCTAATTCTTTGAATGTAATCATGTTAGATACGATACCGTGATATTGAAATTCATTTATATTTCATATCCGGTTTTTATTTTTAAATTATTATAACCAACAGATATGAAAGAATAAAATTAAATGGCTGAGCAGCCTAAAAAATCCCTAAATGAATATTCTTTAACATCCGTACCTTAATTCTAAAAGGCTGTGCAAATGTAAGGATTTTTTTTGAAACACACAACACACTTTCACAATCCTTACAAATTACACACTATTCTTTATTTAATTGAATATAAATACTTTATTAACAATCTGCAATATTCACAGCAACTGCTAAGCCTCCTTCAGAAGTTTCTTTGTATTTATTATTCATATCTTTTGCAGTTTCCCACATTGTATTTACAACCTTGTCTAAAGGTACTTTTGCATTTAAAGGATCTGTATCCAATGCCAATTCAGCAGCATTTATCGCTTTAATTGCTCCCATTGTATTGCGTTCAATACAAGGTATTTGTACCAACCCTCCTATTGGATCGCAAGTTAACCCCAAGTGATGTTCCATCGCAATTTCAGCTGCAATAGTCACTTGTGCAGGACTTCCTCCCATTAATTCGCACAAAGCACCTGCTGCCATTGCAGATGACACTCCAATTTCAGCTTGACAACCTCCCATCGCGGCAGAAATGGTAGCACCCTTCTTAAAAATAGATCCAATAACACCTGCTGTTGTTAAAAATTGTTCAATTTCTTTTTGTCCCGCTTTGTGATTTTCGATCACCAAATAATACATCAATACAGCAGGAATTACTCCTGCACTTCCATTTGTTGGTGCTGTTACCACTCTACCTAACGAGGCATTGACCTCATTCACTGCAAGTGCGAAACAACTTACCCATTTCAGAATTTGACGAAAATATACTTTGGTTTTCCGAATAGATGTAATCCATTCTTGTGGATTAGAATAAGGAGTTGTTCCAATCAGATTATTGTGCATGTCATACGCACGACGTTTTACATTCAATCCGCCTGGCAATGTACCTTCTGTGTGACATCCTATGTACATACATTCTAACATTGTATTCCAAACACGCATTAATTCGTGATGAATTTCATCTTCTGTTCGAAGTGTTTTCTCATTTTCGAACATGATTTGTGAAATTGTTTTATTTTCTTTATCACAAAATGCTAAAAGCTCTGTTGATGTATTAAATAAAAATGGAAATGCACATGTTACATCTGCATTAATTGATTCTTCGTTTTCTTTTGTTATAAATCCACCTCCTATCGAATAGAATGTAGAGGTAAATTCTTCATTCTCATAAAAGGCAGTAAACATCATTCCATTTGCATGAAAATCTAAAAACTCTCTATTAAAAACAATATCTGTTTTGGGATCAAAATCAATTAAAAATCGGCTTCCAAAATTTAATTGTTTTTTACTATTAATTGTATTGATTATTGTTGAAATATCATCAACAGGAATGTATTCAGGATCTGCGCCACTCAATCCTAACATAACCGCAAAATCTGTTGCATGTCCTTTTCCTGTTAAGGATAAAGAACCGTACAAATCTACACGAATACGCGTAATTTTATTGAAAATTGAAGCTGCATCTAACTCTTTCAGAAAAGCTTCTGCTGCTCGCCAAGGACCTAAAGTATGAGAACTTGAAGGACCTACGCCAATTTTGAGCATATCAAATACTGAAATACAATCCATTTTATACTTTTAATTTATATTTTTTCCACACAGGACAAATATAGCCGTTAAATTAACATATTCATTTTTTTTTCAGTATATTTTTTATGAACTTACTCAATTATAAAGCTTAAAATATTCATATTAATGATATTACCTCAACTAATTTTCAATCAAAAAAAATAGGTTACAATTTTTTGTAACCTATTTTTTCCATTTTATCAAATTTTTATTATTTGAATTTATACCAATAAGGATAAATAATTGCTAAACCATAACCTATAAACACAAATAAAGCGAACATTGTAAATAGTGTTCCATCTGCCATAAATTCTGGTTGTATTGCTGCAGATATAAATAATGAACCTACGACCATATATACACCTATTCGTTTGTATTTATTTACCAAGAAAATACCTGCAAGACCAATTAAACCAAAAATAATAGTTGAAATTGGATACCAACTTGGCATTTCTGGTGCATCTTGATTCAGTAAATCGCGCATTAAATAATCATTTGTCACTAACAATTGGTAACCTCGATATAGAATACTTAATAAAAGAAAAACCATTATAAAGATCATTGATTTGAATAAGAATGATTTTTTCTCTCCTTTGTGTTTTAAGTCATTTGATTTTGTATTATCAGACATTAAAACATTAGCATCAAAAAGATCTTCTCTTTCTTTATTGGTTTCATTTTTTTTATCTGTCATAGCTTTGTTTTAAAATAAGAAATCATATCCTTTCAAGCTCAATTTTTCGTATTTTTCTTCGTCAAAACGGTATAATTTCGACACTTTACGATGAAGTTTCGGGTCGGTTGTATTGCCTGTTTCGATAATTAAATTTGAGTTAAAGATTTTCTTTCTAAAGTTACGTTTATCAAGTTCTCTATTCAAAGCTTTTTCATATAAACTTTGTAATTGTGCAATTGTAAATTCATCTCCTAAAAGGTTAAAACCAACTGGGCGACGTTTTACGCGGCGTTTTACACGTTCTTTTGCGTATTTTACAATCTCATTATGATCGAAAGCTAAATCTGGTATGCGGTCATATAGATACCACTCACCTCCTTGCATTTTTACTTTCTCCTCTATTTGAGGTGTTAGTTTTACAAGTGCGTAATAAGCAACATTTACAACACGTCCTAATGGATTACGAAAAACTTTTGTAAAAGCTTTCAGTTGTTCGATATAGGTTTGATGCTCATCGTAAGCAATTTTCTCGATTAATAATTCGTGAATTGCCTGATCGTTACTTACCGTTGGTGCAATATATTTTCCTGGTAAAACCAATGCTCCTTTGAAAGGATCGTTAAGTTTTTTATATATTAATATTTTTAGATCTTCTCCATCAAACCCGAAAAGCACGAGACTTGAACAGAGAGCGACCTGAAAATATTTTTCTTTTTCTTCGTCTGTCATTTTGTGGGATGATTTAAAAAATTGAATTTTTCTTAGTGAAAGATTGAATGCATTAATCTATTTTTATCATTAAAAGATTCTTCTAACGAAATCATAGATTCTGTTCTCAAAACGTCATCAATTTGATCAATTTTGTAGATAACATCTTTTGCATCTGCTGTATCTCTTGCACGAATTTTACAGAAAATATTATATTTCCCAGAAACTACGTGAACAACTGTTACGTTTGGAATTTTGTATAATTCATCGATTACTTTTTGAGTTTTGTTTGTTTTCGTAAGCAATAAACCTACATATGCAACAAACTGATAACCCATTTTATCATAATCTGTAATTAGTGTAGTTCCTTTGATGATTCCCGCCTCCTCTAATTTCTTGACACGTACATGAATAGTACCAGCAGAAACATTCATTTTTTTTGCTATTTCTGTAAATGGCATTCTTGTATTGTCAATTAAATACATCAAAATTTTCTTATCAACATCATCAATTATGTAATTCATTTTCCTAATTTTTGATTATTATTATTATTTTAATAAAAAATCGAATTAATTTTTAGCAAAATTATAAATAAAACAAACAAACATCAAAATATTTTTTAATGATTTATTTAATATTTTATTTTTGTTGTAATAATAGTTCAAAAAAGAAAGAACTAATCACTTTTGTTTGTTTGCGCGAGTTTATTGTCTAACCACAATAAACTCATTTTTTTTTATTTAATTCTGACTAAACCGCGACGTTTTTGTTGTGTCTTTGGCTGAGAAGATTTTTGATAAGTAACGTTGACTGTATCTTTACGAGCTTGATATGCAGAATCTATTTTATTTTCTTCTTTTTTAAATTGTTTTGGAAGTACAATCGAATCAAATTTTTCTTGTTTATATTCAGTATTTTTATTGTTAGATTCTTTCTTTCTTTCATCTATTCCTAAAAATCCTCTGAAGGTATCAAAACTTTTATTGTATTGAATTCCGACACCAAAACTTTGATTCAAGCTATTTTCCATACCAGGCAATAGTCCAAAAGTAGTTGGTTTTGTAAATGCTTTTAAAACCAATGAACCATTGTTTAGTTTTGAAATATCATAAGAAATATCAAAATTACCATCAAAATTCTCTTGCACATTGCGGTTATTTGTTACGGCAATTCCATAAGATCCTCTTAAACTTAAACGATTATTGATACGATAAGAAATAGATGTTCTAATTTTATCATTTGTATCAGACTGTGCACTACCACCAACATATTCCATTTGAATATCTACATTATTTGCAATAGATGACAACATACCTGCAATTGTCGATAAACCAATATCAGCAGCTGTACTTGTAACTCCTGATTGCACAGCAGAAGCGTCTCCAAATTTACCTGTCAATAAGATATAACTAAATTGGAGCATCTGTTCTTCTGTGTTGGAACGGAATTTTGATTGTAACTGTGAATTAATATCTGATCCAGCATTCGGAATTGATAAACCAAAATCAATGATTGGTTTTTTAAGCGTTTCGGAAATATCAATGGAAAGAATTGCATCGTAAATTTGAGAATATCCAACACCTAAATAATCGCCTACATTAGATACTGAACGTTGATATTCTGCTGTAATATTTAATGTTGCATCCAGTGGATTGCCCGCAAATTGAACAGATGAACCTTTCTTTATTTTAAAATCTTTTGGAATCAGAGGAAATTGTCTAAACTCATATGTTCCACTTTCTATATTGTAAACCCCTGTAATATTAAGCCCTGCTTTGTTCATCAAGAAACGTAGATTTTCTGCAGTACCGCGAGCTGTTGCTTTATCATTTGTCGCAGCATCAAAAATTAAATTCACCATAGCATTTGGATAAGCATTGATGTTAACATCTATCGACATTCCTTTTGGTGCATGTGGCTCATTGTTTTTTGCTATCTCGTCTAAATGCTGATTAGGAACAAAACGAACCAAATTATTTTCAGATTCAATTGTTGTACTACCAGTGTTTATCGTTAATTCTGAGTTTCCAACTACTGTTGCGTCTCCCGCAATCTCCAGTTCTTCTACAGCACCAAACATCGTTACATTTCCTTTGGCAAATACTTTACCATAAAATAATTCATTGTCCTTTATCGTTGTATTCATCACCAATAAATTGTCTGTATCAAAATCTAAGTTGAGACCCCATTTACTCAAATTTCTAAACAGAATTGCTCCGTCCACTTTTCCTTTAGTATTAAAAGAAGTGTCCTTAAATGCAATATCATTTAACATAATAATCCCTTGTCCTTTACCTTGTTTGGTAACAAATAATTCGTTTTCTCCTTCAAATAAATAATCCGTTCCCAAGAAATTAACTTTCAGCCCAAGATCTTTCGCGACCATATTTCCATTTAGATTTGGTAAATCAACTGGTCCTGTCATTTTTAAATCTCCTGATAAAGTACCACGCATATTAGAGAAAACTGATTTCAAAAATCCTTCTAAGAAATCAATGTGAAATTCATCAAAATTGGCATCTACATCCAACTCTGGACCTGTAGGTTTATTGATAATGTTACCATAAGCAACCAATGATTGAATTTGCTCTTTTTGTAAACTTGTTTCAAAATTAAATTGTTTATCCTCTACATTATAACCTCCTTGTAAAGTCAAATTTCCAAGTTCAAAATCATTTAATCCTAAGTTATCAATCTTAGCTTCGAGCGTTGGTTCTAACTTTTCCTTTGTTCGTACTATATTGACATTTCCATTTGCAATTCCGACAATTTTAAGGTTGTTTAAAACTGTTTTAGGAATAATTTTTTCGAGGTATAAATCTTTAAAATCTGCATTGAAATTATAATCAATATTATTGTTAAACAAACCACTAACATTCAGACTTTGTTCTTCTGATTCTAACGATAAATCTTCAACTTTCAACGAATTATTGATCCGATTAAAAATAACACGATTTGAATTTACATCATTTAAATGATTAATCGTCCATTGAGTCGAATCGATTTGAACAGTCGAAGGTGAAAACCCAAAAATCAAATCATTCTTATTTTGTACTGTATGAAAAAGATTTAAATTAAATACTACTGGATTTTTTCGTCCAATATTAAAATCTGTTTTCACAATCATTGTATCATTTTTCGGAATCGAGCTTACATTGATTTCATTCAGCGTAACACCACTCACTTTCATGCTATCAATTTTAGCGTTTAGCGTAGGCAATTCGGCTATTGTATTCAAATTTACATTCGATTGAAACAATTGAATTCCTGCATATTTTATTCCAGGTGTTTCCAAAGTTGCTTCTAATTGATTCTTCGTTCCGTCTATAAAACCTTTTACATGTGTGTCAGGCTCAATAGAAATAGAAGGGTCTATATAATTAAGTAAGTTTTCTTGCACATTGACATCAAACGAAAAAGCTTGATTTGGCGAAACTTTTTTCATGCGAAAAGACGGCACTAAATTAACCAATGAATTATTGACTACATCTGCAATTTCGGTCACATTAAATCGTCCATCAACAGTAGCTTTCATATAATTTGGAACATCTAATGTCATGATTTTATTTGAGCCGCTTATTTCAGAATTTAACATGACATGTGCCAATTCTAACGTATCTTTTTTTGAGCGGAAATACAGATTTTTAACGTCGATATTCCCTCGTAAATCATTAATATTTGTTAACTGAAAATTCCCCGTTACATCACCTCTTACAACCGCTCCTAAATTTTTTGTTAAACCGATAAAATCTAAGTTAACTTGACGGATATTTGATGTAAAATCAAAATCATAAGGTTTTCCACTAAAATTAATTTTTCCGTTCAATTGCGCATTCAGATTAGGGTCTTTGATATCAAACAATCCATTAAATTGATAATTTTTAACCAAACCATCAACCGTAATATTTTGATATCTTTTTCCGATTAAATCAATGTAACGAAGTGTACCATCCAAATTTAAATTGATATTGTTAAGATCTGTTCCTTTTCCATCAAATCTAAATTGTCCACTTACATAACCCAAATCTTTTGCATTCGTTAATTGATGAAGATTTAAGTTTTTAGCATCAATCGTTCCTTTGTATATTAACGATTTTACATCTTTATAATTTCTAATTTGAGCATTAATGTCCGCATCTCCTAATCCTGAAACAGTATATCCATTTGCATTAATTTCATTTGGATTTAATGAAATATCTCCGCGGTAATTAATCGCTCCAAAACGTGTTAATAAATCTGGAATACTCTTCGCTATTGAAGTCGGAAGCAACTTAGTTATCGATTGATATGATGTGTTAATCTTTGCATTTCTTGTTGAGAAATTTAATAAAGATCCATTTAAAACATCTTGTAATTGTAATCGGGATGCACCGACATAGTTATCTTCACCTTTCAATTCGAAATCCAAAAATGTTAAATTATTCAACGGTCCTTCTACCTTACCGTACAAATCTACAGATGAATTTTTGTCGAATATCTCGGTGAAATAGCGTATCTCCTTAAAATTAATTTTTGAACCTCTATCAAAGAAAACATCCCAACGTACCTTATTCGAAAAGTCGGACATATCCGAAGGTTCATCGTAGCTCAACAATAGATTTCCGTTTAACACAGAAGTATCTGTTCGCAGATTCAAATTACCAATTCGAATTTCTTTGTTAGAATAATGAACTTTCCCGGTAAAATTCTGAACGTTATATGTATCTTTATTCTTTGTGGCAACAAAACAAAAATTCTCTAAATCTCCTGTAATATCAGAATCGACCAATCTAAATTTCTTCACCGTCAAATTCAGTTGTTTTGCATCCAACCAAATATTGCCAGAATTTTGATTAACAATTGACACTTTACCCTCTTCTAAAATAAAATCGCCATCAAGTTTAAAAATCTTTTTCGAGTCTTTAGGTTTATCCGAGCTAAAACCATTGACAAATTTTATAAAGTTAGAAACCGAATCGCCTTTGTATGTGATCACATTTATTTCGGGTTGAATCAATTTCACTTGACTTAAATCGATATGATCTTTTTTTATACCTGGCAAAAGCGACCAAAGATCAATTGTTGTTTCCAACGTTTTAGACTTCATAAAATCATACTTATGATCATCTTTAATCTTAACACCATGGAAATATATCCGCCCAAAAAAATCAATATCAACCGAGTCAACATACATTTGCGTATTCAACGATTTATTTAATTTTTCTAAAGCGAAATGTGCTAATTTTGTCTGTACCGCAGGAATTTGTATGGCGATTGATACTGTCAAAACCAAGGTTAAAACAAGTATAATCAACGATAATAAAAATCTTCCTATTCGTCTGACTATTTTCAATGGTATAATTTTACGATATTTGCAGGGTAAAAATAAGTTATAAATTTTATTCTACAAGGAATTATGAGCGATAAAAACTACATTTTAGCCATAGAGTCTTCTTGTGATGATACAGGCGCAGCAATTATTGACGGAAATAAAATTATTTCTAACGTTGTGGCAAGCCAAAAAATTCACGAAATATATGGTGGCGTAGTACCAGAATTAGCTTCGAGAGCACATCAACAAAATATTGTTCCCGTCGTAGATCAAGCCCTAAAACAGGCAAATATTAACAAAGAAGAACTTAAAGCAATTGCTTATACGCGCGGTCCAGGATTAATGGGTTCGCTTTTGGTTGGCGGAAGTTTTGCAAAATCATTCAGTCAATCTTTGGATATTCCGTTGATTGAAGTCAATCATATGCAAGCGCATATTTTGGCAAATTTTATTGAAGATGCAAACGATGAAAAACCTACTTTTCCTTTTTTATGTTTAACAGTCTCTGGAGGGCATACTCAAATTGTAAAAATTAACAATTATTTTGAGATGGAGATTTTAGGTGAAACAATTGACGATGCCGCTGGTGAAGCTTTTGATAAAGCAGGTAAAATTTTAAATTTACCTTATCCCGCAGGTCCAATTATCGACAAAAAATCTAAGATTGGAGATCCTACAAAATTCAAATTCGCAAAACCAAAAATTGAAGGTTTAAACTTTAGTTTTAGTGGATTTAAAACGTCTATTTTATATTTTATTCAGAAAGAAGTCAAAGCGAATCCAAATTTTATTGAAGAAAATATTGACGATTTGTGTGCCTCAATTCAACGTTCTATCGTGAATATTTTAATGGAAAAAGTTAAAAAAGCATCTGATGAAACTGGAATTAAACAAATTGCAATTGCAGGTGGAGTTTCTGCAAATTCAGAAATTCGTCAACGACTAAAAGATGGAGAAACTGAATTTGGTTGGAAAACTTTTATTCCAAAATTTGCCTACACAACCGACAATGCTGCCATGATTGCAATGGTTGGAAGTTTAAAATTTGATCAAGAAATCTTTACAGAAAATACAGCAAAATCTGTAGCGAAATACCATATTTAATGAAATTATTTTTTGGAGAAATTCATCACGATACAGCAATTCTAAACGAAGAAGAAAGTCATCATTTTGCAAAAGTTTTACGGGGAAATGAAGGCGATTTAGTTCATGTCACAGATGGAAAAGGAAATTTGGCAGAAGTTGAGATTACATCAATTTCTAAAAAAGCAGTTGAAGGAAAAATTGTTGATTTAAAAACAAATTTCGAGCAAAAAAACTATTATTTGCATGTTGCAATAGCACCGACGAAAACAATGGAACGTTTGGAGTTTTTCTTAGAAAAAGCAACTGAAATTGGTATTGACGAAATTACTTTTTTACAAACTTTTCATTCGGAACGAAAAAATATTAAAATCGAACGCATCGAAAAAATTGTACAATCTGCCACGAAACAATCGTTAAAAGCATATTTACCAAAAGTAAATGATTTAATAAAATTCAATGAGTTTATCAAACAAGATTTTGAAAGTTTCACAAAATGTATCGCACATTGTGAATCTGATATCGAACGTACGCCTTTACGAAGAGTTTTAGAAAATAATCCGCAGAAAATTTTAATTCTGATTGGTCCTGAAGGAGATTTTTCGAGAGATGAAATTCTAACAGCAGAAGAACATAATTTTACAGGTATTAGTCTTGGACATCAACGTTTTCGAACTGAAACAGCAGCTCTACAAGCCGTTTTTGCAGTTGATTGGGGTTTAGAAAAATAAATCAAAAACAATAATTTATACCAAAACCGATTCATTCTTGAATCGGTTTTTTTGTTTTATTTGTAAATAAATATCTTTGTTAAAATTAAAACTATGAAAAAATTAGCACTTACTTTTGGATTACTTTTCGGAAGTTTGTCGTTTGCACAAACAGTAAATGATGTACCGATTAAAGATATAAATGTTGATTATATACAAATTATTGGAACTGGACGAGGTTTGAGCACAAAAATGAATATAAGATTAGATTTTGGTCAAGAAACTAAATCTATTTCTTTTAAAAACGGGCTAAAAATTAAAGATGAAAAAGGAAATACAATCAAATTTAATTCGATGATTGATGCATTAAATTTTATGTCTTCAAATGGATATGAATTTCAATTTGCTTACACTTCGAAAGAAAATGATGACGATGCACTTTATTACATCTTGAAAAAACGAAAGTAAGTTAGAGGAAACTATATCAAACAATATTAGCTCGATAAACGAGCTAATATTGTTTGATATTATTAATTCTTTTGATAAGTGAAGAATATTATTTTTCTCTTTCGATAACGTATTTCACCATAGTTTCTAATGAATTTCGGTATTCAGATTCAGGAAATTCGTGCAGAATATCCAACGCTTCTTGACTGTATTTTTTCATCATTTTTTGCGTGTATTCAATTCCGCCGTTATCTTTCACATATTGAATAATTTCACGCACACGTTTCTTATCGTTGTTGTAGCGTTTCACCGAATTAATCAACCATTTACGATCTTTTTCGTTCGCATTATTGATAGAATAAATTAAAGGCAATGTCATTTTTTGTTCTTTAATATCAATTCCAACTGGCTTTCCAATTGCATTAGAAGTGGTGTAATCAAACAAATCGTCTTTGATTTGGAAAGCAATTCCAACCAATTCACCAAAACGATGCATTTTTTTCGCAACTTCTTCCGAGCAACCAACAGAACGCGCTCCAGCTTCGCAACAAGCAGCAATAAGCGTAGCAGTTTTCATTCGAATAATTTCGAAATAAACATCTTCTGTAATATCCAATTTTCTCGCCTTTTCGATTTGTAATAACTCACCTTCAGAAATTTCTTGTATCGCTACAGAAACAACTTCAAGTAAATCAAAATCTTTGTTTTTAGTCGAAATAATCAACGTCTTAGACAAAAAATAATCACCAACTAAAACGGCTACTTTATTTTTCCAAATAGCATTTAGAGAAAAAAAACCTCGACGCAAAGTACTATCATCTACGACATCATCATGAACCAAAGTTGCGGTATGTATAAGCTCGATAAAAGAAGCCGCACGATAGGTACGTTCTTGTACTTCTCCATTTAATTTCGCCGTTAAAAAAACAAACATTGGACGCATTTGCTTTCCTTTTCTGCGAACAATATAATTGGTAATACGGTCAAGAAGCGAAACATTACTCTTCATTGATTCGAAGAATTTCTGTTCAAACAATTTCATTTCCTCCGCGATTGGAGCTTTAATCAAATCTACCGTGTTAGCCAAAATTTAGTTTTTTAATTCGTAAAATTATTGATGCAATGTATAACTTGCTTAGCGTAAAATTCTTTAAATTTAAATTCTTCACCGCTTACACAAATTTTATTTACTGTTGGTAAAACTGAAATTCCTTCCAATTGTCCCAACTGTGTCGTGAAGCCCAAAGGTAAACTTATTTTTTTAACTTGAAAAGTGAAGAATAATGGATTGTTATCTTTTGGCAAATCGAACCAATTAATAAATGCTAAAGCTTCTTTTGTGTAACCTAATAAATAGATTCCTTTGGTTGGACTTGTTGGGTCAGAATCAATATACGCCGAAGTTACAGCGTAATTTGTTTTGAAAGTTTCTACTTTTATTGCAGCGTGTTTTTGAGAAGTGTCAATCGGAACAACATAATGTGTAGTTGCCAAATTTGACCATTCTTTTGTAAAAATATGCAATTGATTTTGGTAGACAAAAAATGCTTCTGCATCCCAATTCGTCGTCATATTTTTGAACTGAAAAGTTTCTTGTTCAGGATAATAAAATTCAATCTTTTCTGCTTTTAATTCTTGATAAGTTTTAGAGAAATCTATCTTCGATTTTTCGATGAAATAAATGGCTAAATCTCTACGCTTACCCAAATTATTACCAAAATCAGCAAAATAAATTCGATTATCATCTGAAGAAACTTCTTCCCAATCTACATTGGGAGCGTTTGAGATGAAAATTGTATTGATAATCTCCCCTGTTTTAGCATTAAAACGATACAATTCTGGTTTGGAATCAGAATCATTTAAACCCCAAAAAGAAGCCACATTTTTATCTTCTTTTTCATATTCTAAAGCCGAAATTTCGTTCAAGATAGTCGGTAAGTTAAAACTTTCCATTTTATAATCATCGATTGAAATTGTATCGATATTTTCTACTATTTGAGCGTAGGTGAATTTAGTTAGAATCAAAAATAAAAATATGGCTAAATATTTCATTTGATTATTTTTTAATCATTACCAGTCTTATTGGCCAATTGTCCACAAGCTGCATCGATGTCTTTTCCGCGACTGCGACGAACATTTACCACAATATTATTTGACTCTAATGCTTTTATATAATGATCAATTGCTTGTTCTGATGCTTGTTTGTAGATTCCGTCATCAATCGAATTATATTCGATGATATTCACTTTTGAAGGAATTTTTTTACAGAATTTCACCAAGGCATCAATGTCTTCTTTTTTATCATTCACGCCTCCCCAAACAATGTATTCGAATGTAATGCGCAAACCTGTTTTATCGTACCAATATTGTAAACTTTCCATCAAATCTGTCAACGGAAATTTAACCGAAAACGGCATAATTACGTTTCGAACTTCTTCTCGAGCTGAGTGTAAAGAAACCGCAAGATTAACACGTAATTCTTCGTCTGCTAATTTCTCTATCATCTTAGGAATTCCTGAAGTTGAAACTGTGATTCGTCTTGGAGCCATTCCTAATCCTTCTGGTAAAGTTATTTTTTTGATAGCAGAAATTACTTCATTGTAATTTAACAAAGGCTCTCCCATTCCCATAAACACAATATTACTTAATGGACGGTTAAAATAACGTTTACTTTCGTCATCGATTATCACAACTTGATCAACGATTTCGGCAGCTGTTAAGTTACGCATACGTTTTAATTGAGCTGTTGCACAGAATGTACAATCTAAACTACATCCAACTTGAGACGAAACACAAGCTGTTGTACGCGTATCGGTTGGAATTAAAACAGATTCCACAACGTTACCATCATGAAGCTTTACAGCATTCTTGATGGTTCCGTCGTTAGATTTTTGTAGAAGATCAACTTCAACTGGTTGAATCTGGAAAGACTCTCCTAATTGCTCACGTAAAGCTTTAGAAATATTTGTCATGTCATCAAATTGATGGGCATTCTTTTTCCATAACCATTCGTACACTTGTTTTGCGCGGAATGACTTTTCTCCAATCCCTTTGAAATAGTCTTCAATCTCAGCTTGTGAAAGCTTTCGTATATCTTTTTTTGTTGTATTCAAACTTGTCTTATAAGATTAACATTGCATCTCCGTAAGAGTAGAATTTATATCCTTCTTTTACTGCTTCGCTATACGCTTTCATTGTTAAGTCGTGTCCAGCAAACGCAGAAATCATCATAATTAATGTTGATTTTGGTGTGTGGAAGTTTGTAATCATACAATTTGCAATAGAGAAATCGTAAGGTGGGTGAATAAATTTATTCGTCCATCCATCAAAAGCATTTAAATGACCATCAGCAGAAACTGAAGATTCGATAGAACGCATAGAAGTTGTACCTATGGCACAAACTTTTTTCTTCTCATCTATTGCACGATTTACTAAATCTGCTGTTTCTTGAGGAATAATTACTTGCTCAGATTCCATTTTATGTTTAGATAAATCTTCAACCTCTACAGCCTGAAAAGTTCCTAAACCAATATGTAATGTTAATTCAGCAAAATCAACACCTTTGATTTCTAAACGTTTTAATAAGTGTTTAGAAAAGTGTAAACCAGCTGTAGGTGCAGCAACTGCCCCTTCGTGTTTTGCATAAATAGTTTGGTAACGTTCTGCATCTTCTGGCTCAACGTCGCGTAAAATATATTTTGGAAGAGGAGTCTCTCCTAATTCTTTCAATTTTGCACGAAATTCTTCGTAAGATCCATCAAACAAAAAACGTAAAGTACGTCCACGAGAAGTTGTGTTGTCTACTACCTCTGCAACTAATGTATCATCATTATCAAAAAACAATTTATTTCCGATACGAATTTTACGTGCTGGATCTACTAAAACATCCCATAAACGAGTTTCTGCATCTAATTCTCTTAATAAGAAAACTTCGATTTGTGCACCTGTTTTTTCTTTATTACCCATTAAACGAGCTGGAAAAACTTTGGTGTTATTACGAATCATCACATCTCCTTCATCGAAATAATCAATTAGATCTTTAAATTGTCTATGTTCAATTTCTCCGGTATCACGGTGAACAACCATTAGACGAGCTTCATCTCTGTTTTCAGAAGGACGATCTGCTAAAAGTTCTTCAGGTAAAGTAAAATCGAAATCGGAGGTTTTCATTTTCATAATTGTACAATTTTTTACAAATATACAACCTCGGGTACCCCTTTGTCAAGTGAATTGAGGTATTTTATGAAATTGATAACGTTTAAATGTTTATTTTTGGCAGTTAAACTGCTTTACCAAGTAGATTTTATAAATTAGTTGAAATCGACAAATGAAAACAAAACTGCTAATACTATCAATGATTTTTACATTTTTTAGTTGTAACAAATCAGAACAAAAAGTTGAAGAATCGACTGAAATAGAACAAATTGATTCTGTTGCAACAAATGAATCACCAGAAACTGAAATACCAAAAGAATTGGTTAAAGCGCCTGACTTTTCGTTAGCAGACATCAATGGAAAACGATTTGATTTATCTGATTTTAAAGGGAAATATGTCTACATTGATATTTGGGCAACTTGGTGTGGACCTTGTAAAGTGCAAATTCCTTTTATGAAAGAATTGGAAAAACAATTTCGAGGAGCACCTATTCATTTTGTAAGTATTTCTTTGGATAAAGAAAAGGATAAACCTATTTGGGAGAAAATGGTAAGAGAAAATCAGATGTCTGGCGTACAATTATTTGCAGGAAGAGAAAACAATTTTGGCTACGATTATCAAATACAATACATTCCAACTTTTTTAATTTTAGATAAAGAAGGAAATATTATGATTGATAGTGCGCCAGCACCAATGGATTATCAAACAGGAGAAATAAACCAACAATTAGTTGATATTTTCAAAATGATGAACTAAAAAAAGCTTCCAAAAGGAAGCTTTTTTTAGTTCGTTGAATATTTTAATATTTAATTATTTCTAATAATTTTTAACAGAAGAAAAAGTATTGAAATATTTTGCGAATTACTTTACCAAAATTTTATTGGCTAATTGATTATTTCCATCAATTTTTTCTGTAATTGGTAAACCTAATAATTTAGCAATCATTGGATATACTTGCGTATTAGGAAAAACTTTAATCTCTTTTCCAGCCTTAATATTTGGTCCCCAAGCCATAAAAGTTGATTTCATTTCTGGTGTTTCTTTTACATAAAATCCGTGCGAACCTTTTGGTGCATTTTTATTTGCAAAATAATTTGGTGCATGCGCAATCAAAATAATATCACCAATACGATTGTATCGATCATTTTTTGCATCAAACTGATATTTTTTTGGAACACTTGTAGTTTTATACACCTCGAATTTATCGTTTTGTGTTGCTTTTAATTCGTTGTAAATCGATTCAATATCATTTTTATCATTTACAAATAAACTAACATACGAACCGTTTGAAGCGACTTGCATTTTAGACTCATCGATTTTTATTGGTAATTTCAACGGATTTTCGTTATCAATTCTTGTCATTCCATGATCAGATACAAAAACAAAATTTACGTTTAACCCAGTTTTTGCAACTTCATCATTCAATTTCTTAATCGATTCATCTACAAAACGAACTGCATCCCTTGTTTCAGGAGCATCTGGACCAAAAGTATGTCCAGCATGATCAACTTCAGGAAAATAGAACGTAATCAAATGAGGTCGTTTATCCGCAGGTAACTCTAACCAATTTACAACTTGTTGTACTCGAAAATCAATCGGAGATTTTTCTGAATATTTATAAGAATAAGTGGGTAACATTCCATTAATTGGCGCTTCAGAACCTGGCCAATAGTAACAAGCTGCTAACATATTATTCTGTTCTGCAAGATTCCAAATTGGCGTTCCACCGTACCACTTCGGATTAATAACTGCATTTCTGTTTCCTAAAGAATAACGTTCTCCCGACTCTCTATCTAACATATTATTCCCCACCAAACCGTGATGAATAGGAGTTAAACCTGTTACAATTGTGTAATGATTAGGAAAAGTAACCGAAGGAAAAGATGGATACATTGCATCTGCTTTTACTCCTTTTTTTGCAAATTCTAATAAATTCGTAGCGCCATGTTTTTCTGCATAATCATAACGAAATCCATCTGCTGATATCAAAATCACATAAGGTTTTTCTTGTTGTTTGATATCATTAACACGATTTTCAAGTACAATTTGAGGTTCAATTTCTTGTGCATTTGCTGTAACAGAAAAAGTTAAAACAATTGCAGAAAATATACTAAGTATTGTTTTTTTCATGTTTCAAATTTAGAACGTTTTATGCTTAGAATGAATTAAAAAAATGTCATTTTTTTTTCGAAAAAGTATAAATAAAAAAATCGTTACAATAATGTAACGATTCTGATAGAATTATACCTCTAATTTGATTATAAACTTTCTAATAATTTTTGAGTTCCTTCAAAATCTTCTCCTTCAGCTTTTGCCAATTCGATAGATTTTGTTGCCCATTTTTTAGCATTTACTTTGTCGCCAGTTTTACTATATAAATGTGCTAAGGTATCGGTATTGTGATAACCTTGGTCCTTTTTTACTGATTCTTGTGCCCATAAAATTGCTTTTTGCAAAGCCCCTTTATCAGTTACATTTTCATAAAATCTCCACGAAACAGAATTTAATTCGTTTGCATCAACAGCAGATACGTCTTTGTATTTTTCTAACATCAATGATTCCCACATTGCATAATCTTTTTTACTATAAGCAATGTTTCCTTTAATTGAAACTAATGCCCGCTGAGCCTCTTCTTCTGTTAAAAAATCTTGAGCTTGTTTTAAGAATTGTGTTTCATCTAAGGTTTTTGAATCCTTATTATAGGTTTTTTTATAAACATTTGATAATAATAAATTATTCTCAAATTTTGTGTAAGCTGCAGGAGTAATCACTTTCTCGATAGCTGCTTTTCTTTCTTTGTAAATTTTATATGTTGGACTTTCAATTGAACTGATTCCATATTGAAGTAAAGCAACATCGTCTTTTGTCAACTCTTCTGTTTTGTTTACATTATATAAACGAATTAGTGCTTTTTCAAATAAATCTCTATCAGCATAAACCGCTTTCATCACAAAACTTTTCAAAAATTCTGGATCATTATCACCATCCTCAAAACGTTTGACAAGCGATGCCATTCTTCCTTCTGGGTTAAGTGCATCTTTACCGAATTGAATAAAATCTTCCTCTTTTACGTACCCCATTGTTCGATGTACCTCGTTTCCATCTCCATCAATAAATAAATATGTCGGATATCCTTGAACTTTAAATTTTTTAGCCAATTCAATTCCTTCCCCTTTTTCCATATCAATTTTTACATTCACAAAATTTGCATTGTAATAATCGCCAACCGTTTGCAAAGGAAATATATTTTTCACCATTAACTTACAAGGTCCACACCAAGCGGCATACGCATCTAAAAAGATTAATTTATTTTCTTTTTTTGCTTTCGCTAAAACCGTTTTAAAATCTGATTCTTCAAATTTCATCCCTGTCTGACTAAATGAAAATACACTAATTACAAGCGCTGTGAGTGTAAGAATTTTTTTCATACTTAATTGTTTATCTTATTGGTGTCTAATATAAATATTCTTACGAAGAATAAATAGAAAACTGAATAAAAAAACAAAACCTCTTTTTTTAGGTTAAAAAGAGGTTTTGTTTAGAATTATATTTATGCAAAGCTAATCAGATCTTCGTATGCTTTTTTTGCACCTTCAAAAACTTGTTGTTGCTCATTTTCTGTTGTAAATTCTTGGTCAATGTAAGCAATAAAAGTTTTCCAGATTGAACCAAGATTTTCACCATAATGTCCAAAATAATTAAAGCTTTTATGTTCTAAAAAAGGGTATTTTTTTAGTGTTTTTGCAATCACATTCCCTCCAAGCATCGATCCTTCGATTACATAAAGTGCTCCGATAGCTTCTGCTCTATTTTTTAACTCAAATTGCTTATTTACTTGTAATTCATTTATACCTAATTCTTGTAAATCTTTTTCGATTAAAGGCAATTTATTCAATTTTGTTAAAGCCAAATTTTCTATATCCTTATCATTCAATAAATGTTTAATCGAATCTTCATACGATTTCAGAAAAACGTGGTTAACCTGCAACATTTTAAAATAATTTTTATCTGTAAATGTGCCATTAAATAATTTGTGAGATTCTAATTTTTGCTCAATTTCTGCGTGATAATTTGCTGTTTTTTTCTTTAAATAATCAGATAACATCCGTACATTTTTTAAACGTTAATACAAAAGTTGTTCCTTCCCCTATTTTACTTTCAAAAGATATATCTCCATCCATTCTATTCATCATACGATGTGCAATCGCCAATCCAACTCCATTTCCCGAAATATTTCCAGTATTTGACATTCGACTAAACAATTGAAACATCTTTTCATGATCTTCATCTTTTATTCCAATTCCGTTGTCTTTTACTTGAAAAACGACATGTTCACCAGCTATTTCTGATGAAATATTAATTTTTGGATGTGATTCTAACGATGAATATTTTACCGCATTACCAATGATGTTCAAAAAAACTTCATAAAACATTGTTTTATCTGCTAATACATTATTGATATGTTCTACTACTACTTCTGCATTTGTTGATTTGTAATACAATAATACATCACGCACAATCTTCTCAATAATTGGTTTTGTCTGAATGTTAGATAATTCAATTTCGGATTTTTTAGCCTTACTCAAAGCCAATAAATCCTGCATCATTTCTGCCATTCGATCAATTTCTTTCACTACGTTTTGTAATCGATCATTCTTTATTTCATCGTCTTTTAAACTTCGTTGAAGCATTTGACAATTTAATTTCATGACAGATAAAGGTGTGCGCAAATCGTGAGAAACAGTATAAGTAAACGCATCTAATTCATCATTTATTTCTTTCAACTGTTCGTATAAACTATGAATTTTGAAGGATTGTAAATGAAGTGTTTCAATAATTAATTTCACGACTTCTTTTGCAACATATTTCTCTTTTTCTAACCAAATAAACGATTTATGTTTAATTTCTTGTTGCAAAATTTTGAACGATGATTTAGAAGATGAATACACCACTTCTTTATCATCTATCACAACAATTTTGTCGGTTTGATTTGAGTTCCCTACCCAATTTAATTTTTGCAATTGTTCTTTTTTAAACCAAATCACAAAATGCTTAAATCCTTGTCCCAAAAAACCACACATTACACCGGCGGCTTTTACACTTATATTTAACTCTTTTCCATAATCAACATAAAAAGAATTTGATGAAAATAATTGAGTCGGATGATTATACATTGCCCAATCTCTTATTTTCAAAATCTCTTCAATTTCTGGAGTTTCACCTTCGTAATACACCTTCCCAAAATTAACCAAAGCTATTCCATCGGCTTGGGTTAAATGAAGAACTTGAGTTAAATAAGTATTGATTGAATTTTCTATATTTTCCTCTGTCAAAAGATTTTCTTTAAGCTTTATAGCAATTTCATTAAATTGATTTTGAAATTTTAATCGCTCATTTGACTTAAAATTGACATACGTCAATCTACCTAAACGCGTCAACAACTCACTTTGCAAACGAATTTGATTGGGTATATATTTTGGCTCTGTATTCTGACAAATAACAATTCCCCACAATTTTTCATTCATAATTACAGAAACTGAAAAACTTGCAGAGCAATCCGAATTTCGAAGATACTTGATATGTTCCGGTGAAAGTGCTCGAACAGATGAATATTTCAAATCAATTTTTTTATTTTTTGCGCTCAATATTTTAATCTGCGGTCCATTTACATCTGAAACCATTCGACTTTTCTTCTCTAAATACAATTCTTTCATCTGATCAGAAAAATCAAACTCTGGGAAGTGTAATCCCAAATACGAACTTAAATCATCGTCCTTTTTTTCGTTAATCACAATTCCGCTTCCATCTTCAAGGAATTGGTACAACATTACACGGTCATAACCTGTCAGGTTTTTAATTGACAGAATTAAGTTGTCCCAAGTTAATTCGGTCGATTTTGCATAAAGAATCTTTTCAGAATATTTATAAAAATCTAATCTATTTTCTAAAGTTTGTAAGTTTTCTAACTCAATATAAATATAGTCGTTTGTATAAAAAGTGGTTACATCATACTTTTCTGAATTAATTTCTATATGAGAACGATAAAACTCACCTTTTTCGAGTGCTAAAACGTCATTAAAGTTGATTTCGAAATTGTATAATTCAGCGATATTTTTCCCTAAAATTTGATTAGGAGAAATTTCAAAAACTTCGGTTATATTTTGAGAAGCAAACTCAATTTCACTCGTTTTTTTATGGATACCAATTAGATAGCCAAAAGATTGAATTTCATTGAGAAATTGAGGAGCCTCTTCTTCATCGTTTTTGATAATTTGGTTGATCATAAAAATTAATCTTCTTGCTTTCTTAACTTTAAAATATAATTTTCTAACTCTAACTCATCTGTGTCAACCAATTCAAAGTCATTATAATGCGCTAATTGAGATGTAAAAAACTCAACAACTTTATTTTTTTCAAGAGATGGATGTACTTTAATTCCATTGAATTTTATGTTCTTCATGTACACATAAAAATCATAGTCGAAATCAGTTTCTCCTAAATGTGTATTGGCAATTTTTCCTTTCCATTTGATATCAAAAACACCAAATTCTTCTGTATCTAAAAATGTAATTTCGTGTTGTGCAACGGTATCATTCCCTAACATCGAAACACCAAAGGCTAATTTTTCTGGTTCATCAAGATTAATCGGAAGTGGATCAATTTCGAATACTTTATTATTGAGCTGATTAAAATCTAATTGCTCATTATTCTCTATCTTAATTCCCTTATTGTTCCAATATGTGCTCGAAATAATGGCATGATCATAATTGATCCAAAGTTGTTTTGTAACATTTTCTTGCGAGATATCGTCTATTTCATCTAAATCGTCTTTATATTCCTCTTCTTGATCGTAATTATCAGATTCTAAATGAAGATCCATCCATAGATCAAAATTTTCATCAAGGCGAGCACTCCAAACAAAATCTATTACTTTGTGTCCGTTTGTAAATGGGCTATTTGAAAAGTATATTTTGTTATTTTCCTTACTCATAAATTGGGGTTTGACTTCTGTTTTTGAATTTACAACGATTATTCTATTCTGCAAAATTTTAAAAAATAATTGGATTACTTATTGAATATTGTCATTGATTTTCAAACAAATAAAAAAGTGCAATTTCTATAGAAATTGCACTTTTTTATTATTTGATATGTTTATAATTGAATTATAACGTTTCTTTTAACCATTTGAAAAATTCTGTATGCCAAATGATTGAATTTTGTGGTTTTAACACCCAGTGATTTTCTTCAGGGAAATAAATAAAACGAGATTTAATTCCTTTCAATTGTAAAATTTGATAAGCCTCTTGTCCTTGTCCCATTGGTACACGGTAATCGTGTCCTCCAACATAAATCAACATTGGTGTATTCCATTTATTGACTAATTCGGTACTACTTGGATCAAATTTAGTATATGTTTTTTGTGCAGCTTTATTGTTCGTTTCCCACCAAGCACCACCGGCATCCCAGTTTGTAAAGAAAATTTCTTCTGTTGTACCGTACATTGATTTCAAATCGAACACACCATTATGCGAAATAAATGATTTGAAACGACCTTCGTGAATTCCTGCTAAATAATAAACAGAATATCCTCCGTAAGATGCACCAACAGCTCCACGACGATCTTTATCAACATATGGTTCTTTCGAAATATCATCAATTGCTGCTAAATAATCATCCATTACTTGTCCACCCCAATCTTTCGAAATTTGCTCGTTCCATTCTACTCCATGTCCTGGCATTCCTCTACGATTAGGCGCAATCACGATATAACCTTGAGCAGCCATTAATTGAAAATTCCAACGAGGAGAATAGAACTGAGTTAAAGCAGATTGTGGACCTCCTTGACAATATAATAAAGTTGGGTATTTTTTATTTGGGTCAAAATTTGGCGGATAAATTACCCAAGCATGCATATCTTTTCCGTCTGTCGTTTTGATCGTTCTTGCTTTTACATCACTCAACGCAATGTTATCAAAAATGTCTTTGTTTTCGTTTGTCAATTGTGTTAACGCTCCAGATTTAAGATCAACTACATATATTTCTGCTGCATGATTGATATCTGTTTTTGTTACGACAGCCTTATTCCCTACAACTTCTTTAATATCTGCTATATCAAAATCACCTTTTGTAATTTGCTTGATGAAAGGCATCTTTTTCATTTTGAAGTTGACATCAACTTCAAATAATTGAACAGTTCCTTCAACTGGTGCATTGAAATATATTTTTGTACCATCATTACTCCATTTGTAATTTTGTACAGTTCCGTCCCAATGTTTTGTAATATTTAGTTCAAGATCACCACGACGAACAATTAAATCATTTTTATCCGCTTCGTAACCATCACGCGCCATACTCAAAAAAGCGAAATCTCCTTGAGACGAGAAGCTTGGTGTATTGTCATACCCCATTTTTCCTTCTGTGATATTGGTCGTTTTCTTTGTTGTTAAATCGTATTGAAAGATATCTGTGTTTGTGCTCAACGCATAATCAGTACCAAATTTCTTTTTAGAAACATACAACACTTTTGTCCCATCTGGTGCCCAAACAAATTCAGAAACTGAATACGGTTCATCTTTTAAAACATCAATCTTTGTTGCATTTTCTTTATTTTCTGACACAAATAAATGTTCAAAATGACCATCGTTCCAAGTATCCCAATGTCTATAATTTAACTCATTGTAAATCTGCACATTTGATTTGTCCATTTCTGGATAATAATCTGACCCAAAAACCTTTTGTAATTTAACCTTTTCTGTTTCAGCTTTGTATTGTTGAGATTTATTTAATGAAACATCAGCCAATAGTGTTTTGTAGTCTTCAATTTCTGAAGCTTTACCACCTGCTAATGAAATCATATATGTTTTTGACGTGTCTTCTTGTGTTTTAACGTCTGTAGATGTTACTTTGTAAATAAGATTTTTTTGATCTTTTGTTACTCCAACTGGAGAAACTTTTTTTACTTGCCATAGCAATTCTGGCGTCATCACTTTTTGTCCCATTACTGTCGTCGTCATTAAAATACTTGCGACTAATATAGAAAATCTATTCATGTTAATTTTATTCAATTTCCTTGTAAAAATAACAATTCTTTATTGAGAAAGGTAAATATTCCCCATAAAAAAAGACATCATTCAATACAAAATGTATACAAATGATGTCTCCGCTAATAATTTTTTCAAATCGTCTAATCGATGTTTAAAATTAAGCTATATAATTTATATTTAATCCTTTAATTAAAAGTTTAACTTATTTTTATGAGTAAAAACTGGGATAATCGCTCCAAAAACTAAGTTTTGTTGTGAGAAGAAAAAATCTTGTTTTGCTTTATCCGATTTATTGGCAGTTGTACGAATATCATTCATATTAGCATAACCTCCTTTCATTTCTGCTTGTATAAAGAAATAATCCCAGAAAGTAAAGTTAATTCCGACCATTGCTGCTGTTGCAAAACCAGCTAAATGAAACTCATCGTAACGTTCGTTACTCATTAATTTCACATTAGAACGTGGGTATAAAATACCTGCACCCAAACCAGCAGTTACGTTAACATCTATTCCTTTTCCATTTTTAGTAATTGGAAAATGCTGAATATTATCAAAACGACGAATTTCTAAGTTCGCATAATTTAATCCATCTGTGTGCTCAAATGTTAAGAAATCTTCTGTTAATTTTTGATTGACATTATTATAATTTCCATCAAATTCAGAACCAGTATTAATCGATCCATTCATGTTAACCATTTGATCTTGATCCATTACATATTTCATGTGATCAATACCAAAAGAGATGTTCCAATTATCTGTAACAAAGTATCCTAAACGGAAATTATACTGAGGAATTGTCATTGATGTTGGATTGAAATACTTAATTCCAAAAGAAGTTTGACGGTCATGTGCCACTACATTGTCTAATGTAAAATCGTATCCATTTCCTTTGAATTGAATATCTGATTTTGTGTATTGCGCATGATTCCAACCCCAATAAACATAAAATTTTCCTTTATTATGTTTTCCTTGTCCAAAAGTAGTCGCCACCAAAGCTACTAAAAACATTAAACTTATATACTTTTTCAAAATTTAAATTTTTGCAAATTTACCCCTAATATGAATGATTAAAAATGATTTATGATATCAATTTTGTATCTCTATATATTTTTAATCAATAAATATAATAAAGCGATATAAAATAAAATGATAAATATTTATTAATAATTTCTTTAGATATTTTGTAATTAAAAATTAAAATATATTTTTGTTGCGTCATGAAAGACAATCTGATCAAACATATCATTGGAATTTTTTTTACGCTTATTTTGGTGTTCAGCACGAACATGCAAGGTATTGCTGGGTACTTAGATTATCAGATAAAATTAGAGCAAAACGCTTGTGAAAATTCTACAAACGACGCAACGAAAGCACTTTTTTCACAAACTTCGACAGAAGAAGAAAATCATCATACGTCTTCGAAAGAAATTACCGAAAAAATACATTATTTTCATGAGATCAATTTGTTTACATTTTTCAAATCAAAAGAAAATTCTTTTATAGACTTTCATCATTCCAAACTTTATTCATCTTTGAACAATAGAGTTACAACACCACCTCCTGAATTAATTTAATTTTTTTTTACAGATTATTTGCTTCATTCTCTTCCAATTATTGGAAATAGAACAGCAATATTCATATCATTTTTAAAAATAATAAATTATTCATTTTATATCATTATGAACATTTTTCAAAATTGGAAAAAGGACATACCAGCGAGTATTGTTATCTTTTTCGTTGCATTGCCATTATGTTTAGGTGTTGCTTTGGCCAGTGGTGCGCCTTTATTTTCTGGGATTATTGCTGGAATTATTGGAGGAATTGTAGTAGGCTTAATTTCAAAATCACAAATCGGAGTTTCTGGACCAGCAGCAGGTTTAGTCGTTATTGTTTTAAATGCAATTACCGATTTAGGTGCTTATGAATTATTCTTAGTTGCAGTTGTAATTGCTGGTATATTTCAGATACTTTTAGGCATTATAAAAGCTGGTGTTATTGGGTATTACTTTCCTTCTTCAGTGATCAAAGGAATGTTATGTGCCATTGGTATTTCTATTTTCTTAAAACAAATTCCGTTAGCTTTCGGGTATCAAGGGAATTTTTCGTTTAGCGAATTCAGTTTTTCGAATGCTACACCAGGAGCGATTATTATCACCATAATTTCTCTATTTATCTTGATCGTTTGGGATAATATCTTAGGCAAAAAGTCTAACTTTTTCAAATTATTACCAGGATCGTTAGTAGCGGTTTTAATTGGAATTTTATATCAAATTACGATTGGAGACACCAATCACGAAGTATTCTCTATCGATCATAATCTATTGGTAAAAGTTCCTATTCCAGAAAGTATCACAGACTTCTTTGCTCAATTTACGACACCTGATTTTGCGAATGGATTAACGAATCCGTTAGTTTGGCAAACAGCCTTTACAATTGCCATTGTGGCTTCGTTAGAGTCTTTGCTTTCTGTTGAGGCAACTGATAAATTAGATCCATTAAAACGTCAAACGCCTACTAATCACGAATTAATTTCTCAAGGAATTGGAAATTCTTTATCTGGATTAATTGGAGGTTTACCCGTCACACAAGTAATTGTTCGTTCCTCTGCCAATGCGATGAGTGGCGGTCTTACAAAATTATCGACAATTACACATGGAATTTTATTATTAGTAAGTGTAATATCTATTCCAATTTTTCTAAATTTAATTCCGAATGCTGTATTAGCTTCTATCCTATTGGTTATTGGATATAAATTAGGTAATCCAAAACAATTTTTGGACATGAAAAAATTAGGAAAAGATCAATTAATTCCATTCGCTGTTACAGTGATTGCTATTCTTGCAACAGATTTGCTGAAAGGAATTATCATCGGTTTAATTGTTGGTGTTGTCGTTTCATTGATCAAATCGTATAATAATTCGCATGTGATGTTAGTAAAAGAAGGAAACATTTTTCATATGAATTTTGCTGAAGAAGTAACTTTTGTTAACCGCGGAGCAATTGTAAAAGAATTAGATGGATTGAAACCTGGATCTAACTTAGAATTAGATGTCCGTAAAACTCGAATATTAGATTATGATATCATCGAATATTTGGATGAATTTAAGGTAAAAGCTAAAAATAATAACATTAATATCCGATTAATTTCTGAACGTGGAACTGTCGATAATCCTCCCTCTTTTAGAGAATTTTTTGGTTACGTATTAGTCGCTGGAGCACATTAAAAAAAATAAAAACAAAACAATATAAAATGACAAACGAATATTACAAACAAATATTAGATAATAACAAAGCATGGGTTGAATCAAAATTAAATTTAGACCCCGATTTTTTCACCAAATTGGCTCAAGGTCAACAACCTCCTCTTTTGTGGATTGGTTGTGCTGATAGCCGAGTTCCAGCCAACGAAATTATTGGTGCGCAACCTGGTGAAGTATTTGTGCATCGTAACATTGCCAACATGGTTGTTCACACAGATATGAACATGCTTTCTGTGTTAGATTATGCTGTAAATGTCTTAAAAATAAAAGATATTATTGTATGCGGACACTATGGATGTGGTGGTGTAAAAACAGCAATGGGAAATGCTTCCGTTGGATTAATTGACAATTGGTTACGTCACATCAAAGATACTTATCGTTTCAATAAAGCAGAATTGGATGCCATTACAGATGAGAACACAAAATGTGATCGCTTAGTCGAAATTAATGCTGCTGAACAAGTTCTTAATTTAGCAAAAACGTCAATTGTTCAAAATGCATGGGCAAAAGGTCAAGATTTACATGTGCACGGTTGGGTTTATGGAGTTAGTTCTGGTTTAGTAAAAGATTTAGGTGTGTCTCTTAATTCTAATGATGATTTGGAAGCTGTTTTCCAATTAAACATCTCTCACTAATTTTTTTTAGATAAGATTTATAGAAATGTGAAATCCACTCGTTTGAGTGGATTTTGTTATTTTGATTCAAAATTTTTCCAAATTTCGAACTTTTTATCAATCTTTTCTTTTATTAGCAAATAATTTAGCTCTGAGTCTTCAACATGGTAAACAGATTTATTATCAATAATCTTTTGAAATAGATTTGTATAATCATCCAAATATGAACCATACATCTTAGAAAATTTAGAATCATTTTCATAATAATCTTTTGTAAAATTCTTACCAATTTCATTTAAATCAGAATCTAAAAATTTTCCGTCAGAATATTTAATAAGAAAAGTAGCTCCAGTAATTCTATTGCTCTTCACATCATCAATACCATCTTTTGTATCTTCAATCAATTCAGAAGAAATTAAATTATGATGAATACACCATTTTAAATACATTCCGATATGCGTAGAAGCATTTTCCTGAGTTAAATCTTTTGGATAATCATTTCCATAATGCCAAGAAGCATCATCGTACTTAGAAACTTGTTCAGTAAGTTTATTATTTTGCTTAGAACAATTTATATTAAAAATTACAAGTAATAAAAAAATCTTTTTCAAATCATATTATTTTCACATCAACTCATTACCGAATTAGCAAATTAACATTTTTTCGGCAACTCTTTCAAAAAATTATACCGTTTATTTTCAAAATCCATCATGCAATAAAAATGATTCAACCCATTTGTAACCATCAATAATTGAGAACCTAACACAATATTGTAACGTGCTATTTGATCAAAAGTTGCTTGCGAAATTGGTATATGAGGCGCTTTACATTCCACCATAATCCAAGGTTTTTCTTGTTGATAAACTACAATATCTGCACGTTTTCGCATTCCTGTGATATCAATAGGAACTTCTAAGGCAATCGCAGAAGTTGAATAACCTAAATCGTAGATTAAATAATTCAGAACGTGTTGCCTAACCCATTCTTCGGGTGTATAGACCAACCATTTTTTTCGAATCAAACAAAAGATATACAATTTATCTTGGGCTTGTTTCAATCTTATTTGGTATTTTTCGGAAAAATTTAATTGTACTAATTCAGTCATTGTATGAGTCCTGTAGAATCTTTGATCAAAGATATAAAAAACAAACACTATAAACCGATTTACTTCTTAGCGGGCGACGAACCGTTTTTCATCGATCAGGTAACTGATTTGTTAGAAGAAACTATTTTACCTGAAGAAGAAAAAGGATTTAATCAAACAATTGTTTATGGACAAGATGTAGAAATTGGACAATTAATTGGAATGGCGCGTCAATACCCAATGGGTGCGGAAAAATCGGTTGTTATTGTAAAAGAAGCTCAACATTTGAGTCGTTCGATTGATCAATTGGAAATGTATGCAAATCAAGTTCAAGATTCAACAATTTTAATCATCAATTACAAAGGAAATACATTAGACAAACGTAAAAAAATCTACAAGATTCTGAATGAAAAAGGGTTTTATTTTGAATTTAAAAAGATTTATGAAAGCGAAATTCCTGCTTGGATAGAACAAAAAGTAACTACCAATCAATTTAAAATTGAACCAAAAGCAAAGTTTCTATTGACCGAATATGTTGGTGCCGATTTATCTCGTTTGAACAATGAATTAGAAAAATTATTTACAATAGTTGGTGCTGATAAAACGATTACACCCAAACATATCGAAGAACATATTGGAATTAGCAAGGATTATAATGTATTTGAATTACGAAATGCAATCGAAACGAAAAATATCGAGAAAGCATTTAAAATTATCAAATATTTCGAAAAAAATCCAAAAGATAATCCGTATGTGGTTTCTATCACAACAATTTTCAATTTGTTTACGAATATCATTCAAATCCATGTGACAGCGGATAAATCGAAACAAAATCTGGCAAAAGTTTTAGGTATTAACCCTTATTTTGTACAAGGAATGATGACGGCAGCAAATAATTATCCGTTAAAAAAAGCAACGAGAATTATTTCTTTTATTCGCGAATATGACTTGAAAGGTAAAGGTGTTGGCACAACAGGAAATGTAACGCCAAGTCAATTGTTGATTGAATTAGTGTATAAAATTATGCATCTATAATTTTAAGAAATAATCTTATACTAAAAGTAAAATTAGAATAACTAAATTTGTAAAAAATAAAACTCACAATGGAAAATAACGTAAGAGAAGTCATCATTATAGGATCGGGACCAGCTGGTTATACTGCAGGGATTTATGCGGCTCGTGCTAATATGAATCCGTTAATTTTAACAGGAATGGAGCCTGGTGGTCAATTAACAACAACAACCGATGTTGAAAATTTCCCGGGTTATCCTGAAGCAGTAACTGGACCAGAATTGATGGCTGATTTACAAAAACAAGCAGAGCGTTTTGGAACTGAGATTAAATATGAATATGTAACGGAAGTAACTTTTGGAGAAAAAGAAGCTGATATCCACCATGTAAAAACAAATACAGCTGAGTATCAAACACGTTCTATTATTATTTCTACTGGTGCAACTGCAAAATATTTAGGATTAGATGATGAAACAAAGTATGCTGGTAGCGGAGTTTCGGCTTGTGCTACTTGTGATGGTTTCTTCTACCGCGGAAAAGATGTTGCTGTAGTTGGTGGTGGTGATACTGCTGCTGAGGAAGCTACATACTTATCAAAACTTTGTAATAAAGTCTATTTATTGGTTCGTAAAGACGAAATGCGCGCTTCTAAAGCGATGCAAGATCGTGTAGCTAATACACAAAATTTAGAGGTTTTATACAACCACGAATTAATTGGTCTTGATGGAAATAATGTTGTTGAGAAAGCTAAAATTATCAACAATGTAACGAATGAAGAAAAAGAATTAATTGTAGATGGTGTTTTTATAGCAATTGGACATAAACCAAATACAGATTTATTTGTTGGTAAATTGGATATGGACGAAACGGGTTATTTAATCACTCAAGATCGTACGTACAAAACAAATATACCTGGAGTTTTTGCTGCGGGTGATGTACAAGATTCTGTTTACAGACAAGCAATTACAGCAGCAGGTGCTGGTTGTGGTGCAGCTTTAGATGCAGAACGCTATGTAGCAGAATTTTTTGAAGTATAATTTTTCAGAAGAAATTATAAATACTAAAATAGCGAGCTAATGCTCGCTATTTCTTTTAATAAAATAAACAACTACAAATTATTTCAGGAATTTCTGTTGATATTCTTTTCTGTATGCATAATAAAATACAACTGGAAGAATTGTAAAGGATAGGATTAAACAAATGATTAATCCTCCTACAATCATAATTGCCAAAGGCTTTTGAATTTCTGATCCCATTCCGGTAGAAAGTGCTGCTGGTAATAATCCCATCGATCCCATAAGCGCAATCATCACAACAGGGCGTATTCTACTTTTAACACCATTAACTATTGCTTCTTTTAATTGCATTTTATGTTTTAAATTATCTCGAATAACACCAATTAGAACAATACCATCAATTGTTGCTACTCCAAAAAGAATAATAAAACCTATTCCCGCAGATATACCAAAAATAGTTCCTGTTATCCAAAGCGAAATAAATCCTCCAATAAAAGCAAAAGGCAGTGTTAATGCAGCTATCGCTGTGTCTTTTACATTTCCGAAATTAGTGTACAGTAATAATAAAATCAAAACTAACGAAATCGGAACAACCATTGCTAATTGTTTTGCTGCGCGCTCTTTACTTTCGAATTCACCAGCCCATTCTATGTAATTTTCTTTCGGTAATTTAACTTCTTTGGCCACTACTTTCTTCGCTTCATCGATTGTACTTCCTAAATCACGACCTTCTATACTAAATCCTACACCGATATAACGACTATTTCCTTCTCGATAAATAAAAGCAGGTCCTGTTTGATAACCAATTGTAGCTATTTCCTGCAAAGGGACATTGTTCCCGTTACTTGACGGAATCAAGATATTTCCAATTTTCTCAGGAGTATCTCTATAAGCTTCCTGAAAACGAAGAATAACATCAAACTGTCTATCATTTTCATAAAACTTAGTAGCTGCTTGTCCACCAATTGTCATTTCAATTACTGCCTGAACATCCGCTGTACTAATACCATATTTCGCCATTTTTGTATCACTCAATTCTATTCTAAGTTCAGGTAATCCAATATTTTTGTAAACATTGATATCCGTTATTCCATTTACTTTTTCGATAGATAAAGCTACCTTATTTGCATATTTTTCTAAATCATACAAATCATCACCAAAAATCTTAATAACTAATGAACTTTTTACACCTGCTACATATTCTTCAACATTATCTTGAATGGGTTGCGAAAATCCAAATACAATTCCAGGATAATGATTCAGTTTATCTCGCATCTCTTGAATAATCTCTTCTTTTGAAACCTTGCGTTTCCAATCTTTTTCATCTTTTAATTGAATATTAAATTCAATATTGAAAAATCCTGTTGGATCAGTTCCATCATTTGGACGACCTGTTTGTGTTAAAATAAAATCAATTTCATCACAATCTTTCTGCATCAACTCTTTCATCTCTTTTGTTAATCGAGTTGATTCTTGTAAATTGACACTATTTGGTAAAGTTGCACGAATGTAAATTGCTCCTTCATTCAATTTCGGAAGAAATTCTGATCCATAATGTGAGAACTTAAACAAACAAAGAGCTAAAATCCCTAAAAAAATTCCTATTGTTGCTTTTTTATAACGAAATGCTGTTTCATATAATCCGAAAATAGTTTTCTGAAAAAATCGAGTAATAAAGTTCTCTTTCTCCTCCATATTTTTCTTAAAAAGCAACTTACACATTGCAGGAACATAAGTTAGACTTAATATTAAAGATCCTAATAATGCGTATCCCAATGTAAATGCTAAAGGAGAGAACATTTTACCTTCCACTTTTTGGAATGAAAATATCGGTAATAAAGCAACAATAAGAATAAGTAAGGCAAAGAAAATATAAGAAGCTACACTTCCAGCACTTTTCTTTATAACGCCCATTTTACTCATTTTTGCGAAACGTTCTGCTCCTACTTTATGTTGCATGGTTGCTAAAGCAACAAAAACTGTTTCCACAATTACCAAAGTTCCTTCTAACAACAATCCAAAATCCAATGATCCCATTGAAATTAAATTCGCTGGTAATCCTTGTATTTTCAACATAATAATTGCGAACAAAAACGAAAGCGGTATAACCGAAGCTACAATAAATGTTGATTTCCAATTATATAAAAAAACAAAAACAATTAATGATACTAATAAAATACCTTCAATGATATTTTTAGAAACCGTATGTACTGTATTATCAACCAATTTGGTACGATCTACAACTGTTTCAATTTTTACATTATCTGGTAAAGTTCTTGTATTTAATTCTTCAATCTTTGCTTTCAGATTTCCAATGACTTCAGATGGATTTTCTCCTCGTAACATAATAACGATACCTTGTACCATATCATCATTTTCATTATAACCAACTTGTCCTAATCTAGGTTTATTTGAAACAACAACATCTGCTACATTTTTGATAAGAATTGGTGTAGAACCATTTAGAGCAACAGTAATATTTCCTATATCCTCCATCTTATCTAACAAACCAACACCACGAACTACATAAGCTTGATCTCCTTGCTGAATAACATCTCCACCTACATTTATATTTGATTTAGAAACTGCTTCGTAAACATCTAAAGGCGATAAATTATAATTTTTTAATTCTGTCGGATTGATTTTAATTTCATATGTTTTTTCTTCTCCACCAAAACTTACAACATCTGCAACTCCAGATACAGAAAGTAATTCACGCTCAATTACCCAATCTTGTATCGCTGTAACTTCCTTAATCGGTAAATCACTTTTGATCACATAACGAAAAATCTCTCCCGTAGCACCAGAAGGTGGTTCAATATCCGCATCAGCTCCTTCTGGTAAATCAACTCCACTTAATTTATTCGATACGTATTGTTGTGCATAAAAATCATCTACACCATCTTCAAACTGAACAGTAACAACAGATAATCCGAAAAGAGAAATAGAACGAATATTTGATTTATGCGGAATACTATTCATTACTTTTGAAACTGGTAGAGTCACCAATTTTTCCATTTCCTCAGCACTTCTTCCTGGCCATTGTGTTATAATACGAGCTCTAGTATTTGTTACATCTGGAAATGCCTCTATTGGTGTGTGTTTTAAAGAAAATATACCTACAAAGAGTAATGCAAATACAGCAAATAAAACAAAGGTTGTATTTCGTAACGAAAAAGTTACGACTGATTGTACTAACTTTTTCATTTATTATTTATTTAATTCCTCAAATATCATTAGAGCGTTTCGAGAAATAACTTTCTCATTTGGAGCAAACTTTTCGCTAACAAATGTGAATTCTTCATTCTGACCAATCGTCGTAATTTTTCGGTTTTCCATTGTACAATCATTTTTATATACCACCACATATTCCTTGTTGTTCTCAAAAACTTTGGCTTTGTTTGGTATCGCAAATGCATTTCCAATAATATTTTGTTTATCGATAATAATATCTGCACTCAAACCTGGCATCAAGTTCAAATCTTGATTTTCTAACACAACACGCGCTTTCAAAACGTGTTCATTTTCATCAAACACATTGTATATTTTATCAATTTTTCCAACATAAATTCGATCAGGATACGCCATAGATTTCACTTTTACAGCATCACCTTTTTTTACATATTGCAGATTATTGGCGTAAATATTTACCATTACCCAAACCTGTTTTAAATTTGAAATAGAAAAAAGATTTTCATCTGAATCTGAAGTAATAGATTGACCAACGCTCATGTTTTTCTGAACGATATAACCATTTTTAGGTGATAAAATCTGGAATTGACCATTGCCAACTGCACGATATATCTTCAAGGTAGCATTGATTTTATCAATTTCAATTTGCGCTGATTGTAATTCGTGTTCTGCCTCTGTAACTTCGGGCTGAGAAGCCATTCCATCATTCAATAATTCTTTTTTCGACTTGATTTGTTTTCGAATCAAATCCATTTGATTTTGATGATAACGCTTTTGCTGCACCAAATCCAGTATTTCGTTCGATTTTACAACTGCCAAAACTTGACCTTGACGAACATAATCGCCTAATTCAAAATTCACTTTATCTACCACTCCTTGCAGCAAACTTTTAAAACCAACCAAATCATTTTCGTTGTATTCAATTTTTCCTGACAAGGTTAAATGTTCGTGAATCGGCTGCTCTAAAACAGCTACAATTTCAGTTGATTTTTTCAGTTGTTCGTTCAAACAAAATTTGTCTTCTTTTACCGCTTCTTTCTGGGGTTCTTGTTTGTTACAACTACTTAAAACCAAGGTAAAAGCAGCTAAAAAATATAAAGCTTTTTTCATCATCTTATAAATCTTGTCCAACGATATAATTTAATTCTTCGAATGTGTTTTGATAATTCTCTAACAAATCAAAATAAGCTTGTTGAGATTCTCGATAAGCCTGCGTAAAATCAATAAATTCTAGTAAAGTGATTTGTTTATTTTGGAGATGTTTTTTATAATTGTCAATCATGGTTAATTGCTCTTGATTATTCAATTTTTTCCACTGAATAAGTGCTTTATCCAATTGACTAATTTGATTTTGAAGTCGATCGATCGAAATATCTAACTCAGAATGTAGCGCATTTTTCGTAATTTGTTGTTGATTCAGTACAATTTCAGAAGCTTTGATGTTTCCTTTATTCGTATTGAAAATCGGTAAATCAATACTTACACCAACACCAACAAAATCGCGCATAATATTTCCACCTCGATCATAATTTACTTGAAAAGCCAAATCTGGTGTACGTTGTGCTTTTTCTAAAATCAATTGTTTTTCAGCTAAATTGATTTCATTCTCTTGTTTTTTTAACGCTATATTTTGCTCTTTCGCTAATTGTTTAGCATTAAATGGAATTGATTTGGAGTGAGAATTGAATCTTGAAAAATCGATTTCATTTACATTTAAATCTGAGTTTTGCGTTAACAATCGAAGTTTATTGATGTATTCAATTTCTTGATTTTCTAGCTCAATTTGATCTTTTTGTAAATCTATTAATTCGGTTTGAAGTCTGTAAAAATCTGCTTTCGGAACATTTTTTAAATCTGCTTGTCGCTGATATTGCGTCATCATTTGTTCAAACAAATCAACGCTATTTTGCAATTCTTTCTTTTCAGATTGAATACGCGCTAACGAAAAATATGTTTGTCTTAATTCTTTTTTCAGCTCACGCAATAATTCCTCATACTCAAAAAGTGCAGAACTCTTCTCTAATTCTTTAATCGCAACACGCTTTTTTCGTTTACCAGCGGTTTCAATTAATTGCTCTAATTCGACAGAAATTTGTTGATTTTTCCCGTATTTACCGAATAAATAAGGCTGTTCTTCTACATTATAAGTTTTCCAAAGATTAACCTCAGAAATACTCAACGTTGGATTTTGCCATAATTTCTCCTGAATAATTTCAGCATCAATTCTGTCTACATTGAATTTATTCGCAATAAGCGCATAATTTTTTTGTAAAAACGCTGCTTCTAAATTGTCCAACGTTATGTTTTGCGCCTGTGTTTGCATCGCAAGAACAATTGGAATTGCTGTATAATAGATCTTCTTCACTTCTACTCTTTTTGAAAATTCAAAAGTAAAAGTGTAAGATTAAGGTGAGTTTTAAGTTAGATTAAAAGTAGATTAGAAAATGAGTTTAACAATCGTTCCTTTAGGTTTATTCGGAACAATTTCGATATCAATTTGATGAAGTGTAAAAATAATATTCGCCATCGAAAGTCCAATGCCTTTTCCTTGAAAATCTTGCGTATTTTTTCCTCGAAAAAAGTTTTGTTTAATTTGTTTGATATCGGTTTCTAAAATACCAATTCCTAAATCGGAAATATGAATTTGTAAACGATGATTAATTTCCAAAAACTGTACTAAAATCGGTTGATTGTTCGAATATTTTATTGCGTTACTTACTAAATTATTCAACGCAACTTCTAATAATTTTTCATTTCCTTGAATGGTTAACAATTGATTATTTTCGACTTGTAAATCCACATTTATACGTGCTTGATGATACAAAACAGCATTTTCAATCACTTGCCAAACTACTTCATCAATCCGAATTTGACTAAATTCAAAACTCGTTTTTGCTCCCGAAAGTAACATCATTTGGTCTAACGTTTCTTGCAAATCATTCGTATATTGTTTCAGCTGTACAATTACGTTTTCGTATTCTTCGAGCGTTCTTTTTTTATGATTTGTCACCTCTAAAGTCCCTAATAATGCAGTAATTGGCGTTCGTAACTCGTGCGAAACATAATCAATAAAATTCTTTTGTACATTAAAAGTTTGCGCCATTCGATCAATAAAGTGATTGTAGGTTTTGATTAAATCCTCAATTTCTGCATACGACCTATTGAGCTTTAAAGGTTCAGTGAAATTCTTCGCATCACGCTCTTTTATTTGTTCAATAATTTTTGTGATCGGCTCATAAGCAATTATTCCTAAAAAATTAGAAAATAGATAAATAAAAATCAACCCAACCAATGAAACCGAAATCAAAATTTGAAGTAACGATTGCATTTGTTCGTTAAATTCTTGTTTAGATTCACGCGTGATTACAACAAAATCACCTTCGTTATCATGATAAAAAATTCCGTTATAAAAGAAATCTTTACTTGTAAAAAAATCGGATTTATTGGCACGAATATTTTCTATAAAATTGGTTGAAATATCTTTATTAGAAGACATATTTCCATTGTATTTTTTGTTGTTATGATCAACAATTAAAATATTTTTTCGGGAAATCGTCTTCTCTAATTGACTTTTGATATTATTATGTTCTAAAACAGGTAATTCGTCCTTTTCTAAATAATAAATAGAAGCCAAAAGTGTCTTATTCTGCAATGATTTGATCTCTTTTTTCTCCATTTCGGTATAAAAAGAAAAGTAAATAATTGTAGAAACAATCAGAATAATGATACTGAAAATAACGACTGAATAAAGTGCTAATCGGTGTTTTAATTTCATAAGTTAGGCTTTAAACATATAACCAACGCCTTTTACCGTGTGAATATATTTCGTACCATTTTTCTCTATTTTATTACGCAAATACGAAATGTAAACATCCACAACATTGGTGTGATTATCGAATGTTATTCCCCAAACCGCATTTAAAATTTGGATACGAGTAACGGTTTTATCTATATTTTCGATTAAATAATTCAACAACTTAAATTCTCGGGGAGAAAGTTCTGTTTCTTCTTTATTTACAAAAACTTTGTATTGATCCAAATCAATTTCTAAATCATCAAAAATCAATTTATTTTCAGGAGCTTCTTGCGAACGAAACTGATTCCGGCGCGTCAAAGCTTTGATTCGCGATAATAATTCGTCGAAATGAAATGGTTTTGTAATGTAATCATCTGCACCATAATCTAAAGCGGATACTTTATCTTGAACTGTATTCAAAGCGCTTAACATCAATATTGGAGTGAATATTTTCTTGTAACGAAGTGTTTGTACAAGCTGAATTCCATCCATTTTTGGTAACATAATGTCACAAATAATCAAATCAAACTGAATCGTAATAAATTCATCTAAAACAGTTTCTGCATCTTTACAAAGCATAACCAAATATCCATTTTCTTCTAGTCCTTTGATTAAAAAATCGCTAATTCGCTTATCATCTTCGATTACTAAAATTTGCATACACTATCCTTTTTTTCAAAATTAATGAAATTGACCAAGATAAAATGAATTTAAAGTATTTTCTAATTATTTTTTAATTTAAAAAGCTCAACCAATATACACAGCCCCAAAAAGTTAGACACTTTTGGGGGCAGTGTAAAGGCACCCTTTGTAAAAATATAAAATAGTTGGAATTAAAATCGTAAAATATTTTCTTTCGCTTGATTGAAACCTAAGATTAAATCATCAAAAACTTCTTGTACAGTTGGAATTGAATCAATTAATGCAGAAACTTGTCCTATTTCTAATTCACCATTTACCAAATCACCTTCAAACATTCCTTTTTTAGAACGACCTCTACCTAAAAGCTCTTTCAACTCTTCCGCAGTTGTTCCTTGTTGATATTTTTGTTGCACCTGATTATAAAATTCATTCTTAATCAAACGTACTGGTGCCAATTCTTTCAATGTTAATTGTGTATCGCCTTCTTTTGCACTTACAATCACTTCCTTGAAAGCTTGATTAGCAGACGATTCTTGCGTAGCTGCAAAACGAGATCCAATTTGTACACCATCAGCACCAAGAGCAAAAGCTGCCAAAATTTGAGAACCTGTACCAATTCCTCCTGCTGCAATTAAAGGAATATCGATTTGTCGTTTTACATTTGGAATAAGACATAAAGTCGTTGTTTCTTCTCTGCCATTATGTCCACCTGCTTCAAAACCTTCTGCCACGACAGCATCAACTCCAGCTTCTTGAGATTTTAACGCAAATTTTGTACTACTGATAACATGCGTTACTGTAATGCCTTCTTTTTTTAAAATTTCTGTCCACGTTTTTGGATTTCCAGCAGAAGTAAAAACAACTTTCACACCTTCTTCCACAATTATCTGCATAATTTCTTCAATATTAGGATAAAGCATTGGTACATTTACGCCAAAAGGATGATTAGTAGCTGCTTTACACTTTTTTATGTGTTCCCGCAAAACATCAGGATACATGCTTCCAGCACCTATTAAACCAAGCCCTCCAGCATTACTAACAGCCGATGCTAAACGCCAACCACTGTTCCAAATCATACCTCCTTGAATAATTGGATATTTTATTGCAAATAATTTTGTTATATTCGTGTCCATTTTCGTTATATTTAGGCATAAAATTAAATAAATAAAGACAACGAAAAAATTTAATTTTAACATAAAGACTGACAGTTTGACTTTGGCAAATTATTTGATTTGCAAAAAATCGAATTTTAAAACAAATTAGAGTTTAATTATCTCTACTAATAATAAAAAATATAAGCTATGTATTGGACTTTAGAATTAGCATCTTATTTGAGTGATGCACCTTGGCCAGCAACTAAAGATGAATTAATCGATTACGCAATTCGTACTGGTGCACCTTTGGAGGTGGTAGAAAACCTACAATCTATTGAGGACGAAGGAGATTCTTACGAAAGCATTGAAGAAATTTGGGCTGACTATCCAACGGACGATGATTTCCTTTGGAACGAGGACGAATATTAAAATAAAAAAAGCCCGAATTGGGGCTTTTTTCGATTCTATAATCTATAACTAACATAGTTAACGTATATTTGCATCTTAATTAGTCTCAAATATATTGTGGCTAATTTTGACGAAGAACGCAGAAAAATATGAATATTTTAAACAAAATTTTACAAGGATTCTTAGGTGATAAGAATGCAAAAGACGTAAAAGAATTACAAAAATATGTTGACCTTGCCAATCAAGCAGGTCAATCACTTGGTTCATTAACTATAGATGAATTAAGAGAAAAAACGACAGGTTTCAAAACTCAATTAATAGAAGCTACTAAAGAACTGAAAGCTCAAATTGATGAGCTAAAGAAAAAAGTAGAAGAAACTGAAGATTTTGGAGAAAAAGAAGACTTGTATACTGAAATTGATAAAATCAATAAACAAGCTTACGAAATTGAAGAAAAGATTTTATTAGAAATTTTACCTGAAGCTTTCGCAGTAATGCGTGAGACAGGTAAACGTTTTACAGAAAATGAAACTTTAGAAGTAACTGCATCTGATTTTGATAAAACATTAGTTCAACGTGGACATGATTTCGTTTCATTAAAAGACGAAAACACTGCTATTTGGAGAAACTCTTGGGATGCTGCTGGTCGTCAAGTAACATGGGACATGTCTCATTATGATGTACAGTTTATTGGTGGTTCTGCTTTACACTTAGGTCGTATTGCAGAGATGCAAACCGGTGAAGGTAAAACCTTGGTTGCAACTTTACCAATTTACTTAAATGCTTTAACAGGTCGTGGAGTTCACTTGGTAACTGTAAATGATTACTTAGCAAAACGAGATATGGCGTGGATGCGTCCTATTTTCTCATTTCATGGATTATCTGTTGATTGTATTGATAACCATCAACCAAATTCACCAGGTCGTCGCGAAGCATATGCTTCTGATATTGTTTATGGTACAAATAACGAATTTGGTTTCGACTATTTACGTGACAATATGGCAAACACGCCAGACGCTTTGGTGCAACGTGAGTTAAACTTTGCAATTGTCGATGAGGTCGATTCTGTATTAATTGATGATGCTCGTACTCCATTGATTATTTCTGGTCCAGTACCACAAGGAGATCGTCACGAATTTGATGTGTTACGACCAAAAATTGATCGTCTATACCAAATGCAACGTGAGATGTTAGGAAAAACATTAAACGAAGCGAAAACATTATTCAAACAAGGAGATACAAAAGAAGGTGGTTTCAAATTGTACCAAGTTTATCGTGGTTTACCGAAATACAAACCATTAATTAAATTCTTATCTCAAGATGGTATTCGTGCTCAATTACAAAAAACAGAAGCGCATTTCATTCAAGATAACAACCGAGAAATGCCAAAAGTTGATGAGCATTTATACTTTGTAATTGATGAAAAACAAAATCAATCAGATTTAACAGATAAAGGAATTGAGTATTTGTCTAAAGGAATGGAAGACGAGAATTTTTTCATTTTACCAGATGTTTCGACAAATATTGGAGCAATTGAAAACTCTGGAAAAGATAAAGAAGAAATTCTTAAAATGAAAGAAGAATTCTTCCGTAATTTCTCTATCAAATCGGAGCGTATTCATACATTAAGTCAATTGTTAAAAGCCTATACTTTATTCGAAAAAGATATCGAATATGTAGTAGTTGATGGTGAAGTAAAAATCGTTGACGAATCGACAGGACGTATTATGGATGGTCGTCGTTACTCTGATGGATTACACCAAGCAATTGAAGCGAAAGAAAATGTAAAAATTGAAGCAGCTACACAAACGTTTGCGACAATTACATTACAAAACTACTTCCGTATGTACAACAAATTAGGAGGTATGACTGGTACTGCGGAAACTGAAGCAGGTGAATTTTGGGAAATTTACAAATTAGATGTTGTTTCTATTCCAACAAACCGTCCTATTTTACGTCATGATAAAAATGATATTGTTTTCAAAACAAATCGTGAAAAATATAAAGCAGTAATCGAGGAAATTGTTCGCTTATCACAAGATGACAAACGTCCAGTTTTAGTTGGTACAACAAACGTTGAGATTTCTGAGATATTATCAAAAGCGTTAAAATTGCGTGGTATTAATCACAACGTTTTAAATGCTAAATTACACAAAAGCGAGGCTGATATTGTAACAGAAGCTGGTAAACCAGGAGCTGTAACAATTGCAACGAACATGGCTGGTCGTGGTACCGATATTAAATTAACAAAAGAAGTAAAAGATTCTGGAGGTTTAGCAATTATTGGTACAGAACGTCACGATTCTCGTCGTGTAGACCGTCAGTTACGTGGTCGTGCTGGTCGTCAAGGAGACCCAGGATCTTCTCAATTCTTTGTTTCGTTAGAAGATTCATTAATGCGTTTATTCGGTTCAGAACGAATTGCAAAGTTAATGGACCGTATGGGACACAAAGATGGAGATGTAATTGAACACTCTATGATTACAAAATCAATTGAACGTGCACAGAAAAAAGTAGAAGAAAACAACTTTGGTATCCGTAAGCGTTTATTAGAATATGATGATGTAATGAATAAACAACGTGAAGTAATTTACAAACGTCGTCACAATGCATTATTTGGAGATCGTTTGGAAGTAGATATTGCAAACATGATTTATGATGTAGCTGCTTCTGTTGTAAGTTCAAACAAAGATTTTGAAGACTTTGGACAATATGAATTAGATTTAATTAAATACTTCACAATGGGAACTCCTGTTACAGAAGACGAATTTAAATCTAAATCTGTAAAAGAGTTAACAAACATCACATACGACGCGGCAATTGCAGATTACAAAGCACGTATGCAGTATGTTGCAGAAACTGCTTTCCCTGTTATTTCGAATGTTTTCGAAAATCAAGGTCATATGTTCTCTCGTATTCAAGTGCCGTTTACAGATGGATTGCGTCAAATGACAGTTGTTTGTGATTTGAAAGAAGCGTACGAATCTCATGGAAAAACATTAATCAAAGATTTCGAAAAATCGGTTGTATTAAGTTTAATCGATGATAACTGGAAAGAGCATTTACGTGATGTTGATGATTTACGTAAAACGTCTCAGAATGCAGTTTACGAGCAGAAAGATCCGTTGGTTGTTTACAAACAAGAGTCTTTCCATATCTTCCAAAGAATGTTAGATACAGTGAACAAAGAAATTATTTCGTTCTTGTTCAAAGGTGAATTACCAAATGCACAAAAAGAAGAATCTGTAGAAGAAACTGAAACAGCGAACTAACAGATTTAAAATAATTTTTTAAACCCTTTCTGAATGTTTTTAGAAAGGGTTTTTTTGTTAAATTTATGATTTACATTAAATATGAAAATATTCTTTTCTAAATATATCCAATTTGGGATTCTTATAATGATAATATTGTTTTTTATCTCATGTGATAATTGTGAGAGATTTTATGATGATATTAATAATCTTGAAAGCAATATAATTGTAACAAAAAATTTAACAAAAGAGCAGTCTTTTCCAAAAGTTTTTATAGAAGGTCTGAGTTTAAAAACAAAAAATAAAGAAATTTTATCTACAGAAAATAGGTCTTTGATTGGAATTAGTAAGTATATAAAAATAGGTGATACTGTAATAAAGAAAAAAGGAGAGCCTATTATGTATGTTTACAAAAAAGATTCTATCATAATCAGAAGTTTTGAAAATTTTTGCAATAAAGAATTATATAATAAAAACTTTGAAGCTTTTAAATTTATTAAAAGGTAGGGTACGGTACTGTTCCAAATATGTTGTTTAAAAACAACATATTAATTCACAATAAAGTAAAAGGCAAACTAACGTTTGCCTTTTTGTAATCTTCCCCAAAAAAAGCTACGCATAAAAGTAGAATATTTTTTAAATTATGAAGTATGAAAAAAAGCAAATTTTCAGAAGTACAAATCATCAAGATTATCTCTGAACAGGACAAAGGCAAAACCGTTTTGGAAATTTGTCGTGAATACAGAATCAGTCAACCGACTTTTTACCAATGGAAGAGTAAATATTCGGGAATGGATGCTAATCAACTCAAACAGTTAAAAGAAATGGAGAAAGAATTAGTCCAATATAAAAAGATTGTTGCAGAATCAACCCTTCAAAATACGGTTTAAAAACTGTTATCGAAAAAAAACTCTAACGCCTGACGAAAAACGCGAACTGGTTGATTTTTCTCGCGAGGAATTTAAACTCAGTCTTCGTCAGGCTTGTATATTGTTTTGTATCAGGACATCGGTGTTTTATTATCGTCCCAAACGTAACAATCAGGACGATTTAATCATTCAAGAACTCTCTTCATTAGCGGATTTAAACAAAACATGGGTTTTTTGGTAGATGTTTCATCGGCTTAGAAAGTTGAACTATTCATGGAACCATAAACGAGTTTATCGAATTTACACTTCGATGAAACTTAACCTACGTAAAAAAAGACTTCCTGCAAGGATTAAAGAGCCACTTTTACGTCCGATTTATCCAAATGTAACGTGGAGTATGGATTTCATGCGTGATAGTTTAGAAAACGGAAAAAGCGTGAGAAGTTTGAATATTATAGACGATTTTAATCGAGAAATTTTGAGTATTTGTATCGATACAAGTTTACCTTCAGGACGAGCAGTAAGAGAACTTGAGAATTTAATTCAATGGAGAGGAAAACCAGAGCGAATAAGAGTCGATAATGGACCAGAATTTATTGCAAACGCACTAAAAGATTGGTATCATAATCAGTCTATTGAATTGATTTATATTCAGCCTGGTCAACCGACGCAAAATAGTTTGATCGAACGTTTTAATCGTACATTTAGACAAGAAGTTTTGGATTGTTTTAGTTTTCAACAATCAAGCAATTCAACATATTCTTTCAAGCTTGGATGTGGATGTATAACAATGAGAGACCGCACGCAAGCCTCGGATACCTTACTCCGCACGAGTTTTTGTTGAAATATGGAAAAATAAATAAACCGAATACAAGTGAATTTCCAACATTTCAGCAAGATAATTGTAGTAATAATCAGTGGAATCATTAGTTTTGAATGTAGCTAGTTAAGGGAAGATTACACTCGAATATCAGCTTCAGAAAGTGCAGAGAACTTTTCTATTTCTGCTGTTAATTCGTCGATGCTAACTTCACCATCTGTTTTTGCGCTTGCATACCATTTTTTTACACCTCCTCTAGCTACTCCTGGTTGCGGTTTTTCTACTAAGTTAAATTTTATTGCCATAGCATATTTTTTTGGTTAATTAATTCGTATTAAGATAGTTATTTTTTTATTAATACTCAACAGATACAAAAAATGATTAAATAAAATAGCCAACTTATGGTAGACTGCACCCAAAAGTTTGGACAGATTAAAAATTAATAATTATAAAAATGAGTTCGATATTGTATCGGGCTCATTTTATTTAAGTTCGATTTTATTCTATCGTTATTGTAATAGTAAATGTATTGTTTTATTTCTTTTTTTAGCTCTTCAATAGAATTAAATTTTTGTAAATAAAATAGTTCCGATTTCAGTATTCCGAAGAAATTCTCGATAATAGCATTATCTAAGCAATTTCCTTTTCTACTCATACTTTGTATGATTCCTTTTTCATTTAATAAAGCCTGATATTGTTTCATTTGATATTGCCATCCTTGATCTGAATGTAATATCAAATCTTTAGTGTCTTTCGTTATTTTAAATGCCTTTTTAAGCATTTGAGTTACTTGATTAAAAACAGGTCGTTCGCTTAACTCATAGCTGATAATTTCTTGATTGTACAGATCCATTATTGGTGATAAATATAGTTTTTTATCTTTTACTTTAAACTCGGTAACATCTGTTACCCATTTTTGGTTGGGTTTATCAGCCTTAAATGCTCTTTGCAAGATGTTTGGTGCAATCTTTCCTTGTTCTCCTTTGTAAGATTTGTATTTTTTTCTTCGAATCAAACTCTTTAATCCTAAGCTATTCATCAGTTTAAGAACAGTTTTATGATTGATGATAGTTCCTGATTTTCTTAATTCATCGGTAATTCGTCGATAGCCATATCGCCCTTTATGCTGATGATAAATGGATTTTATCTTAAGTTTTAATTCCTCGTATTTATCTGTTTTACTACGTGAAATATGATAGTAAAAGCTGCTTCTAGCCATATGTGTACAATCTAAAAGTAAATTTAGATGAAATTCTGACCTTAATTCATTTATGGCTTGCGTCCAAGTTTCTTTTGTTTTTCTTCCTCGGCTTGAATTAAGGCATTGAACTTTTTTAAGAGTGCATTCTCACAACGTAAACGTTCAATCTCCAACAATAGTTCTTCTTCTCTTGATAATGGTTGTTTCGATTTTTTAGGTCTACCTTTAGATGTGCTCATAGTCTTGGGACGGCCTTTTGGTTTGGGTTTTAATCCGTCTATTCCAAAGGTAGCAAAATCTTTTTGCCATTTTATAATAACCGATTCACTTGGAATATTAAATTTAACTCTGGCTTCACGTAAACTAAGATATTGACTAGTTATAGTCTTAATAACTTTCAACTTAAATTCAACGCTATACGTTTGGTTTTTTTTAGGTTCTATACCTGAAATTCCTTGATTATGATAATCAGAAACCCATTTCTTTAAAAAAGAAGCATGTATATTTTCTTTTTTACTAATTGAACGTATTGTTCGATGTTTTTCTAAAACTTCTTTCACACAGCGTAACTTAAATGCTACACCATATTTTACTTTTCTTGTCATAAAAAATGCCCCCAAAAGTGTCTAACTTTTTGGGGGCAGTGTAATGGAAGTTGGCTATTTTATTTACTTTGAAACAACGACTCGTGAAAAGCGACACGAAGTGTTGATCTATTAGTTTAAAAAATTAGTTTAAGCTTGCATCACAAAAATTGCGGGACGTTTGTGGTAATCGTATTGTTCATTTTTCCACTCTTTGATTGATAAGGTACGAATATCTTCGTCGTCTAAAGTAATATGACACGCCACACAAATCTTGGTTTCGGCACGAAGAATTTTCGTTAAATCGTCTACCATTTGATTATTACGATAAGGCGTTTCCATAAAAATTTGAGCAATTCCAGTCTTTGCACTTTCGTTTTCTAAATGTGCTAATTTCTTTTTACGTTCGGTTTTATCGATAGGTAAATAGCCATGAAACGCAAAGTTTTGACCATTCATTCCAGAGGCCATCAAAGCCAAAAGAATCGACGATGGACCTACTAAAGGTACAACCTGAATTCGTTTTTGTTGCGCCACCTTTACCAACTGTGCACCCGGATCGGCAACAGCAGGTAAACCAGCTTCGGAGATAATACCCAAGGAGATTCCTTTGTCCAATAATTTAATCAAATCGAACAGCTCTTCTGGTTCTGTATCTTTGTTAAGAATGTAAATATCTAAATCGGCTTGTACTTTTTCGGGACAAACTTGCTTGATAAACTTACGTGCAGATTTCTCGTTTTCCACGACAAAAGTAGTTAACGAACGAATAATATCAAGATTGTATAAAGGCAATACTCTACTGTGTTCGCTTTCGCCTAATAGCGAAGGAATCAAATAAACTTTAGCCGTATTCATAATTATTTTTTAAAGATTGTATTTTTTGATGATACCGTCAGTGGCTTCATCTAATAATTGGTAAACATGCTCGAAAGCATCTTCGCCATCGTAATAAGGATCAGGTACATTGTGCGCAAGACCTGTCCCTTCTTTCAGGATTAATTTTACTTTTTCTTTTTCTTCTTCGTTACGAGCTAATTGCTGCAAATCGATCGAGTTTTGTTTATCCATTGCAAAAATCAAATCAAATTCTTCGAAAAAGATTAGATTGAAATGCATCGCACGTTGATCGGAAATATCAACGCCATATTTCTTTGCCACTGCAACGGAGCGTCTGTCTGGTTGTTCGCCAACGTGCCAATTTCCTGTACCAGCAGAATCTACCAAATGATTGTCGCCAACCTTTGCTTGTAAAATACCTTCTGCCAAGGCAGAACGACAAATATTCCCCAAACAAACCATTAAAATTTTCATAGAAAAAGTATTAACTATTTAATCAGCAATTTTACGCGAAATATCTTCGATATAACCACGGAATTGCTTGTCTGTTTCTTGTAAGTTTTTAACTGTTTTACAAGCATGCAAAACAGTTGCGTGATCACGTTTACCAATTTGAGAACCGATACTCGCCAACGAGGCTTTTGTGTATTGTTTTGCAAAATACATCGCCAATTGACGCGCTTGTACCACATCGCGTTTACGTGTTTTAGATTGAATATCTTCCATCTTCACTTTAAAATATTCGCAAACCGTTTTTTGAATATAATCAATTGAAATTTCTTTACGAGCCGTTTGCACCAATTTAGAGAGTGTACGTGCTGTAAGATCTAACGTAATCTCGCGTTTATTTAATGTTGCTTGTGCAATGATAGAATTCAAAGAACCTTCTAATTCGCGCACATTTGTATCAATATTTTGAGCGATATAATCCATTACTTCGTCAGGGAATTCGATTCCGTCATTTTCTAATTTTTGTTTCAAAATAGATAGACGTGTATTGTAGTCTGGATTTTGCAAATCTGCTGATAATCCCCATTTAAAACGAGAAATCAAACGATCTTCCATGTCTTGGATATCTGCAGGAGATTTATCCGAAGTCAAAATAATTTGATTTCCTCTTTGATGTAAGTGGTTAAATATATGGAAGAAAACTTCTTGCGTTTTTGTTTTTCCTGATAAAAACTGAATATCATCCATAATCAAAACATCAATCATTTGATAAAAGTGAATGAAATCATTTTGATTATTATTTTTTACAGCTTCGATAAATTGTTGTGTAAATTTCTCTGTCGAAACATACAAAACCGTTTTCTCTGGATGTAAATCTTTTACTTCTAAACCTATCGCATGCACCAAATGAGTTTTTCCTAATCCTACTCCACCATAAATAAAAAGTGGATTGAACGAAGTCCCTCCTGGACGTTTGGCAATCGCACGACCAGCAGCACGAGCTAATCGGTTTGATTCTCCTTCGATAAAATTACTGAAGGTATAATTGTGATTTAACTGTGAATCAATTTTAAGTTTTTGTAATCCTGGGATAATAAAAGGATTCATCATTTTACCCGCCTGTAAATTCATTGGCGCTTCAACCTCTTGTGGGCGAGGTTTTTCTTTGTTCGAGCTTGGAATACGAACGGTAAATGGTTCACGTCCTTGTGACTTTTGGTCCATCAAAATACTATAAACTAATTTCGCATCAGAACCAAGTTCTTTTTGTAAGGCACTTTTTAAAATTTTGATATAATGTTCCTCTAACCATTCGTAAAAAAATTTACTTGGTACTTGTATTGTTAAAACATTATTATTTAGTTTGCCCGGACGAATCGGAACAAACCATGTATTGAATGCATCTTCCGCAATGTTGTCTTTGATAAAAGACAAGCATTTTTCCCACACAGAATTTGCAGTTAT